>NZ_NOVT01000016.1:0-81184 GCF_008042455.1 Corynebacterium sp. LK10
CTTATGGCTAGGTTTCGGGCACTTGTCGGCGGTTTCTTATGATCTATCGATGTTTTTTCGGCACTTACCCCCGCGATATTGGCCAGGCCATTTCACCTATCGATGAGCTATTCACTTATGGCCACGCTGCAGCGCATCGATAGGTGAATACCTTGGCCACAAGTGGTCGCGTTCGCTGGTCTGGAAGAATACTGTGCATGAGCGATGCAGACGACACGCGAGTGCCACCACAGACAACACGAGAACCGCTAGAAACTCCAGGACCACCAGAAACCCGAGAAACCCCAGCGCCAATGGGCGTGTGGGACTCCTTCCGGTTCGCAGTTTCTTCACCGAAGCGCCTGCGCACCGAGCTGCTGGCCGGTGCTGCGGTGTCGTTCGCGCTAATCCCCGAGGTCATCTCGTTTTCCATCCTGGCGGGCGTGGACCCGGCGGTGGGGCTGTTTAGCTCGGTGATTATGGCCATTGTGATTGCCTTTACGGGTGGCCGCCCGGCCATGATTACTGCTGCCGCTGGTTCGGTTGCGCTCGTCGTCGCGCCGTTGTCGCGGACGTACGGGATGGATTACCTCATTCCAACGGTGCTGCTCGCGGGTGTGTTGCAGATTGCTTTTGCGGCGCTGGGTATCGCTAAGCTGCAGCGTTTCATTCCGCGCGCGGTCATGATTGGCTTTGTTAACGCGCTGGGTATCCTCATTTTCACTGCGCAGCTCAAGCATCTCATCGATGTGCCCTGGTTGGTGTATCCGCTGGTCGCTCTGGGTATTGCGATTATGGTGTTCCTGCCCCGCGTGTTCACCGCGATTCCGGCTCCGCTGGTAACGGTGATCGTCGTCACGCTTGTTGCGGTGTTGGCGAATTGGCGCGTGCCGAACGTGAGCGATATGGGCGAGCTTCCGGAATCCCTCCCGCAGCTGCTGATCCCGAATGTGCCCCTGACCTGGGAGACTCTGCAGCTGATTGCGCCGTATTCGGTGGGCGTGGCGATTGTCGGCATCATGGAATCGCTGATGACGGCGAAGCTCGTGGACGACATCACGGATACGCATTCGGACAAGACCCGCGAGACGTGGGGGCTGGGTGTGGCGAACATCGCGGGCGGTTTCTTCGGCGGTATCGCTGGCTGCGCGATGATTGGTCAGACGATGGTGGGTGTGAAGGAATCGTCGGGACGCACTCGCTTGACGACGCTCTTTTCCGGTGTCTTCCTGCTCATTCTGGTCCTTCTGCTCAGTTCTGCAGTTGGAGTGATTCCGATGGCGGCGCTGGTTGCGGTGATGGTCGTGGTGTCGGTGGACACGGTCGATTGGCGCTCGATTTCCCCGCGGACGTTGCGCCTGATGCCGCGTTCGGAGACGGCGGTGATGCTGGTGACGGTCATCGCCACGCTGGCGACGGATAACCTCGCCATCGGGGTGATTTTGGGTGTGGTCGTGGCGTCGCTGATGTTCGCGCGCCGTGTCGCTCACCTGGTCAGGATTGAAGTGCTTGACGACGACCCCAGCGCCCACTCCCGGACGTACAAGGTGCGGGGTCAGTTGTTCTTCGCCTCCAGTAACGACCTGGTGTACCAATTCGACTACACCGATCCTGCGCAGCGGATTGTCATCGATATGTCTGAGGCTGAGATTTGGGATGCTTCCACGGTGGCGGCGTTAGATTCCGTGCGGGTCAAGTTTGCTGACCGGGGCAAAGAGGTAGAAATTATCGGCTTGGAGGGGCCGAGTAAGCAGCGTCTGGATGCGCTGTCGGGGAAGTTGTAGAAATCCCAATCCGGGGTATGCCTTACACTTGGTTGCAAAGCCGGATGCGGCGCGGGGAAAAAGCTTTCCGTGCCAGTTTTGTCAGGTTTTAACTTATGTCCGATACCTGGGAGGGTGCGTACACCATGGCCGTGGATTCCTTCGATGTTCAGCAGTTGGCGGCACACAAGGATGAGTTTGCGAAGGCATATGAGGAACTGAAGTCCCGCAACCTCGCACTGAATTTGACTCGTGGTAAGCCGTCGTCGGAACAGCTTGATTTCGCAAACGCCCTGCTGGGTCTCCCGGCGCCGGATTACATTTCGGCTTCTGGGGAGGATGTCCGCAATTACGGCAACGCCAAGGGCATTACTGATATCCGCGCTATCTGGGCGGAACTGATGGATCTGCCGGTGGAAAACGTCCTGGCGCAGGATGCTTCCAGCCTGAACATCCAGTTTGACCTGATTTCGTGGGCCATGCAGTTCGGCAACGTGGACTCGGAGCGCCCGTGGAACGAGGAGCCGGTGCTGAAGTGGCTGTGCCCGGTTCCGGGGTATGACCGGCACTTTGCTATCACGCAGCACTTCGGCATTGAAATGATTCAGGTGCCGTTGAACGAAGACGGTCCGGATATGGATGTCGTGGAGAAGCTGGTTGCCTCCGACCCGCAGATTAAGGGCATGTGGAATGTCCCGATGTTCTCGAATCCGACGGGTGTGACCTACAGCGCTGAGGTCTGCCGCCGTCTGGTTGAAATGGAGACCGCCGCTCCGGATTTCCGTCTGATGTGGGATAACGCCTACATGGTTCACACGCTGACGGATGAGTTCCCGGAGATTCACAACGTCATTAAGTGGGCGGAAGAGGCCGGTAACCCGAACCGCGTGTGGGCATTCGGCTCGACCTCGAAGATTACCTTCGCAGGCGCTGGTATTGCTTTCTACGCTTCCTCGGACGCCAACTTGGAGGATTACCTCAAGCACGCTGGTATCCGCGGCATTGGCCCGAACAAGGTCAACCAGTTGGCTCACGCCAAGTTCTTCGGTGACGCGGAGGGCGTGCGTGAGCAGATGCGTCGTCATGCAGGTTCGCTGGCTCCGAAGTTTGAGAAGGTTCTGCAGATTCTGGATGAGCGCCTGTCGGAGTACGGCGTGGCAGAGTGGTCGAAGCCGACCGGCGGTTACTTCATCAACCTCGACGTGGTCGATGGCACTGCTCGTCGCGTGGTGGAGCTGGCCAAGGAGGCCGGCATTGCGCTGACCGGTTCTGGTTCTTCCTTCCCGCTGAAGCAGGATCCGAATAATCGCAATATCCGCCTGGCACCGTCGCTGCCTCCGATGGAGGAGCTCGAGGTTGCTATGGATGGCGTCGCTACCTGTGTGCTGCTCGCCGCCGCTGAGAAGGCGACTGCGTAGGTTAAGCAGGCCAGGTAGGTCGGGATAGGACTATATGAACTTCGAAGAGACGAAGTTTTGGATCTCCGGGCTTTTCCCCGGAGAACCCCAGGTCAGCGAGTATGTGACGGAGCTGCCGGGCAGTGGTCGGCACGGGCAGGAACACGATTCGGCTCCGCTTCGGGTCGCTGAGTTCTCACTTTACGACGGGCCGGACGGCCAAGCGAACGAGCGTCGTCCGGAAACGGCAGCCGCCACCGTGGAGTTGGGCCGCAACTACTGTGGCCTGACCGGCGCAGCAAAGACGGATATCCGCGTGGAGCTCTTCTCCGTCGCATACGCTGATTTTCCCGTGGCCACCATGGTCGCGGCCGCGGGAGCGCTGGTGGAGGAAGAACCGGAGTTCCTGTCGCCAATTCCGGGCCGTGTCATCCCGAATGCGGTGCGGCTGGCGGCCGATCAGGTGGCCGAGGTAGGGGAGTCGTCGTCAAGCGCGGCCTTTACCGTGGCGCACGTGCTGTGCACGGTGCCGTATGTGTGGAGCGACGGGGTGCCGAATGTGTCCGAGATGCCGGGCAAGATCAGCCTGCATGAGGGCGATGTGGAGTCGCCGCAGGGGCGCATGACCACGATGACGCAGCTGGTGCCAATTACGGATGCGGAGCTGGTGTTTTATGAGCAGCAGGGTCCGCAGGCGTTGATGCAGAAGTTGGCCGAAGTGGACGCTGACCTGCGGGATTGGTGCCGCGAGTCGGTTGTTTCCCAGGAGGGTTCGAACTAGCCGGTCCGGGGTGGAAGGTAGGCTGAGCACGTGGCTCTGTATAGGAAGTATCGTCCGGCATCGTTCGCCGAAGTGGTGGGGCAGCGGCACGTAACTGACCCGCTGTCGGCGGCGTTGGAATCTCGTGATGCGCAGGGGCGTCCCAACCGCATTAACCATGCGTATTTGTTCTCCGGGCCGCGTGGCTGTGGCAAGACTTCGTCGGCGCGCATTATGGCGCGCAGTTTGAACTGTGCGGAGGGGCCGACGGCGACACCGTGTGGCCAGTGTGCGTCGTGTCGTGCGTTGGCGCCGGGTGGTCCGGGCAATTTGGACGTTATTGAGCTGGACGCGGCTTCCCACAACGGTGTGGAAGATATGCGTGAGCTGCGGGAAAAGGCTATCTTCCAGCCGGCGGAGTCGCGCTACCGCATCTTCATTATTGACGAGGCGCATATGATTACCGCCTCGGGTTTCAATGCGCTGTTGAAGATTGTGGAGGAGCCGCCGGAGCATCTCATCTTCATTTTTGCGACCACGGAGCCGGAGCGTGTGCTGCCGACGATTCGCTCGCGTACACACCACTATCCGTTCCGGTTGTTGACTCCGCCGGATATGCGCGGGCTGCTTGAGCGTGTGGTCACGGCCGAGGGTGTGCGGGTAGAGCCGGACGTGTATCCGCTGGTCATCCAGGCCGGTGGCGGTTCGCCGCGTGACTCGCTGTCGGTTATGGATCAGCTCATTGCTGGTTCCGGCACCGATGGTGTGGATTATGAGACTTCTGCGGCCATTCTCGGTGTCACTGACAGCGTAATCATCACGGATGCGATTGAGGCGCTGGCGGCAGGCGATCGCGCGGCCATGTTTAGCGTGGTCGGGCGTGTGATTATGTCGGGCCAGGATCCGGCTCGGTTTGCCTCGGATCTGCTTGGCCGAGTGCGTGATTTGCTGGTGCTGTCCGCAGTGCCGAACGCGCTGGAGCAGGGGCTTGTAGAGATTCCGGAGAGCCAAATCGACGGCGTCCTGGAGCAGGCCGGGACAATTCCCCCGGCTACCCTGACGCGCTTCACGCAGGTGCTCTCTGACGGCCTGCGTCACTTCCGCGGCGTGACTTCGCCGCGCCTGCTTCTCGAGGTCCTGTGCGCGCGCATGCTCCTGCCCGCCACCGAAGACTCCGTGGAGTCGCTGCTGCAACGCGTAGAGGCGTTGGAGCACGGCAGGCCCGCGCTTGCCGACGGCTCGGGGGCCGCAACCCCCGCAGCGGCACCGGCGTCTTCCGCCGCGGGGTCGGGGTCGGGTGCGGCTGAGGCCGATGCTTCGCCGATGCAGTCTGGCCAGTCGGCTCGTGAGGCGTGGCGCCAGCGGAATGCCCAGCGTAAGAAGGGGGCGCAGGCCCAGGGCAGTCGTGCTGGGCAGGCGGCGCCCGCGCAGGCATCGTCGCAGCCTCAGTCCCAGCCGGAACCTGTTCAGCAGCAGTCTGCACCAGCGGCACCGGTGTCGCAGGAGTCGGTAACTGAGCCGCAGCCTGCACCAGAAACACCTACTGCGCCCGCTGAACAGCCTACGCAGGCTACGCCGGCCGAATCAGTTGAACAGTCTCAGCAGGCCGAACAACCGCAGCAGCCTGAACCGGCTGAGCAGCCGATGTCCGAGGAAGAAGCACAGGCGGAGAAGATTCGTGAGTTCCGTCGGAAGATGGCGGAGCATGCCCGCATCAGCGAGCAGCAGACTCGGGCGCAGCTTGCGCAGGAGCGTGAGCAGCAAACCCGCGAGCGTGAGGGGGAAGGCGGCTCGATGTCGATTGTCGAGGAAGAGCCAGTTGTCTCTGCCTCGACAGCTCACTCTGAACAGCCAACTCAGGCCCCACAGCCGGAGCAACCAGCACAGCCGGAGCCCGAACCTGCACCCGCCGGTATCGAGCAAATCCGCGAGCACTGGCAGGACATCCTTGCGGCTGTCGACGGACAGCATGCGTTCCCCATTCGCGTGCTGGCCGAGCAGGCGGTACCGCTCGATGTCGAAAACGACACGCTCGTCATTGGACACAGCACAGGAGCGCTCGCTACCAGGCTCAATACGCCTGATTACGCTCAGGCACTGTCCGCTGCAGTGAAGCAGGTGACGGGCTTCAACGGCCAGGTGCACTGTGTCGTCGGTACGCGCCCGCGCGCACCGCGTTCAACAGCTACTAATGGTGGTTCCGGGGAGGATGATTCGTCGTCAAGAGGTTCGTCCTCGCCGAACGACACCGCCCCTGCACCGACACCCGCAGCACCAGCGCAACCAGAGACATCTGAGCAGCAGGTACAGCAGGAACAGCAGACTCAGTCAGAGCCAGCACCGCGCCCGCAGCGGTCATCGACATACGCATCCGTTGTTGAGCGCCGTGCCAAAATCGAAGCCGCCAAGCGTGCTGCGATGGGACAGCAGGCAGGCCACGACCAGCCGGCTCAGCCACATCAGTCACGTCAGCCAAGCCAGCCAGCTCAACCGAACCCGAACCCGGCCCAGCAACAGCCGCAGCAGCCAAACCAGCCGCAGTCATTCCTGCGCGCGGCACAAGCAAACGCTCAAGCAAATGCTCAGGCCCAAGCCAATCAAGATTCGGGCTTCGGCGGCGTCCCACTGCCACCAGAGCCGATGGAGGAGTTCGCTCCACCAGAGGGAGCAGAGGGCGCAGAGAGCTACGGTTCGCGCAACCCGTCCAACTACAACTCCAACGCCAACACCAACTACAATCCGGTTCTCCAAACCCCGCAGGACAATAACTACGAAGAGGACACCTCCGAGTATTTCGAGGCCGCGAACGAGGTCGGGTCTCTCGATCACCGCTCGCTAAAGGACGTGGTCATGGAGATGCTGGAAAAGGAGCTGGGAGCCAAACCGCTAGAAGACCGCTAGAGCCGTTAGAATGGGGCGGCGATGCGCGTCGTAAAGCAAGGGCGATGAGCCTTTAAGCGTGCGCGTAACTATAAATCTGCACGTAAAAAGCATAATAGTTAGGAAAGTTAGTTATGACTCAGCCAGATATGAACGCAATTCTGCAGCAGGCACAGCAGATGCAGGCGCAGCTGCAGGCAGCACAGCAGGAGATCGTCGCCTCCACCATCGTCGGTGAGGCCGGTGGCGGTCTGGTCAAGGTGACTATGCAGGGCTCGGGCGAGGTCACGGACATCGCCATTGATCCGAAGGTCGTAGACCCGGAGGATGTCGACGGGCTGCAGGACCTGGTCCTCGCTGCTTTCCAGGACGCTACCGCTAAGGTGCAGTCGCTGGCAGAGCAGAAGATGGGCCCGCTGTCCCAGGGCTTCGACGGTCTCGGTGGCCTCGGTTTCTAAATTAGCTTTTCAGACCAGTATTTGTAGGTAATTATCATTGTTCGAGGGACCACTCCAAGATCTCATTGATGAGTTCTCGCGCCTGCCGGGCATCGGCCCGAAGTCAGCTCAGCGTATCGCTTTCTACTTGATGAAGGCGGAGCCGGAGGACATCGGCCGGCTCCAATCCGCGCTTGGTCGGGTGCGCGAGGGTGTGCAATTCTGCCGGGTCTGCGGCAATATTTCGGAAACCGATGTGTGCCAGTACTGCTCGGACACACGCCGCGACCGCGGTTTGGTGTGCGTCGTTGAAGAGGCGCGCGATATCCAGGCCATCGAGCGCACGGGGGAGTACAACGGTCGCTACCACGTGCTCGGCGGGGCGCTCGATCCGCTCGGCGGCATCGGTCCGAACGAGCTCAATATCCGCACGCTGCTGCAACGTATCGCAGGCGTGCTTGACGACGTCGACGAGACCCAACCCCCAGAAATCCACGAGGTCATCATCGCGACTGACCCCAACACCGAGGGCGAAGCAACCGCGACCTATTTGGCCCGGCTGCTCCGGGACTTCCCGGATCTCGAGGTCACTCGGTTGGCCTCCGGCATGCCGCTCGGCGGTGACTTGGAGTTCGTCGATGAACTCACCTTGTCCCGCGCGCTGACGGGCCGGCTGAAGGTCTAGGCCCGCCAACCGGCCGCTGACCAGTCAGCTCGGCCGGTCGCGCGAAACCACAAAAACTAGCGCTCGCTCTTCGGACGCGGCTTGGACAGGATGCGCTCTTCGCGCAGCTTATCCACGACCTCAAGGTCCAGAGGAGCCAGGCTCGACAGGTCCTGGTCGGTCGCGCGGGCCAGCATCAGGTCGGCCAGCTGCGGATTGCGGGCCAACACAGGTCCGTGCAGGTAGGTACAGATAATCGAGCCCTGCACCGCGCCCTCGACGCCACCGGCGGGGTTAAGTGCAGCAACGTCTACTCCCGGAGCAATCCCGGAGTCCGCCTGCTCTACCTCAGGGCTGGAGTTGCCCACGCCACGGACAACCCGACCAAGCGGCTTCGCATCGGCTCCCAGGGTCGTGCGACCCATGTGGTTTTCGAAGCCAGTCAGCGGGCTGGCGTCGACGTCGTCAAGCAAACCGTTCGTGGGATCGACGAGCGTGCAGATTTCGCCGATTGCGCGCGTGGGCAGCGAATCGGTGGTGCAGTCGACAAGACCGAGACCTGCGACGTCGCGTCCGCCCGCGCGGAAAGAATTGCCGAAGATCTGGAAGCCTGCGCAAATTGCGAGGATCTGCTTGCCGGCATCGGCTGCCTTTTTGATGCCGCCGTCGTTAATCAGGTGCTCCACCGCGATGGTCTGCGCGACGTCCTCGCCGCCGCCGACGGTGTAAATATCCAGGTTGGTGGGGACGGCGTCGCCCAGCTTGATCGGGACAATCTCGGCGTCAATCCCACGCATCCGCGCGCGTTGTCGCAGCACCAGCGCATTTCCATCATCGCCGTAGGTGCCCAGCACGTCCGGGAGGATCAGACCGATAGACAGCTCGCTCATTTACTTTTCCTCCTGTGCTCGTTCGATGTCGCGCTTCAGATCGCGGAAGGCGGTGTAGTTCGCCAGCACCTCAACTCGGGTGACGCTTGACGACGACCCCCGCGCCTCACACGACCGGATCGCCTGCAGCGGATTTGCGACCAACCTCGCATCAATGCCCGCATACAGCAACCGCACCGCGAGGTCAGTTCCGCGTTCGCCCGCGGATAACACATCCATGCCGTCGAAGTCTTCGAAGCGGACATCCCATAGCCAGGACAGGTCCTCGCCGTCGGCGACGTGACCGTTGACCGCGATGACCACTGCATCCGCAGTGCGATCGACCATGGACAGCGCCTCTTGCCAGCCGGCTGGGTTCTTGGCCAGCAGCATGCGCACGTGCTTCTCGGCGCCTTTGTCATCTCTCACAACCATGGTGGAGTAGCGGCCCGCAACGTTGTCGACGGTCTCGGTGGCCCGGAGGGATTTCTCCAGGTCCGCGCCCATATCGACAGCGCCCGCAATCGCCAAGGTGGCGTTGCCGCGATTGGCGTTGCCCGGCAGCGTGAGGTTCATTGGCAGGGTGTCGCCAGCAGGCGTGATGACTCCCTCCGCAGTGATGCGGTAGTCCGGCTCTGGCCGCTTGAACTCCGAGCCGTCCGGGAGTGGCTTCACGGCGTACCAGTTGTGGCCGTCCTGGATGATGGGGCCGCCGGTGCGCGGGGAAGAGGTGGCATCGTTGGTCCAGCCACCGCCCGCGGAGACCCAAATAACCTTCTTGGCATCCCACGCAGCCGACGCGATGAGTGGGTCGTCGCAGTTGGCGATGACCGTCGCCTGCGGGTTAGCGTCCACCGCAGCGCGGAGTGTGGCCTCAATCTTGTTGATCTCGCCGACGCGGTCGAGCTGGTCGCGGGAAAGGTTCAGCAGCACCAGGACCTGCGGTTTCAGGTCCTCTGCGATGTGCGGGACGTGCAGCTCATCGACCTCCAGGACCAGGCTGTCCGCATCGGGAGTGGCGAGCAGCGCGGAGATAATACCCGCGTCCATGTTGTCGCCGCCCTCGTTGGTGGCCACGTTGTGGCCAGCGGCGCGCATGGCGGCCGCGAACATACGGGTGGTGGTGGACTTGCCGTTGGTGCCAGTGATGATCGCGGCCGGGCGTCCCTTGCCGAGGGAAGCCAGAATGCGCGGGTCAATCTTCTGCGCAATCAGGCCACCAATCATGCCACCCGCGCCGCGACCGGACTTCCGGGAGGCCCAGGTGGCGGCGTGAGCGGCGGCAGTCGCAAACCGAGCGCGCAGGCTCGGGGAGCTTGCGCGGTCGCGACTGTGGTCACTTACGTCGTTATGTGAAGTGCCTTCTTTCATAACTGTGTATTTTACTGTGAATGATTCGCAGAACGAATGCGCTGGGCAAAAGCCCTAGCCCTACTTCTCCATCTCTCCGACCAGTCGCAAGAATGCCTCATCGGAAACGATCGGAATGTCCTTCCGGTGGGCATGCATGGCCTTGCCCGTCAGTTGATCCGGTGTCACATCCGCAGGTCGGTTACACACCAGCACCGATGACTCTCGCGTGACCTTCTCCGAGTAGGCCAGCCCAGCCCGCACTCCCGCCTCAATCAGCTCATCCGGGTCCAGCGACACCTCTGGCGCCACGACGAACTCCATGCCCTCCGCGAGCTTCCGCCCCGGCGTATAGCGGCCGGGGTTCTCCACGGGGCGCGGCGCCTCCATCGCGTCGACACGCACTGCCGAGCGCTGCAGGCCCACAATGTCTTCGCGCAGCTGGTCGGGCGTGTACATGTTCACGGTTGCGCCCGCATCGAGCCCGCCCTGTGCGCGGAACAGCGCAAGCGTGGTGGTGACGTCATCCAACGTCCGCACTCGCTCCGGCACCGAGATGCCGGCAATCGACGCCTCGGGCGAAGGCACATCGAGGCCGTAGGCGCGCGCGACGGCGCGCAGGCGGGCGTCGTCAAGCCGTTTTCCCTGGCGACGCGCTGTTTCCAACGTATCGGCAATCCGTGCGGGCGCCGGAATCCGCGCGACACGAGTGCGCGTGCGACGACGCCCCCGCTTATTCCGCGCGGACCGCTCACGATTCGCTTGACGACGGGCCCTCTTTGCCTCGGCAACTATAAAACCCCAGACCAGCGGCGCATTATGAGCAACCAACGTGCGCCCATCGAGCGCGTGCGCGAGCTTGGCCTGGATAACCCCGAACTTCGGAGCCCCCTCGAAGTCCGCGGGCTCGAGGCCGTGGAGGTGTGTCGGGCCGGGATCTTCGGTGGGATTGATGACGACATGCCAGGTGTCCACGATGTTGCCGCTGCTGTCGGCGGTGGATACTCCCAGACTGACCAGCCGAGACGTCTTGGGGTGGATGCCCGTGGCCTGGATGGACACGATTGCGTAAGGAGCTTCCTCCGCCGACGAGAACTGTTTGTGCTCGTCAGCGGCCTTTGTTGCGGCGGTCTCGGCTGTGGCCGGTGTGGGTGTGCCAGCGGTACTCGCGCCGGTTGCGGTTGCGCCGGTAATAGCCGCGCTGGTCGTGGCCGCGTCGGTGGTGGTTGAGGCCGGCGTAGCTGCGTTGGTCGTGGCTGCGTCCGTTGTGGTGGAAGCCGGTGCTGTTGGTGGTGTTTTCGCGCCCGCTGCCGACGCGCGTTGAGAACGGCGACGATTCCGCCGCCGCCTCTTCGTCTGAGAAGAGGTCCCAGTCGCTTTGCGCTCCTCGCGCGCCGATTCAGTCATGCCTCAAGACTAGCGGGTGCGCTCACCCGCGGAGAAAGTGACTAGGTTTATGACACTTTGAGCACAAAATTTGCCACGAAAGTGTCATAAACCTAGTCAGTAATTTGGGCACTAGCTCGGCCTCAAGCTCAGTAGGACCGTGGGGCACGGTCATACGGGTCCCGTAAACCACGCAAACTACAAAAACCACGCAAGCCCCAAAAGTTTTCCCCCGACTGGGTGCTCAGCCGAAAAGGAATGGAACCGCGAGGGTAATTTCCGCGCCTTATTAGATAGGGGCCACAAAACAGTGCCACAAGCCAAGGCCACGAAATAGAGCCACAAAACAGCGCCACAAAAATAAGGACGAAATAACTACCACGGGGCAACAGCCACAGGACAACAACCACGGGGCGGGGGAGAAGTGAGTAACAAGAAACGAAAGCAACTGGTGGCGGACCAGTTCGGAATCATTAGGCCGGATGACCAGCCGGGGAATGGATACCGCGAGGTCGCAAGGCAGGCGCGGGCCGGTTATCTGGAGCGGCTTTGCCGAGGTCACTATGTAGTCGCGCACGCCTGGGAGGGGCTCCACCGCGAGAAACGCCTGGCTATTACTGCTTTGGCGGTGGTCTCCGAGACGTCGTCAGGCGTCATTTCGGGAGCTGCAGCGCTGGCCTTGCACGGTTCGTGGGTGCTGGTGCGCGATGCGAAGATTGTGGTCGTGGGCGGGAGTCAGGAGTTCCACGGCATCGACTATTGCATGCGCTTGCGCTCGGAGATCCATCTGGATCACACGCAGGGGCTCGCGGACCGGCGGGTCGCGGTGCTCGCGCGTGCGGCCTTCGATGAGTGTCGCGTCCGGTTCAGGCAGAAGGGGCCGGAGTCCGTGTCGTGGCGGGCGGCGGTGTTGGCTGTCGAAGGTGCGCTGCGGCATGGCGCCACGCGCGATCAGCTGGAGGAGCTCCCGGTGCATTATCCCAGCGTGCGGGGCCAAGAGCTGTTTCACCGTGCGCTCGCGGTCTGTCATGGTCGTTGCGAAACGCCCGGTGAGGCGCTGACTAAAGCCGCGCTTCTCGAGCTCGGACTGAAGTTCCACGAGCAAGCCGAAATCTGGACTCGCGGCACCAGCCACGATCCGCCGCACTTTCTCGCCCGCGTGGATTTTTATATCCCTGACCTGCTGCTTGTCGTGGAGTTCGATGGCCACATCAAGTATTCGGCAAGCGAGGTCGCGCCGACGCCTGCGGCTCAGTCCGAGCTGCTCACGCGGGAGACCTACCGCGAGCGTTCGCTGCGCGCAACGGGGCTGGATGTCGCGAGGGTGGTGTGGAAAGAGGTGGAATTGCACGCAGTTCGCTTATCGACGCTCCGTTCAATCCTGATCGAGCGCGAACGCGTGGTAGCCGCAGGTGGGGTGACTTTCCGTGCGGATGTGCGCAATGCCGGCCCGTTGATTGGGTAGTTGGGTAATTGGGTAGCGGGGCCGAGGGGCCGCTGGATAGTTTGCCTCAAAAAGAAAGTGACTAGGTTTATGACACTTTGAGCACAAATTTTGCCACGAAAGTGTCATAAACCTAGTCAGTAACTATGTGGAGTTTAAGCCAGTGCGCGGTTGACCGCGCTGGTGACTGCCTTCAGCGACGCGTAGGTGATGGAACCAGCGATGCCGGAGCCCCAGACCTTGGTGCCGTTGACATCTGCGAGGACGTAGGCCGCAGCCTCGGCGTCGTCACCTGCGGTGCGAGCGTGCTGGACGTACTCCTGAACCTCGACGTTGATGCCGAGCTTCTCCAGGGCGTTGGCGTAAGCGGCCAGCGGGCCGTTGCCGACACCCTCGACGGTCTGCTCCTTGCCCTCGTAGACGATGTGAGCCTTGATCTTGGTGGCGTCCGACTCGTTCTGAGGGGCATCGACAGTCAGGGCAATCTGCTCGAGTGGAGCCTCGCGGTCCAGGTACTCACCTGCGAAGATGTCCCAAATCGCCTTGGAGTTGACCTCGCCGCCCTCGGCGTCGGTGACTGCCTGCACGACGGAGGAGAACTCGACCTGCATGGAGCGCGGCAGGTTCATGCCGTGGTCCGTCTTCATGATGTAGGCCACGCCGCCCTTGCCGGACTGGGAGTTCACGCGAATAACGGCCTCGTAAGAACGACCGACGTCCTTCGGGTCGATGGGCAGGTAAGGAACTTCCCAGGTCACCGCGCGCAGGTCCTCGTCGGAAAGCTCCTTGACGGCAGCGCCCGGGCGGACCTTGTCTGCCATTGCGTCGAGGCCCTTGTTCACGGCGTCCTGGTGGGAACCGGAGAAAGCGGTGAAGACCAGGTCGCCGCCGTACGGGTGGCGCTCCGGAACGCGCAGCTGGTTGCAGTACTCGACGGTGCGGCGGATCATATCGATGTCGGAAAAGTCGATTTGCGGGTCGACTCCCTGGGTCAGCATGTTCAGGCCCAGGGTGACCAGGCAGACGTTACCGGTGCGCTCGCCGTTGCCGAAGAGGCAGCCCTCGATGCGGTCAGCGCCGGCCATGTAGCCGAGCTCAGCGGTGGCGATGCCGGTGCCGCGGTCGTTGTGCGGGTGCAGCGACAGAATGATGGAGTCGCGGCGGTTGAGGTTGCGGTGCATCCACTCGATGGAGTCTGCGTAGACGTTCGGAGTGATCATCTCCACGGTCGACGGCAGGTTGATGATGATTGGGTTGTCCGGAGTCGGGTCGATGACATCAACCACGGCGTCGACAACTTCCTTGGCGTACTCAACCTCGGTGCCGGTGTAGGACTCCGGCGAGTACTCCCAGCGCCAGTTGGTGTCCGGGTAGTCCTTCGCGATGGTCTTAATCAGCTCCGCGGCGTCGGTGGCAATCTTCTTGATTGCGTCCTTGTCCTTACGGAACACAACATCGCGCTGCAGGATCGAGGTGGAGTTGTAGAAGTGAACGATGACGTTCTTTGCGCCGGCACATGCCTCGAAGGTGCGGCGGATCAGGTGCTCGCGAGCCTGAACCAGAACCTGGATGGTGACATCGTCCGGGATCATGTTCTTCTCAATGATCTCGCGCACGAAGTTGTAGTCAGTCTGGGAAGCGGACGGGAATCCGACCTCAATTTCCTTGTATCCCATCTGGACCAGCAGCTCGAACATGCGGCGCTTGCGCTCCGGGCTCATCGGATCAATCAGTGCCTGGTTGCCGTCGCGCAGGTCGACGGCACACCAAACCGGTGCCTTAGTAATGCGCTTGTCCGGCCAGGTGCGGTCCTTCAGCTGGAAGTCCTGAACTTCCTGGTCGTAAGGCAGGTAGCGGTTGGTTGCCATCTGGGAGTTGCGCTGCTTATTCCAAGCAGGCTGTCCTTCCGGAATCTCGCCAGCAGGAGTGGAGATTACAGAAGGAGCGGAAATAAAAGCGTCGGAAGGAGACATGTTGTGGGCCTTTCTAATTCGGACTTTTCTTGTAGGCCGGCACAACTAACCCCGCGACGGGGAGCCGGCCTTAAACCCAAGCCCCGCCGCGGCATAGAAGCAGTAGTCCGCGTTGCATGTGATGTACCTTACCCCGTTGGTTATATGAATTTCATCATTCGGGGGTTTTAGTGGGGGAAATATGCGCGGGTTTCTGTGCCGTAAGAGTTCTGCGTCGTTAGGGGCTGTGCGGTGGGGCTCCGTGCAGTGAAAGGCGTTGCCGACGGCCCCGCCCATCGATAGTTCTAAAGCTAGGACCAATGTATTTAGCGGGGTAAAGATGATAGCGTCCTTAAGGTGCAAACTAGCTGGTCTATTCTGAAGCGAGACTTGCGCCGTCTCCGCAATAGCCCAAGAGTGTGGGTGATTATCATCGGCGTGATGATTACCCCTGCCTTGTATTCCTGGTTCAACATCCCGGGCTTCTGGGATCCGTATGAGCACACCGAGAACATCGGCGTGGCAATTGTGAATGAGGACAAGGGCGCGAGTTCCTCGGTTACCGGAAGTCTCAATATCGGTAACCAGGTGGTCAAACAACTAAAAGAAAATCATGAACTGGGCTGGCAGTTCCCCGATGCCGAGAAGGCAGACCGAGATCTAAAGCGCGGCAAGGTCTATGCCGAAATCACCATTCCGCCGAATTTCTCGCAGGAAATGGTCGATCTGATCCAAGGGCAGGGGCATCCAGCAAAGCTGAAATACCGCGCTAACCAGAAAATCAACGCGATCTCGCCGCACATCACGGCGCAGGGCGCGTCCGGCATTGATGGCCAGATCTCCGCTTCCTTTAATAAGGAGATTGCGAAGGCGGTCACCGAGGAGGTTAAGGAAGCTGGCGGCCTGCTGCAGGGGCGGTTCGATGCGGCTCGTCTCAATTCCGCCGACGCTTTCCAGGATGTCGCTGATGCGGTTGCCAATAGCCGCGATGAAGTCGACGCTATCCAGGAGCAGATTGGCGATCTGCAGCCGACGATTGCGCAGATTAAGAAGACTCTTGGCAGCGTAGATACGGCCCTCGACGATGCCCAGGATGCGTTGACGCAGGTGCAGGCGATTACTGGTGAGCTCAACAACGAGGTCCTGAATTTCTCCGCGGATCTCAACGACGCCTACCTGCAGGGCAGTACCGCCCTGGTAGAGGGCACCGGTAACGCCAACGCCGCGATCGGCGCGATGACTGGCAATCTGCAGGGCGCAATTTCCCGTTCGGATTCCGCGACGGCTGCGGCGGAGGACATCGTCAAGCAGGCGGATCAGGTCATTGGCGGCCTGAATTCCCTGTTGGATGCCAGCCCGCTCAACGGCCCGGATAAACAGGCAATCCAGCGCACAATCGATGCGCTCGACGAGAGCAACGCCACCAATAAAGAGCTGGTGGAGGGCCTGAAGAATGTCTCTGGCTCGGCGCAGGGAACTCTCGACTCCCTCAACGCCACCAGCGAGGCATTGGCGCAGGCCACTAAGGACGGCAAGGCCGCCTCGGATCAGATCCGCCAGGCGTCCAAGGACGCACTCCCGCAGTTGAGCAGGGCCCTTAATCAGCTCAACGCGCGCGTGGGTTCGTACGCGGCGGCGCTTGGCGCGCAAAAGGACACCGTCCGGGAAACGTCCGCGCTTCTCGACGCTACGAGTGGGCAGCTTTCCGCTGCGACTCAGGTCCTCGAGAGCTTCAAGGCTGACCTTGATGGCGTACGCGATGGCCTGGAAACCGCGCGTCTCGATGTTCTTACCCTGGGTACCACCGAAGAGCGCGAAGCCATGAACATGGTCAATGACCTCGACCCCGAGGGAATTTCGCAGTTCCTGAGCGATCCGGCCGAGATCCAGACTGAGGCCGTGTTCCCGGTGGATCACTACGGCTCGGGTATGGCGGCGCTGTTTACCAACCTGTCGTTGTGGATTGGTGCGTTCATTCTGATTGTGATTTTCCGCGTGGAAGTCGACGCGGAAGGTTTCAAGGAAATCACGGTGGGCCAGGCGTACATGGGCCGCACATTGCTGCTGGGCATCATCGCTACTTTCCAGGCGCTGATTGTCTCTATCGGTGACATCGTCATTGGTGTGCAGCATGTCAGCGCGGTTGCGTTCGTCCTCACCTGTGTCGTGGTGGAGTTGTGTTATCTCGCCATTATTTACAGTTTGGTGGCGGCGTTTGGCCACGTGGGACGTGGTATTGCCGTAGTGCTCGCGTTTATTCAGATTCCTGGCGCCGCCGGTCTCTATCCAATTGAGATGACCCCGGACTTCTTCCAGGCGCTGAATCCGTTCTTGCCGTTGACCTACGGCATTGATGCTCTCCGCGAGACCATTGGTGGTTTCTACTCGAATTACTACCTGAAGAACATGCTCACCTTGATGGCCATGGCAGTGGTCGCCTACGTGGTCGGTTACTGGCTGCGCCGCAGCCTGTCCTCGGTCAATGTCTTGGTCAACCACCAGCTTGAAGAGGGCGGACTGGTCAACAACGAAGAAGTCCACCTGGTCGGTAGCGGATACAAGCTCAGTGACCTCGTCTTTGCGCTGCGTAACCGCGAGGAGTACCAGTCGCGAGTCGACGAGCGGATGGAGAATCTGCGTGGCAGCTACGCGCTGTTCATGCGCATTGCCATTGGTGTCTCGTTGGCCGCCCTGGTGGTGCTGGGTATTTTGGCCCGTAACTACCCGGATCAGAAGGCCCTGTTCTTCGGTCTGGCTTGCCTGTTTGTGCTGCTCTGCCTCGCCTACATCGCGGTGCGCGAGTACGTCAAGCAGTCTGTGATTCACGCCCAGGAGCTCAGCGAGATGTCGGAGGAGGAGCTGCGCGCCTACATGGAGCACCAGACTTCCCATCCGCATGCGTACTCGTTGGAAAATGCTGGCGATACGTTTGAGCCACAGACGAAGGTGTCGTCGGCAAGCGTGAAGACTTCCCCAGAAGGTGAAGCCTAATGAGAAACGTTCTTGAAATTGTGCGGAACGACTTTCGGGTGATCCGCCAGAACACGATGACCGGCATCATGGTTTTCGGTCTGGTGCTGATTCCGCTGCTGTTCACCTGCTTTAATGTGCTGGCCAGCTGGGAGCCGTTTGAGAACACCGAAAAGCTGAAGATTGCGGTCGCCAGTAATGACCGTGGTCATCGCACGGATATCGGTGCGATTGACGTCAACTTGGGCAATGAGGTGCTGTCGAAGCTGAGCCGTAACCACGAAATTGACTGGCAGATTACGGATTCTGAGGACGCCATCGACGGCACTAAGTCCGGTGACTACTACGCGGCAATCGTGCTTCCGGAGAACTTCAGTACTGAACTGATGACCTTCTACGTCCGGGGCACCAAGGCGCCTAAGCTGACGCTCTATACGAATGAGAAGAAGAACGCGCTTTCGTCAATCATTACGAGTAAGGGCGCGAGTGGCGTTATTCAGGAGATTGACAAGAACTTCACGCAGGTCGTCGCCAGTGTTGGGCTGGGCGTGATCACCTCGCTGGATGAGTATCTAAACACCTCCGACTCCAAGCAGGCACTGACGCGCGTGCAAAACCGCGTTGATGACACCGCCGCGCGGCTGCGCTCCGGTGCGCAGACTGCTCGTTCGCTGTCCACGCTGGTGGAGACCACCGTGCCGCTGGTGGAGACCGCGGATTCCATTTTGGAAAACGCTGGTGCGCGGATGGACATTCTGCGCAATGGTTCGGGTGACGGCAACGTCGCAGGCGATCTGGAAGCCGGGGTCGGCAATGTTCGCGACTCGGTTAGCACGGCGCTCGACGCAACGCAGTCGAGCTACGAAGGCGTGCGCGACCGCGTCAACGAGCTTGTCGACGGCACCCAGGCCACCAGCGGCGCGACCGCGGATACCTTCGATGCGATGGCGGCCAAATTCGGCCAGCAGGCCGACGGTCTGACTGCGATGCGCGACCGCCTGGAAGACACCGTGGGGGCAGTGGTTCCGGGTGTCGCTAAGCCGGGCTATGACCGCGCGATTTCCGATCTGAACACCTCGATTGCTCGCACCCGTGGGCTGCAGGAGAGTTTCTCCGCCGTGGCGGCGGATTTGCGTCGTGGCCGGGATACGGGATCGTCGATAAGCCAGGCGAAGGACGCTTTCACGGCTGCGATTGCGGCTGTGGAAAATGCCAAGAACTCCTACGAGCAGAACCTGCGCCCGCAGATCGACGCACTGTCGGAGCCGGTGTCGCGTCTGAGCAACGACATCGAGGTCATTGGCGAGGACATTCGCGGCATCCGCGGTACGATTTCCGGCTCGCCGGTGGATACGCTTCGTAAGACCAGCGCCGCCACGATGGGTCTGAGCACCCGCTTTGATGATTTGGCCGCTCGCTTCGACGAGATTCACAACGCGCTGGAAGAGGCGAAGGACACCGGTGACCTCTCGCGAATTGCTGAGGCCGTCGGTGATGACCCAAGTGCCCTGGCAGCGCAGTTGGCCGCGCCGGTGCAGGTCGAGGAAGACCCCGTCTTCCCAGTCCAGAGCTTCGGTGCGGGTATGGCGCCGTTCTATGCGACCCTCGCGCTGTGGATCGGTGCGCTGCTGTCGTCGGTGCTGATCCGCACCACGGTCCGTAGCCGCGGCGGTCAGAAGGTCGGCGATGAGGTCGGTGCTGATGAGGTCGAAGCTGCGGTCGATGAGGCGCAGAGCGATGAGGCGCTCGATGATGCGCAGAGCGATGCAGCCGCTGAGGTCGGCGATGATGCTGACGCTGAGGCCGAGAAGTCCAGCGACCAGCAAATCAACGCTGCCCAGACCGATGACTACACCCGCGCCGAGAAGTACTTCGGCCGGTTCGCCACCTTCGCCACCGTTGGCCTAGTTCAGGCCACGCTGATGGTGTTGGGACTCCAGGTGTACGTGGGCATCGATCCCGCACACCGATTCCTGATGCTGCTGGCCGGCTGGATCATCTCGCTGGTGTTCATGATGATCGTCTTCTCGTTCGTCTTCACCTTCGACAATGCCGGCAAGGCCATCTGCGTGCTGTTGCTGGTGATGCAGGTCTCGGCTGCAGGTGGCGCGTATCCGCTGCCTCTGGTGCCGCAGTGGGTCCAGAACATTAGCCCGTGGCTGCCGGGTACCTACGCGATTGACATGTTCCGCAGCTCCATCGCCGGTATCTACGAGGCCGACTACTGGAAGCTGATGTTCATGTTGGCGCTGTTCATCATCCCGTCGCTGATCCTGGCACTGGGCCTCCAGCGCATCTTTGAAAAGGGAATCAACGACATCAAGGACGCAATCGGGGAGACGAAGGTGATGGCCACCTCGTAAGGGGGCCTAATCCTCCGCCTCGTCGCTCTCGCGCTCGGCCTCCGGTTCGCTCTTGCCGTCGCGCGAGAGCTTCCGCAGCCACCAAATCAGCAGCGCAATAATCACCGCCGCTGCTGCCAGGATGGCCCACATCCACCACTGCCACTGCGAACCGCTGCCGTCGAACACGGATTCCTCGTCAGGATCCATCGGCACCTGGTGCCCCGTCACCAGCAGGCGGTGCGTGTTAATGCCGTAAGGCGTGCACGTAATCAGGGTGATTAGGTCTTCTCCGGGGACGCGTCGTAAAGCATCGGTTTCATCCGGCTTTACGACGGCTACGTCGTGGACCTCATACTTCAACTTGTGACCCGCGACTGCGATGTAGAACGCGTCGCCCTTCTTGACCTTGTCGAGGTTGTCCCACAGCGTCGCATTCTGCAGACCCGTATGCGCGGACAGCGACGCGTGACGACCTTCGCCCTCGCCCACGCCGCCGACCGGGAAGTCGGTGCCGTAGAGGTGACCGACACCGCGCGAAAGCGACTTTTCCGACGTGCCGTGGAAAATGGGCAGGTCAGAGTTGATGGACGGGATGACGATGCGACCGAGCGCGTCGGTCTCGCCAAGCACGTCGAGGTAGTGGCGGTAGCGCTGGTACTCGGGGGAGGACTCGTCATCGGAGGTGGTCCAGGCGTCGCCGGGATTGACCTCGCCGAGGCTGGCGTTGTACTCGTGGGCCTCGTTCCAGGCGGTGTCCAAGACCTCGGGAGGAGCGGATTTCTCCAGCTTGGAGTACTCATCTGCGGCGCGGGCCTGCAGGAAGTTGTTCCACTGCGTTGCGACAACCGGGTACAGCAGCACGCCCAAACCGCCAATGATCAACAGCAGGGCGATGATGGTGTTCGAGTTGAGCTTCTTGCCCTTTTGGGGCTTTGCTTTGGTGTTGGTTGCGGCGGTTTTGGTTGCGGCGCTGGTGCTGTTTGCGCGTTCGGACTTCCGCTTAGATGTCGGTTTGGATGCCCGCTTGGAAGTTGCCCGCTTGGAATGGGAATGACGCCCCATCGAGTCCTACCTTTGGTGACCTTGTGCATAGCGGCCACGGGTCTTTCTCACCAGGGATAATTCCCGGGCAGGGGATAGCCAGGCCGACAAATCGCTAACGACTTAATAAGTGCACATACCAATTTAGGTCATGCAACCCGGGAGAGTTGAACTCTACTTACCGCGCGGCGGCATCGGTGGAGTCTGTGGTGGTGATTTCGGTGCTTGGGGCGTCGGTGTCTGCGGTGTTTGCGATGCTTGGGGCGCTTGTGGAGGTCGCCTCTGCCGGCCGAGCCGCCAGGGCAATAGTGGCAGAAATCATGGTCACCAGTGCGATAAACAGCGCCACCCACTGCACACCAACTGCCTGGAAGCGCTCACCAAGAACGATGTATCCCAAGCTGAAGGCAACGATCGGCTCCACGACGGTCATAGCTGGCAGCGAAGCTTGCAACGGTCCCGCGTTAAAAGCCGCCTGCTGCAGGCCGACGCCAATAACCGCCAGTGCCACCAGCAGCCAGAGTTCCCAGGAGAGCAGGAGCTGGACAAGTCCGTCGTTGACATAGGTATCGACCACCGACTTAGACAGCAGCGCGACGAAGCCGTACAGCCAGCCGGTTGCAGTGCCGAGCAGTAGGGCCTTCGGGTTCTGGCGCAGCACTCCGCGCTGTTTGGTGTCTGAGCCGCCACCGGCGCCGGTGCCGGTGTTGGGCCACTGAACTGCAGCGGCGTAAAGCCCGCAGGTGACCACGCCACCGACGGCAAGAGCCCATCCCCACAGGTAGGTGGGGATATCGGTGGAGCCGGCAGTCGGCTTGCCGAGCAACACCAGCGTCGCCACCGCAAAAGTAAGCGCCACGGACCAGATCATCTCTGACCGCGAAATCCGCCGACCGTTGACCTTCGCCGCCAGCGGGAGCGTGAGCATCAGCTTCATGACCAGCAACGGCTGCACCAGGAGCAACGTGCCAAATGCCAACGCCGCGACCTGAAATACATACCCGGCAATCGCCAGGCCCGAGCCCAGCCACCAGCGCGGCAGCTTCAGGGTCTTCGCCACTCCGCGAAGTGTGCTGGTGCCCTCTTCCAGTGTTCCGGAGAGGTTGTGGCGGATGACGGTTCCCCACGCGATGCTGAGTGCGGACAGCAGTGCCAGTATCGCTGCGAGAAGGTCATTGTTCACGTAGGAGATGCTAGGCACGCAACACTTGTCATGTCCACTTCGCAGGGGTTGGGCGGGGCAGTGCTTGGTGCCCGCAGCGCCTCGGGAATTAGCTGGTTCGGCCAAGAAGCTGACTGAGCTCGGAGTGGAGCTGACTGAGCCCGGAGTTCCTGGCACAGTACCGAGAGTTACTGACTAGGTTTATGACAGTTTTGACAAGTTTCAGGGCATATTTTTGTCATAAACTTAGTCAGTTTCACATTTGCAGCCCGCAGCAGCGTCCGATCCGCACCCAACCCACGCCCAAACACCCCGCAAACCCCCACGCAACCCGATCCAAACCCTCCGCACAACCTCCGCAAGCTACGTTTTGGTAACCCACTATGTAATTACGAATGCGACTCAAGTAAATTGAGTCAATAATAGTCACGTGCATATAGTTGCCTAGTTTTTGGAGGTTGCCGACCATGGCACTGGTTGTGCAGAAGTACGGTGGTTCATCCCTGGAGAGCGCCGAACGCATTCGTCGTGTTGCAGAACGAATTGTGGAAACCAAAAAGCAGGGCAATGACGTCGTGGTTGTCTGCTCGGCAATGGGCGACACCACCGATGAGCTTCTGGACCTCGCTGAGCAGGTCAACCCGGTCCCACCGGGACGCGAGATGGACATGCTCCTGACCGCCGGTGAGCGTATTTCCAATGCGCTGGTCGCTATGGCTATCGCAAGCCTCGGCGCCTCGGCCCGTTCTTTTACCGGTTCGCAGGCCGGCGTAATTACCACGGAGCGCCACGGTAACGCCCGCATTGTCGAGGTCACTCCGGGCCGTGTCCGTGAGGCTCTCGATGAGGGCCATATCTGCCTAGTGGCCGGTTTCCAGGGTGTGAACCGCGAGACCAAGGACGTCACTACGCTGGGTCGTGGTGGCTCGGATACCACTGCGGTCGCTCTCGCGGCAGCTCTGGAGGCAGACGTCTGCGAGATTTACTCCGACGTGGATGGCGTGTACACGGCGGATCCGCGCATTGTGCCGGATGCCCAGCGTTTGGACACCATTTCCTTCGAGGAGATGCTGGAGATGGCCGCGGTTGGCGCGAAGATTTTGCAGCTGCGAAGTGTCGAATACGCCCGTGCGTTTAATGTCCCGTTGCGTGTGCGTTCGTCGTATAGCAATGAACTTGGCACCCTTGTTGATGGATCGATGGAGGATATTCCTATGGAAGAAGCAGTGTTGACCGGTGTGGCGCATGACCGCTCCGAGGCGAAGGTGACCGTGCTGGGCATTCCGGATGATCCGGGCCAGGCGGCGAAGATGTTCCGTGCTGTTGCGGATGCGGAGATCAACATCGATATGGTGCTGCAGAACGTCTCCACCGTCGCGGATAACCGCACTGACATTACTTTCACGTGCCCGCGCGAGGATGCTCCGAAGGCGATGGCGTTGCTGAAGAAGCTGCAGGCTGACAACGACTGGAAGGACGTGCTTTACGACGATCACGTGGGCAAGGTCTCCTTGGTCGGTGCTGGCATGAAGTCCCACCCGGGTGTGACTGCGACGTTCTGTGAGGCGCTCGCTGATGAGGGTGTGAATATCGACCTGATTTCCACTTCTGAGATTCGTATCTCGGTGCTGGTTAATGACCAGGATGTCGATAAGTCTGTGAAGGCTCTGCACGACGCTTTCAATCTCGGTGGCGACACCGAGGCTGTTGTTTACGCTGGTACGGGACGTTAAGGAGTTCTTATGACCACGATTGCTGTTGTTGGTGCCACTGGTCAGGTTGGCCGTGTGATGCGCACCCTGTTGGCGGAGCGTAATTTCCCGGCCGATAAGGTTCGTTTCTTCGCTTCTGCTCGTAGTGCGGGCAAGGAGTTGGAGTTCCGCGGCGAGAAGATTGTTGTCGAGGATGTCGCGGCTACTTCTGATGAGGATCTGAAGGGCATTGATGTCGCGGTGTTCTCCGCTGGCGGCACGCTGTCGAAGGAGCAGGCTCCGCGTTTTGCGGCTGCTGGCGCTGTTGTTGTTGATAACTCGTCGGCGTGGCGTAAGGATCCGGAGGTCCCGTTGGTGGTCTCCGAGGTCAACCCGGATGCTTTGCAGGACATCCCGAAGGGCATTGTCGCGAATCCGAATTGCACCACCATGGCCGCGATGCCGGTTCTCAAGCCGCTTCACGACGAGGCCGGGTTGCAGCGTCTGCGTGTGTCCTCCTATCAGGCGGTCTCGGGTTCGGGCCTTGCTGGTGTGAATACTCTGGCTGGCCAGGTGCGCGAGAACATCGACAACCTGGAGAAGCTGACCACTGATGGTTCGGCTCTGGTTGCGGAGGACTTTGGTCCGTATGTCGCACCGATTGCTTTCAACGCGCTGCCGGTGGCTGGAAACTTTGTTGATGATGGTTCGCTGGAGACTGATGAGGAGCAGAAGCTCCGCAATGAGTCCCGCAAGATTCTGTCTATCCCCGAGCTGGCTGTTGCTGGTACTTGTGTGCGCGTTCCGGTGTTCACTGGCCACACGCTGGTGATTCACGCTGAGTTTGAGAATGCTCTGTCCGTAGAGAAGGCAACCGAACTGCTGGAGTCCGCGCCGGGCGTGAAGGTCGTCGACGTTCCGAATCCGCTTGCCGCCGCTGGTGTGGATGAGTCCCTGGTGGGTCGTATCCGTGTCGATCAGTCGGTTCCGGAGGGGCGTGGCCTGGTGCTGGTTGTCTCTGGCGACAATCTGCGTAAGGGCGCTGCTCTGAATACCATCCAGATTGCGGAGTTGTTGGTCGCTGACCAGTAGTTGAGCGCAGTACTTAAAAGCGCAAAAAGTTAAGCCTCGGCACTTAGCGAACTTCGTGCTCTCAATGACAACTACTCCCCACTAGTCGGTAACTGATTTCTCAGTCCAACTAATGGGGAGCAGTTCACATTGTTGCGGTAGGGGGCCTATTTTTTTCTTATTGACGCCCACGCTTTCCGCTTGGCTGCAGCGCCAGCGGAATGTGAGATTGTGCGAGCGCAGTGCTGGGGGGATTGCGTCACGGGAGGCGCCGGCGCCCTATTTGGCGGCGTGAGGATGTGCAGATGTCGCTAGACCGGGAATGCGTGGCCGACGGCGCCGTTTTTGGGGCGCTAGCAGGGGTGAATGTCGCTAGAACGGGAGTGCGTTAAAGACGCTGATTTGCAGCTCCGCAAAACTGCAGGTCAGGGAATTGTCGCAAAATTCGGAGGCGCGCCTGTGCTGACAGATTCCCGTTCTAGCGACATTTCGACCTTCGAAGTGCAACTTTTCCGACAGTTGGTGCCACGAGTTGCAATAGCGCGAGCATCTCGGCACTGAGAGCCAGGGTGGCTAGGGTGGCCAGGGCGGCGATGGAGTCGGTAGCGGCCGAGCGGGAAGCGGACTAACTTAGGGCAGCCTGTTGTGTGGTTAGCCTTACCTGTGTAATATAGACCCGATTACTGTGTTGGCCGTAGCCGAAAGAGGCCATCAGTCTCTTGGGGCTACGGGTACTTTACAGCGTCTCAAAGAGTTCCTTACACGTTAGGCTTTCACATGTTTCGAAACAATTCGCTGACCCGTCGAGCGGCGCTGAAGACCGCCGCTGTCTTGGCAGCATCCACTCTTGTTCTGTCTGGTTGCTCCCGAGGCGACGACGCGGCGGCGTCAAAAAATGAGGGCACCGGGGATGAGCGCATCGCCGCAGTTGGCCTGGGAGACAGCGATACCTTGCTCGCTCTAGGCATCCAACCAGTCCTCGTAGCGCCCTGGGGTGCTGAGGGAGATGTTGATGCGTCTGGCGTCGGCCCATGGGCTACCGAAAAGCTCGGCGACAACAAGCCTGAAGTGGTTTACGGTACTGCCAACGGATTCACTGCTGAAATCCTGGAGAAGATCTCCGCCGCTAATCCGGACAAGATCATTGCGGTGAACTCTGCCGTAGACGCGCAGGCGAAGAAGGCGCTTAATGACATCGCCCCAACCACCGTTAAGCCAGACGGTGCCACGGACTGGCAGATCCCCTGGCGGGATCAGGTCAACCAGATCGCCGGCGCTGTAGACAAGCAAGAAGAAGGCGACAAACTCGTCGAAGAAACGCAGAAGGCCTTCGATGATTTCCAACAGCAGCACCCTGAGCTCAAAGGCAAGCGTGCGGCTATCGTCATGCCTTATCAGGGAAAGATCGGCCTGTACACCTCCGGTGACGGTCGCGGGCAGTTTATCAAGAGTCTGGGCTTCGAGATCCCGAAGGAGCTCGAAGGTAACGGGGGCGAGTTCTACCGCGACATCGCACCTGAGAACTACAGCGACCTCAACAACGTCGATTACCTCTTCATCCTTGATTACCAGGGTGCCGCCGATACCTTGAAGAAGGATCCAACATTCAGCAAGCTGGACGTTGTTCGCGAAGGCAAGGTCCGCTGGATGGACGAAAACGTGGGCAATGCAATGAGTATGCCGAACCCATTGACCATCCCCTGGGCAGTCGACAAGTTCTCTGACGCAATTTAATTGAAAGTGTCCGTTTCAAGAACTCGATATTCTTTGGTGTTTTCCCGGCGTTTGCTTACTTCGGCCGCACTCGTTGGCTTGGCTTTGCTGCTGCTTGCCTCCCTGTACTTGGGTTCCAAAGATCTTTCCATTGGCGAAGTGACCAGCATCCTCATGCATGGTCCGCACCCATCTACGCAATCCGGCATCAATGCTGAACAGTCCGGCATCATTTGGGACTTGCGCGTTCCGCGCACCCTCTTGGCTGTGATCACAGGCGCAGCCCTGGCTATGGCGGGTGCCATTGCTCAGAGCTGGACCCGCAACCCCCTGGCAGATCCCGGCATTATCGGCGTGAACGCTGGAGCAAGTTTCGCAGTCGCTGCGGCACTGACCTTGGGCTGGGCAACGACGGTCGGGGAGCGGACACTTGTAGGGCTCGTCGGGGCGGCCGTCGCTGCCTTAATCGTGCTGTTGATTTCCCGCGTATCGCGTAACCCGCTAACTCTGGTACTCGTGGGCGTGGGAGTTACCTTCGCCCTGCAAGCGGCCACGAATATGCTGAGCCTCTATTCTTCCGACACCCTGGAAGGGCTCCGCCGCTGGACCGTTGGCTCTACGGCTGGGCGGGGTATGGAAGACGTGGCCTTAGCTGCTTTAGGTCTAGCACTAGGTGCTCTATGCGGTGCGCTTGCAGCACGCCCGCTGGATCTACTTGCGATGGGAGAGGACTCCGCCCGTTCCCTTGGCAGCTCGCCCACGAGAACCCGCTTGTTGGCTGCCGCAGCGGTGATCATCCTCGCCGGCTCGGCGACAGCCACTGTGGGGCTTGTGACATTCGTGGGCTTCGCCGTGCCACACCTATTACGCCCGTTTACCGGCCCGTCCCTGACTCGCCTCTTGCTGCCGACCGGCATTGTTGGTGGCGCGGCTGTGTTGCTAGCCGATATTGTGGGCCGCTTCGTCCTGCAGCCTAACGAGCTGGAAATGTCCATTGTCTTAGCTATTGTCGGTGCCCCAGTGATGATTCTGGCGGTGCGACGTAAGAAGAGTTCACCGACCTCGAATGACTCGGAGCTGACGATATGAGCGATATGACGTCTATCCGTAGTATTAAGCGTTCACGAAGCAGACGCGTCCTGGCGGCTTCGGCAGGGTTCGCCCTCATAGCGGCTCTTTGTTACTGCTTAATCCTGGGGCAAGGAGCGGTGAAGCTCAGCCCGATGGAAGTCATCGAGGTTCTCACCGGTGGGGGCACACAGCAAGCAATCAACGTGGTGTGGGATCTCCGCCTGCCTGTAGCAATCGCTACCGTTCTGGTCGGCGCGGCTCTAGGGCTGGCAGGTGCGTGGACTCAGACCATGGCCCGCAATCCGCTGGCCAGCCCGGACATTCTCGGTGTATCCGGCGGCGCGGCGGTTTTGGTTGTGGCGGGCACCGTAGTTACCCGCCCTGCATGGAGTGAGGGGGCGCCGACGTTCTGGTGGCGTGCTGCACTCGCTTTGCTTGGCGCACTAGTGATCGTTGGTTTGCTCGTTCTACTCGGTGGCTTCGGGACGTCGCAGCGCGTAGTGGTCATCGGCCTGGCACTGTCTTTCCTCACGCAGTCTTTAGTGCAGTATCTCCTGCTCCGGGCTGACTTAACTCGTGCCACGGATGCCCAAACTTGGCTCGCTGGGTCTACCGGCTTTGTGCGTATGGAAGCTTTGTTGCCTATGGTGTTGGGCCTGTTGCCCTTCGTAGTTTTAGGCCTCTGTGTTACGCGCGATGTCCCTCTTCTTTCTCATGATGACGCCACCGCGTCCACACTTGGGGTAAATGTCACGAGGGTGCGCGCTATTTTGCTCATTGCCGCAACGGGCATTGTCGCGGTGGTGGTTTCCTTTGTCGGCCCAATTGGATTCGTGGCACTATTGGCTCCTCAGCTGGCCAAGCTGGTGGCCGGAACGCCCACGCCCCATCCGTTGTGCTCTACTTTTGCAGGCGCTGCTCTATTAGCTGCGTGCGCCGTCGTGGCGGGCGCACTGCCATTTACATCCCCTGTGGGTTTGGTTACCGCCATCATCGGTGGCCCCGCGTTGGTGTTGCTTGTGTGGTTGGCGGCCCGTCGCGGAACTCTGAAAGGAATGGTTCAATGAACGTTCAAGTTGATCACGTCACCGTGGGCTACAACGACGGCCCAAGCATTGTTAAGGACGTGTCTTTCACTGCAGAGCCCGGGAAGGTCACCACGCTCTTAGGCCCCAATGGTTGTGGCAAGTCGACGTTGCTCAAGACGCTTTCTCGGCTGCTTGCTCCCGCCGAAGGACGGGTTCTTGTAGAGAAAAAGGACGTGCATAGTTTGCGGTCGCGCGAAGCCGCCCAACTAATTGCGCTTTTGCCACAACACCCGCTGTGTCCGGCGGGATTGACCGTTGGAGAACTTGTGGAGCGCGGACGGCACCCTTATCGTCGATCGCTCTGGGGTGGGGGAGCGACGGCGTCAGAAGATAAAGAAAAAGTGCGCGAGGCGCTGAAGAAGACGAAGGTTGACCATCTTGTTGCCCGCGACGTGGCGGAGCTTTCTGGCGGCCAGCGGCAGCGGGTCTGGATGGCGATGGTGTTGGCGCAGGATACGCCAATTGTGCTGTTGGACGAACCGACTACCTACCTAGATCCGGCACATGCGATAGAGATTCTAAGTATCGTGCGGGAGCTCGCTCAAGAGGGCAAGACGGTGATTACCGTACTTCATGATCTTGGCCTGGCGGGAGCTTTTAGCGACGAGATGATCGTCATGAAGGAAGGGGAAAAGATCGCCGAGGGTTCTCCAAAGGAGGCTCTGACGGTGGATGTGTTGCGCGAGGCATATGGCTTGAATGCCGAGGTGTGGGAAGATCCCCGCGGTATGGCTCCGATTATTGTGCCGCGAGGGATTGTGGCCAATTAAGGCCGTGCCCTGCCTAGGAACCAATAGGGGCACCACTGCACGGATTCGCTATTGAGGCCCCAGGTGTGAATTGCGTGGCGCCGTACTTCCTTGCAGAGCTGTCCTTCACCCGCGACCCAGACGTACTTCGACTGTGTTGCGGGGTGTTCGGCACGGTCCAGTTGCTGTAGGTGGGACATCACTGCCGTGCTGAAGTCCGTTGTAGCGCTAAACAGCACTTCTAGGCTGCCCAGCTTGCTCTCCCAGTCGGCGACGAGGGATGGCTCGAGGTCACCATGGTTCTCGGCGACCACTACGAGGTGTATGTCGCGCAACTGTTCCGGGGCAAACGCATCCGCGTAATCCAAAATGGCGCGAACGGAAGGTACGGCAGATGGGTCTGCGATAAGTGTTTGTGAACTTTGCGCGCGGTGCCAGAGGCCCTGGCATGTCCAGATGCCTACCTGGTCGCCAACACGAGTTGCAAGAGCCCAGGCGAGCCCTGGTCCGACGTGCTCATCCTTTGGATTTTTGACGCCATGTGTCGCCACGTCGAAAGTTATCTGTCCGCACTCGGGATCGAGTGAGCGTACGGTGTACCAACGTAAATTTGGGCGTTGGGTCTCCGGCATGGCTGTAACGCTTGCGCGGATATTGGCGCCACCTCCGTGGAGGGGTAAATGGAGATTCTCGCCGGGCTTAGCCGGCATAAAGAGGCCAAAGAATTCGTCCGGGCCGGAAAGCTGAAAGCCGACTAGCTCGGGGGAGCGGATGACGATCCTCTGCAGGTTTTCTGCCGGGGCGCTGACGTCATAAACAGTGGCGCGGATGATTCGATGGTGCGGTTCAGAAGGGGCGGCCAAGAGTAGGTGGTCAGAAAAGGCCGCGCGGTAGGCGGAAGTGTTCGTCGGAGTGTTCAGGGTAACTGGGTTCGAGGTCATAGTGGGAGTTAACTTACCCTTACCTAAAGCAAAAGTGAAAGGGTGAGGGGCAGAAAAAGCCCCGCGGGGATCCGAGGTGAACTGGTCCCCGAAAGTTGGACTGGTTTAACTCTAGGCGGTTAGGGCTTCAAGGGTCTGATTTCGATATTGCATCGGGGTCAGGCCCTTGAGTCGTTGTTGGACGCGTTCGGTGTTGTACCACTGGATGTATTCGTCGATTACTTGGTTGAACTCTGCGACCGTGTCGAAGACTTCTCCGTGGTACATCTCGGTTTTCACGTGCCCGAAGAAATTTTCCATGACCGCGTTGTCGTAACAGTTGGCTTTACGCGACATCGACTGAACACCACCGTTGTCGCCAATCAGGTCACGCCAGGAGGCATGCTGGTACTGGAAACCTTGGTCAGTGTGCATCATCCACCCGGGTTCAGGTGCCCACGCCGCGATCGCCTTGGACAAAGAATCGGTGGTCAACGCTGTCGACGGCGATGTAGCCACGGTGTGGGCAACGATTGAACGGTCGAACAAGTCCATCACCGGTGACAGGTAGACCTTGCGGCCTGCAACCCTGAACTCGGTGACGTCGCTGACAAAGACGGTATTTGGCTTATCTGGGGTGAATTTGCGGTCAAGTTTATTGTCAGCAATGCGGCTGATCGTCCCAACATAGGAAATATACGGTCTGCGCTGGCGAATCTTAGCTCGAAGCCCCATCTGGCGCATGAGTTTGTAGACGAGTTTGTGGTTGACCACCCAGCCCTGGTTGCGTAGGTCAAGTAGCACTCGTCGGTAGCCGTAGCGATGCTTGTTACGCTCGAAGCTTTCCCGAATCGCTTGCTTGAGCTCGGCGTGCTTATCTGGCTTACTGAGTCGTTGTTGGTGGTAGAAGAACGTCGACCGTGGCATACCTGCTGCCTCTAGGAGGTACTCCAAGCGGTGGTGAGACTTGAGGATGACAATCGCCTGGACTTTCAGGCGCGTCCCTGATTCCTCAAGTCCCGCATTTTTTTTAGATAGGCATTTTCGGCCCGCAACCGTTCGTTTTCGCGACGCAGCTTGTCTTCCTCCGACAGCGGCTTCGGCGTGACCGATCCTTTGGGTCTGCCCTTCGGCTTTGGTTTCAACGCGTCATCGCCGTCTTTGCGCCATTTCCACGACCACCCGCGGACCAGCTGCTGTGATGACAGGCCAAATTCACGTGCAAGATCCATCGCTGTCTAGCCAGCAAGGTGGCGTTGGACAACTTCCTTCTTGATCTCGAACGAGTACTGCTGCTTAGTCGGTTTCTCCACAAGACATAGCCTGCATGCAGCTTAAACCGACGACAGAGCATACGGGCGGCATACTTGGAGACACCAAGGGCATTGGCAGCGGCTGTATAACCCATGCCTTGCTCAAATAGTTCAACCAATTGCTCGCGCTGATATTCACTTAGCGAACTTCGTGCTCTCAATGACAACTACTCCCCACTAGTCGGTAACTGATTTCTCAGTCCAACTAATGGGGAGCAGTTCATTAGGTGCCGAGGCTTTTCTGCTGGAAAAGGCGAGCCTGGTTTGGGGTGACCAAACGGCTAGCAATGTGACCCGTGACATGCGACGTTTGGGCATAAGTGCAGGTTAAATTTCGCCGTTATTCTGTTTCCAATTTCCTGGCTGAAGTGGGTCGAATTTCTATATTGTGACCGTTTTTCATCACCGGTACGGTTTTCGTGTGAGCACGGCAGTGGCCGCAAAGGAGAAGGCGAGAAGCCCTTTACCTTCAGCTCTGGGCATCGCGCCACACCATTTATCTACACTTCATTTTTCTAAAGGATCATCATGGATAACCTGTGCAATATCTGCGAACTGATTTCCTCCTTGCCAGCACCGGCTCCGCTGCCGGTACCTGAGTTCAACGTGAACTTCCCGGAGGGCCCACTGGTTCAGGTCGACTCACTGTTCCCGAACTTCCACTCTCTGACTGAGGGCGGCAACCTGGGTCTGCAGAACGTCGGTGGCGATCAGGACAACGCTCTGCAGAACGTTGGCGGCAACCAGGGTCTCCAGAACGCTGGCGGCGATCAGCTGAACGGCGGAGACCAGATTGGCGGCGACAAGCTGGACAAGGGCGACAAGGTCGGCGGCGACCAGGTTAACGACAAGGGCCAGATTGGTGAGCGTCAGTCCGGTTTCCAGACCGGTGGCCAGGACCAGAGCCTGCAAAACGTCGGTGGCGACCAGGGTCTGCAGAACGGTGGCCAGGAGCAGGGTCTCCAGACTGGCGGTAAGAACCAGAACGGCCTTCAGACTGGCGGCCAGGAGCAGGGCCTGCAGACCGGTGGTAAGAACCAGGGTGGCCTCCAGACTGGCGGCCAGGAGCAGGGTGCCCAGACCGGCGGCAACAACCAGGGTGGCCTGCTGGCCGAGGACGGTGCGGGTGACAACCTGCCAGTCGACCTGGACCTCACCGGTGCAAAGGCTATCTAAGGCCGTTTAAGCTGACTTAGGCACTGCACTACAATGACACTGCGCAGCTATTAGCTCTCGCGGCTATTAATACGTAACAGCGCACGAGCGCCTTCTCACTCCTTGCGGAGTGGGGAGGCGCTTTTTTGTGTTTATAGCTGGCGACGTTGGGTCGATCCGAGTTACTGACTGCGTTTATGTCAAAAATGGCCCGAAAAATGTCCTGAAAGCGTCATAAACTCGCACAGTTTCACATTTGCAGTCCCCTATTCAGTCGCGTTTTACATAACGTGATCTGTTGGAATGCCGTGAATCAGACCCATTTTTGTCTATTAACCGCGGATGGAGAGGTTGGGGCGGAGAGGCGATTATTTATGCAGCCGCAATTAGCACACAATTATGTGGCTTATTAAATGATGTCCGGGGATTCTTTTGTAAATAGTCTTGAGACATCATTTTTGCTCTTAGAGATTTATTGGCTTGCATTTTCATTAGGTGGGGGTGGGGTGTCATTTGTGCCGTAACTCACAATTATGAAAATCGTGACATGGGAGACATTCTAACCCAAATTAATGGGCGGGGATTCATTGAAAAAACTTCATATGCGCAGGTTAATCGTGATTTTATGGGTTGAATGGCTAGGTGTCGTGGCGAAAGGTGGAACTTCGGCATGTGTGTGGTGTCCAAATGTCCACCCCAGAAAAAATATGCAAACAACAATTATTGACATTGAAATAAAAGACAATAGGGGTGGCAATTAAATGGCTCAACAAACATAAAATGTATTTGTTATATTCGGGGACGGCCAACGCTATAAATGAGAATTAGAAGGCGATGTCAACTGGGCTACCTGTGATGGGGGCTGGAGACGCTTATGCGTGGTCATTGATTGTTAATTGAAGGCTGGAAAGGTAGCGAAAGGTGTATAACGCACTGAAATCGAAGGAAGGGGGAGGGCTCATGTTCGGTCGTTTTACAAACGAGAAGCGCTGGTTGGCGCTTTTTAGCTTCGTGGCTGTGCTCGCTCTTTTCTTCGCTAAATCTCCAATAATTGCGCATGCGCAGGAGGCAGAAGACACTGGCGAAACCCTGACGATCCAGAAGATTTTGAGTGTTCCTGGAACAGTTAAGGGTGTTGAAGCCAATGGAAATGTCCGTGATTTTGGGCCACTCATTGCGGCATTTGACGAGGCGGCAACTCCATTTGGTAGCCACAAAATGGGTTACTGCATTGAGGCCAGCGTCGCCGGTGATCTTTATGACACCGGTCGTGTACAGAACTTCAGTCAGTTCTCGCGCAGTACAGATACCAATAACAAGCTGCGGAACGACTTTGACCGATACCGGAAGCTCAACTGGATTGCGCACCACGGTTCTCCAGCTGTTGGTTTGGATGAACTGGGGAAGGCGGCTGGAGTTAAAGGACGTCTGAAAGTGCTGGACGCCAATAACGCAACTCAATTCGCTCTGTGGCACTTCTCCGATGGCATTGACTTCTCCCAGGGCATTCACAACCCATCGACGAAGGCTGTCTACGACTACCTCACTGGTCCGGCTAACGTCGGTCAGGGCACTGTCGATGGCACGAACCGCACTGGCTACATTTTCAACAATGGTAAGAAACAAGACATCATTGTGATTGACAATGTCACTCCGTCTTCCGGTGAAGTTCCGGCAGAGCCGACGAAGCCGTCTGAACCGGAGCAGCCAACCGAACCGGAAAAGCCGACTACTCCGACCACGCCTGCGGAGACCACGACCCCGTCCGAGTCGACCAAGCCGTCCGAGCCGGAGAAGCCGACCACGCGTAAGCCGTCGATCTCCACTCAGGCTCGCCTGAACGGCAACAAGATTGTTGCGGGCGCTGTGGTTAAGGACATCGTGAAGTTCACCGACCTGGTTCCGGGTAAGAACTACCGCCTGGACGCCACCCTGGTGGACAAGACCAATGCTGATCGCATCTTGGGGACCGGCAGCGTGGAATTCACTCCGGAGACCTCTTCGGGTGAGCAGGCTGTCATGATTACCGTCTCCGATGATGTAGATGAGCCGGTTACCGCTGCTGTTGCATTTGAAAAGCTGACCTCGACAGAGGTCACCGCCGATGGCCAGGACAACACCGATGGTCAGCGGGTAGAAATCGCTACCCACGAGGACATCAACGACGCAGCTCAGACCGTTCACGGCGAAAAGCCGGAGCAGCCGTCGACCTCCGAAGAGACCCCGACGAGCGAAGAGACAACCGAGGAGACGACCGAAGAGACAACGGAGCCGTCGTCCAGCGAGACCACTACTTCTGAGACCAGTGAGTCTGAGACTCCGACGACGTCGGAAAGCGAAGAGCAGCCGAGCTCATCGACGACTACTCCTAACACCTCCGAGTCCACGAAGCCGGCCGCTCCGACGGAACCGACCGAGCCGACTGACAGCACTGAGTCGCAGACCACGGAACCGACGGAGCCGACTGAGACTACCGAACCGTCTAAGCCGAGCGAACCCGCTGATACGCCGCTGGAGCCGGAGCTGCGCACGGTAGCCGAGCTTCAGGGCAACCGCATTGAGGCTAATGCCAAGGTTGTCGACACCGTGCATTTCGAGGGCCTGGTGCCTGGTAAGAACTACACCCTCTCCGGTGAACTGGTTAATAAGGCTGATGGCTCTGTGATTGGTCATGGCGAGGCGACGTTCAAGCCGACGTCGGCAAGCGGTACTGTGACTGTCACTCTTGAGGTGTCTGACTCTGTTAAGACTCCTGTTGCTGAGGCTGTCGTGTTCGAGCACCTGACCTCTGATGAGGTCGACTCGACTGGTAAGGAAAGCGCTGGTCAGGTCAATGAGATCGCTGACCACGCAGATATCAATGACGCAAGCCAGACCGTGACTGGAGAGGTTCCGGAGAAGCCGGAAGACACCCCGACTGAGGAAAGCGAAACTCCGTCCGAGGAGACGACCGCACCGGAGACCAGCTCGACTGAGCCGACCACGTCCACCGTTCCGGTAACTCCGAGCGAGGATGAGCCGTCCGAGCAGCCGGAGACGACACAGCCGGAAGAGCCGTCTGAGACGACAACTCCGTCTAAGTCCGAGTCCGAAAAGCCGAGCAAGCCGAGCAAGCCGACTAAGCCCGCTCAGCCGGAAAAGCCGAGCAAGCCGACGAAGCCTGCCCAGCCGGAAAAGCCGTCCAAGCCGACGAAGCCTGCCCAGCCGGAAAAGCCGAACCACCCGAGCACCCCAGCGCAGTCTGAGGACAACCCAGCCATCACGACTACTGCCGGTATTGCCGGCAAGGCTCTGGTTGAAAAGGGTGCTGTCGTCATCGACACCGTGCACTTCACTGGCCTGAAGCCGGGCACGAAGTACACGTTGACCGGTGAGCTGATGTGCAAGGAGACGGGCAAGTCCACTGGCGCTAGGAGCCGCCTGCACTTTGTGCCGACGGCATCCGCAGGCACGGTTGATGTCCCGATCATCATCACTGACGGCGACTGCGCTTCCCAGGTTGTCTTCGAGACTCTGACCGATGCCAATGGCAAGGAAGTTGCTGTTCACAAGGACATCAACTCTGCGGAGCAGACTGTCACGAACGGCAAGACCCCGGAGAACACGCCATCTGAGCAGCCGAAGGATGAGGGCGAGCAGAACACGCCTAACGACGATTCCTCTGCACCTACCAGCGAAGCTGCTACCCCGACCACTGTGATTAATCAGCACTCGGAGCAGAACAACACCAACGTCACCATCATCGGTGGCACTGGCCAGGACAAGCAGAAGAACCACGGAAAGCCGTTGGCTCCGAACTCGGAACGACGTGCAATTAGTTCGGTTCCGTCTGGCCCGACTGGTTTGGCTACTCACGCTCTGCCGACGGTAGCCACGAACTAAGGAGATTCCATGACTGATCAGTTTGGCTCGGACGAGACCGGCAAGGAACCTGGAAACGCACCAGGATTCGAACCGGAAACCGAAACTGGCGCACTCGGCCATGTTGATGCGTTTGGCCAGGACGAAGATCAGGCCGATGGCCAAGTCGAAGACCTGCAGGACGTGCCTTGGTGGAAGCAGCCACGGGTGTATATCGCCGCTATCGCATTAATCGGCGTTATCGCTCTGCTGGTGATTGCCCAACTGAACCGCAATGATTCGGCGCTCGAAGGTGCGCAGGAGAATCTTCCTACTCCAGCACAGGGTTCTCGGGGAGCTGTGCACGAGATGGAGATGCTCATTGATGGTAAGTCGGCTCCGATTGATTTCGTTCAGCTGACTGATCAGGGATCTCTGATTCCTCCGACCGATGTTTCTCGCCTGGGCTGGTATTCCGCCTCAGCGATTCCCGGTGAGAAAGGTGCTGCTGGATCGTCCGTCATTACTGGTCACGTCAATGAGGTGGATCAGGGTGATGGTTACGCTGCACGTTTCGCTGACTTGAAGGCTGGTGACACTGTCACGGTGAAGGTGGATGGCGAAAGCCGAGACTTCACCGTCAGCAAGGATCCGATCCAGGTGGTCAAGGGCGCTCAGATGCCTGAGGTCGTCAACGATGCAGTTGGTGAGAACCGCTTGGTCCTCATTACCTGTGGAGGCGAGTTCGTCGGCGGCACTTTGGGTTACGCCGACAACATCATCGTCGAGGCCACTCCAGTGCGCTAATCCAGTGCGCTAGATCAGAGCACTAGGGCGCTGGGGCTCAGCCTCAACTAGTTGACCAATTTCATTGGCTGTGGCTGTTGAACGCCGTCGAACAACGGCGGCGCCGACAGTCACAGAAAAACACAGAACAAATCTGCAGAAACCCTGCAGAAACACAGAAGATAAGGAAGTACCTATGAGCATGTTGAAGAAAATCGGTGTCTGGGGTGTGGGCGCACTCGTGCTTGCCGCTCCGGTTGCCACTGCCGCACAGGCAGTAGCTGCACCTGCAAACTCTGCTGACACTGCAGTTGTCGCTCCGGGCAAGGGTGGGTTCCTCCACTCGGGCAAGCTAGCCGTCAACCGCTACGTCTTCGAGCTTGAGCACCGCGATGGCAAGGACTACGTCAACATCACCTTCACCGGCGATCACAGCGCTGACGTGCAGATCATGCCGGATGGCATGACCCCTGAGGGCAAGAAGAAGGTCGACCAGATTGGTGACGTCCTCAAGCTCAACGGCTACAACGATGTTCACTACTGGGCGGTTCTCTAAACGTCCCCTGTGACGCCGAAGCGCGCCCCGTGTCGCTTACTGTCTCTGTGCTTTTACAGGTCCTAGCACAAGGCGGTGGGTCGCGGGGCGTTTCTTGGTTTTTTGATGGTGTCCTTTTGCTTTCGCTTGACGACGTTGTCGTGACAGCAAATACGAGAAGGTTGATGAGCCCTCATTTGCCCGGCGTGCGCTGCGACGATAGCGGTAGGGGGTAAAAGCTATTGATACAAACCAACTGGTTAGCCCTGATTGGGGGGAGGGGGATAAATCGCGGAAATCTTTACGCTTTTTTGGGTGAATGAGCAAAAGCCCGTCGCGAACAGTGCAAAGAGCTATCGCGGAGGTAGTACGAAGTGTGAATGCGAAGGGTTTTCATGCCTAGGTGTCGCGGCCCGTTCTCCTTGGGGGTATCGGCCAGATGCTTAAGCGGTTAAGTTATTTATAAGCGGTTCACTGAGCGCTGTTAACCGAGCAAGCAATGAGCTTGAGCTGCAATGTTTATACATTCAAACATTAAAGTTCATAACGCTTAGGCTTAAAAGGTTAGACAGACTGGTCTTTTTCTTAAGGAAAATCTCAGTTTTGGCAAGTCGGGGAACGTTGGTGTCGCCGTCTGGAGTGAATCGCGAGACGTATTGAAGCGTGTCGCTTCATTTTGGACTTCTGTAAAGGACCTGTTTTCGTGAATAAGTTCTCCCGTACCGCCCGCTCGGTAACTTTCGCTGCCATCGTCGGTCTGTCGATGGGTGTCTCCGCCCCGGCTGCAATCGCTCAGGACACTTCCATCAACCAGGCTGCCGGGGACTCCCCACTGGTGAATAAGAACGCCAAGGGCTCGCTCACCATTCACAAGTTCGGTAACCCGACCAGCGAAGGCCAGCCGTCTGGTACCGAAGCTGATGTCGAGGACGTTAAGGCCAACGGTGGTAAGGTGCTTGAGGGTGTCGGCTTTACCGTCTACAAGATCAACAAGACTGCAGATGGCGCTACCCCCATCGATGTCACCACCAACGAGGGTCTGCTGGCTGCTTCGAAGCTGAAGGCTGAAGACTTCTCCCAGGGCGCACAGCTGAAGGACGGCCTCCCGGCTGGAGTCCTCACCGAGGTCGCATCCGGTAAGACCGGCCCAGACGGCAAGTGGGTCGTTTCCCAGAATCTTGACCTCGGTGCTTACCTGGTTGTTGAGACCGGTCCGAAGGAAGGTTACGACCCGGCTGTTCCGTTCATCGCTTTCGTTCCGATGACCGCGGATAACGGTGGGGATAACCAGGGCACTAGCTGGAACTACGATGTCCACGCGTTCCCGAAGAACTACAAGGACGAAGAGCCGACCAAGACCGTCAAGGACAAGGACCAGAACGCTGGTGATAAGAACCTTGTCTACACCGTCACAGGTACTGCTCGCCAGCTGAAGCCGAACACGGAGCGCACCCAGTTCCAGATCACTGACCAGATTGACCCGAAGCTGGAAATCACCGACGTGAAGGTGACGGTCGCTGGCCAGGAGATCCAGCCGACGCAGGATGTTGATGGGAAGTTCTTCGAGGGCAACAAGGTCGACGTCGCCCTGAAGCCAGAAGTTGCAAATACTCTCAAGGCCGGTGACAAGGTCGTCGTTACCATCACCACCAAGCTGAAGCCTGAGTTCGCGAAGGATACCGATATCGCGCCGAACAAGGCTCTGGTCTTCCAGAACAACCCGGATGGTACCGAAAACTCCACTCCGAAGGAGACTCCGGAGGTCAAGACCTACTGGGGTGGCCTGCAGTTCAAGAAGGTCGATGGCAACCGCAAGGGTCTGGAAGGCGCCGAGTTCCAGATTGTCCGCCAGGAGGCTGGCAAGCAGTGCTCCGAAATTGACACCACCAAGAAGGATTCCTGGACTCCGGTAAACGGTCAGCAGGGCGGCGAAATTAAGACCACCTTCGTCTCTGGCCAGGACGGTATCGTCAAGATTACCGGTCTTCACGTCAACGACTTCGAAGACAATGCTGAGGTTGCCGCTGATGACCAGTCCCACTACTGCCTGATTGAGACCAAGGCTCCGAAGGGCAAGGAGCTGCTGCCGGAGGCACTCGAGTTCAAGCTGGTTGCTACCTCGACTGACCCGGAGCGCGTCTACAAGCTGGCTTCCGTCCAGGTCGGCGCTAACCCGGGTGAGGTCGTTAACTCCGACGACACTACCCCGAACCTGCCGATGACCGGTGGTGCCGGTATTGGCATCCTGGCTGCTATCGGTGCAGCTATCGTCGCAGCTGGTGCATGGTTCGCCCGCCGCGGTTCCAAGAACTAAACCCGAGTAAAGGCTCGGTCACTGGAGCTCTTTAGCTCCAGTGTTGCGGGAATAGCGTGCGTTCAACAGCGCACGCCATTCCTGTAGTTTGCGCATCACTGAAATTACTGTTGCGGCCTTTCGATGTGCTCTTTTTCAACAGCAGGCATTCCCATGCCGGTGAGAAAGAGAAAGGCCACATCCCTTTTTGATTGACTTCTTGGGAGTTCCTCCGTGGGTAAACACTCTGCGTCGACTCTGACGCGGGACGCATCAGCTGAGCAGCCTAATCAGCCTGAGCAGGCGAAAAAGAACAGCATGGTTCTCCCCGCAATTCTGGTGATTGTGGGTTTACTTGTGATGCTGTACCCGGTTGTCTCCACGGCATTGAATAACTACGGCACCTCTAAGGCGGCCAAAGAGTTCGCCAAGCTGGAGAAGTCCGTACCCCAAGAAGTTAAAGATGAACAGTGGGAGCGTGCTCATTCTTACAATGAGCGCCACACCACCGGCCCGATTCTGGACCCGTGGCTTAACGAAATTAATGACCACAACCCTGAGTACGCCGCTTATCTCGATCAGCTAAACGCTACCGACGTGATGGCGCGTCTAATCTTCCCAGAGATTAAGGCCGACCTGCCGATCTACCACGGCACCAGTGATGAGGTGCTCGCCAAGGGGCTCGGACACCTATACGGATCCGATCTTCCAGTCGGCGGTGTTGGAACCCACTCCATCATTACCGGTCACACCGGACTTACTAACGTAACGCTCTTCGATAACCTGCGGAAAGCAAAAGAGGGAGACGCCTTCTATATCCAGGTCGCAGGCCACAAGCTGAAGTACGAAATTGATCAAATCAAGGTTGTACTTCCGCATGAGACCGATGATCTTCGTCCCGTTGACGGCCAGGACTACATCACCCTCATCACTTGCACCCCTTACGGAATCAACACGCATCGTCTGCTAGTGCGTGGGCACCAAGTGCCGATGGATCCGTCGGAAAGCAATGTCTTCGACCAAACGCACGGAGCTGGATGGCAGTGGTGGATGTACGCCCTGCTCGTAGCGGTGTTTGTGCTTGGCACAGGCTTTGCGTGGTGGCTCTGGCGCCAACGCCTCGACGCCGACGAAGAGCTTGACGACGACGCCGAGAACGCGGACGTCGAGACTGCTGATGGCGACGCAGACAGCGATGAACTCGCTGACGGCAGCGAATCAGCGTCCGAGGATAATAACAACACTTCGTGGTGGGAAAACGACAATGAATAAATATTTGACATCCACCTGGAACCGGATAGCTGCGTTCTTAGCTGCCTGCGCTCTGGTTGCAGTGATGGGTGCAATCGGCGCGAATGACGCCAACGCGGCCAGGATTGTTGGACGCGTGGACGCTCCGGGCGTTTCAGCAACAAGCGGCACTGACATTGTGCGAATTACCTTGAGCCCAGGAAACCCGGACGATGATAATTCGACGGCGTCGGGCTCTATTTCTGGCGTGACCATTCATCTGCATCGTCTTAAGGGAATTTCGCCGTCAAGCCAGCAGGACCGCGAGAAGGTGGAAAATGCCACCGCAGCTGAGCTTGCCGAGTGGCCAAAAGACCTCCACTTCAGCCAGGTCACTGACGAAAACGGCTCTGTTAAATTCAGTGACCTGCCGGAGGGTATTTACCTTGTGACCTCGACGGCTCCGAACGACAGTTATCGGGAGATCAACCCCTTCTTGGTATCGGTGCCTTTCTATGGCGCGGACTATGACTCCACTCCTGTAGAGGGAGTCATTGTGGCGAAGTCGCACAAGCCGGGGGAGACACCACCACCGTCGACGCCTCCGGCCACTCCGCCGAAGACCCCTCCGACAACACCACCTGGAACTCCGCCGACTACGCCGGGCACATCGACCCCGCCGAAGACTCCTCCGACCACTCCGGGTGAACCGGGAACCTCGACGACCACTTCGACTACCTCCACGCCACCTGATGAGCCTGGTACCTCGACGCCTTCGGGCTCGTCGGGTTCATCCTCAAGCTCGGGAAGTAGCGGAGGATCCGGCTCCTTGGCGCTCACCGGTGTGCAGGTAGCAGGCCTGGTAGCTGCCGCTGCAGCACTAATCGGCGGAGGATTCGTCATTATCGCCGCTAGCAAGAAGAACTCAGAAAGTGGGAAGAACTAATGTTTTCGACAACATTCCGCTTGCCGGATTCAATGCGAACTACGCTTCGCATGTTCTTGGCCGCTTTGCTAGCGGTAGCTCTCGTTGTCAGCGGTCAGGCGTTTGCGCCCAATGCGCCACAGGCACAGGCGCAGACGGAGGTTATTCCGACGTCTCCGCCGAAGCATGAGTTTAACAAGATTAAGGTGCAGCCCAATCCGGGCGATGCAAAATTTGAGTTCACTATTGATAGCGACGCGACGATTGACAGTCTTCAGTTCAATGTTGGTGGATCAGAGTGGCTTAAGGGATATGAGCTAAGTATTAATGGCAGGACGATTCCGTCTCAGTTCGCCCCAAATATAGGGTCTGGTGCATCGAAAAAGGCACCGTTTGAAATTGTGCACAGCGGATTGAATCAAACGGTGAAAGCGGGCGATAAGATTAACTTAGTATTGAACTACAACAGTTCGACAGCAACTGGCAGCGTATCCGTCACCCTTCGCGGTACTCCCGACGGCTCTACTGAGCCCACCGGCCCAAGTGAGCCAACTGACCCGACGGAGCCTACCCAGCCGACAGAGCCAACTGAGCCCACCGAGCCCACCGAGCCGGAGAATCCGGAGCCAGAACCAGGAACGGTAACTCCTGCGGATCCGACCCTTGTTGATCCCGCGACTGCACCGGAGTGCGTGGAGAAGGCGTACATCAATATCCCGGACACCAAGGGTGTTGATTACTACCTCAACGCAGAGAAGAAGCCGGCTGGCCGGCACGTCTACGAGCAGAACAAGCCGGGTACAGTCAAGGTCACTGCAATGGCACAGTCGGGGTTTAAGCTTGCTCCGAACGCGCGTACCGAGTGGACTTTCAATCTAAGTGGTGAAGTTAAAGACTGCTCAAATTCTTCTGAAGATCCCAAGCCACCGGCTGTCGAAGGGCGTCACTTTGATGCCATCGGCCACGAGTTTGCAGTTAAAGCTGACCCAGTAGATCCGAAGAAGCCTAATGCCTTTACGGCTAAGGTGACTGAGGAATCTCACATGAAGTACGCAACCGTGCGTATCGAGACTGACGCGACCTTCTTGGATCCGCAGAAGTACAACCTCACTCTGGACCAGATTGAGCCAGGCGTAACTCTGCAGAAACGCAACGTCAATATTGGCAACGGCTTCATCACCATGGACGTTGTTCCGGTAAAGGATGGTAAGCCGGTTGACTCTGCCCTTGTACCGAAGGATGCGGTATTCACTTTCACTAATAATCTTTCGCAGAACAAGAATTTGAAGGTCACCCTCGATGTGTATGGAGAGAAAAAGGACGAGCCAAAACCACCGGAGATTATCTCGCCACCAGATGGAGCCAAATGGGTGCATGGGCGAGTCCCTAACCCGCCGATGCCACAGCGTTGTGGTCTGCGTATTGCTGTAGTAGCAGACCTTTCGACATCGCTCCGTTACGCAGATACTGATGGTTTCGAAGCATCTAAAAAGGCCGCGAATGCATTTATCGATTCCCTGCAGGGCACTCCAGCCGAGCTCGGCATCTATAACTTCGCAAGTGACGGTCCGGCTAATCAGGCTGGAACGACACACGGTCAGAACCCACCATATATTTCAATGCTGTCGGAGCAGGGCGTCCAGCGAGCAAAGGACGTAGTTAAGAACTGGAGCTATAACGCAAATAACAGTGCTACGAACTGGGAAGCGGGCCTGAAGCAGGTCAAGGATAACGACTACGACGTGGTGTACTTCATCACTGATGGTATGCCCACGACCTCCTCGACAATCAAGAGCAAGGGCATCGGTGGTGAATTCGTTCAGGCTAGTGCTCTCAACGACGCAATCAAAGCATCCAACGAACTCAAAGCTGCCGGTACCCGTGTTGTGCCGCTCATGGTCGACCTGACTCTTGGCGGGCGAAGCAGCCAACGCCCCGTTGTAACGAATGATCTGGTGCTCAAAGACGCCAAGCGCATTGGCTGGCAAGCAGATCCGGGACAAGCCCCAGGCCTCTACTACAAAATTCGAAGTGATCACCCGAAGGCTTCGCACGCCAATTACATCGGCACCGACATCTTGGTGAACCTGAAAATGGCGTACGACGCGGCCGGCAGCCAGACCCTGCAGGTGTATGAGCGTCTACCCAATGGGAGGCAAGAGACGGTCACTCTCAATCAATCGAGGTGGACCTACGGTACGCGTGATGTCAAGACCATGGGCGAGGATATCTCGGGCACTGATGACACGGTGAGGGTGTCTAACTACAGCAAGCTTGCCGAACAGATGAAAACAATCGCCCAAGACGTAACCACACGATGCAACGGTGTAGTGAAGGTCAAGAAGAGGATTGTCGATGAAAACGGCAAGGTTCTCGAAGACGGTGCCCCTGGTTGGGAGTTCACACTGTCCGCAAATAACAATGTCATCGGTTCTGGTAATGGCCCGCTGGTTCATCAGTCGATGAAGGTAACCTCCGGTTCTGAATCCGACAAGGGTACTGCATCGTGGAACATTGAAAGCGAGCGTGAGCAGTCGCTGGTTCTGACTGAAACACAGAAGCAGGGCTTCACTTTGTTCCGCCGTGGTGACACCTTGGATTCCACCGGTGACTTCAACGCCGTATGTACTCAAACCCGCGACGGGAAAACCTCACCTCTCAAGGTGGAAAATGTGGGCGAGTTCGGTTTCCGCGTAAAGATGTCGGAATCCAATAAGGTCCTGTCTTCCGTCTCCTGTGTCGTCGATAACTACGAAGCGCCGGACACCAAGCCGGGCAAGCTGACCTTGGAAAAGGCGGAGTACGTCGATGGTGAGGGAGTCAAGATTCTACCGGGACTTGGTGGTGCAACCTTCGATATCTACCCCTCGGCTGGTGGGCAGCCGGATTACAGTGGAGGACCGGTCTACACCATCACGCCTGCTCAGAAGTCAATTGAAATCACTGAAACTGGCACTTTCTACCTTGTAGAAACGATGGCACCGGCAGGACTTAGCCTGCTGCCAGAGCCAGTAGCTTTTGAAATCTCAATTGACCAGGAGACCAAGGAGTACACCGTCTCAGTGGTAGGTGGCAGCAGCCCGCTTATCAAGGCCGAAGGCTCCGGCGAACTCATGATCATGCAGGTGACCGACACCAAGACCGGTAAGCTGCCAAAGACCGGCGGAAACGGAGTTCTTCTCTGGACACTGTTTGGTGCGGTAGTCGCAAGCTGCGGTTGGTTCTGGACTCGCCGCCAGCAGTCCTAATAACAAGAATGGGTTCTGTGCAGTCGCCTGCACAGAACCCATTGGGCAGCACAAAGAACAAGACTCGCGTCCCACCCATCAGGAAGCCCTACGCAAACAAAGCCCTTTTACCAGGGTGAGTTAGCGGTGATATAGGAACCAAGCTGCTGCCCGTTCCCATCGATGATGTTCCAGGTAGTCGATACAACGCCGACAGCGCCTTTTTCCGGAACCCATACAGGGCCACCGGAATCGCCTCGTTGAGCGTGTACGTTCTGAACCTGTAGAGCGTTGTCCTCGATTTGGTATGCCTCGCGATCAGCGGCTAAACCGCAGGAAACTCTCCCCGTAGTGTTTCCGTATATGCAGACTGTCTCGCCAGTTTGAACATCTGTGGGGGATAGAGTCGAATCGCCTGAATACGAATTCTCACCGGCAGTAGCGGGGTCATCAAGCGAGACAACTCCAATGTCGTTTCCTGTATCTAGTGAATGGTCATAGGTGGGAGACGGTTGGAATACTCCAATTTTCTGAAAGGTCCCATCCGTCACTGTGTCTCCGTCTTGTCCACAATGACCTGCAGTGTAGATTTGCGAATTGGTTTTGTCGACATAGCCGGCTGTACAGACACTAGCCTGTGGTCCATTAGCGTGAACGATGACAACTGGATCGCCTTGGTTGATGGTGGCCGCGTAGGCCGGTAGTCCGGTTGTAGCGGTGATAACGGCAGTGACAGTGAAAATCCATGAAGGTCTATTCATGGGGAAATCTGCTCCTCAGTGAGTTGGTCGGTGGCGGCCCAAAAACTGGTTGTGGCGTTTTCAGGTCGCGCATTGAAAAGCATTTCCTCAGGCTGTGGTTCCTAGAGGGCGAATACGAACGCGCAAAGTAAGCGTCCAATCATCCCAAAGATGCGTAAAAACAAAGCTAATCTCGTCGAAAAAGATGGAACGTATGCGTGTCGGGCAGTTCATATACCCGTTTCGTATCGCGAATATAAGGAAATATATAAACCTATCAGTTAAGACAGAACCTACGCTCAAGTGATCAATCATGTGCGGTAGCGTTCTAAAAATGGGGTAGAAGAAAGGCCAACGCCCATTGGGGAGTGGGGCTAAACAGCTGCAGAGTTGCCGCTGGCGCTGTCGCCGTCGTCAAGCGCGGCAACCAAATCGCGGTGCGCACGAGTTTCGATCGTGGTCGGCATTAACACACCGCTTAAACGTGGAATCTCGCTGTAAGTTGCCACTCGTTATACAAAGTTGTCGAATTTGTTAGCAAACGGCTGGCACGTGGGGTTCGTTCGTGATGTCAGAACGGGAAATGAGAGGTCATATCCTGCCGCCAAGCAGGGATAATCTAGAAATTACAGCGCTCTCCGTGATGGCGGGGAAGAAAAGCACATCAAGTCTGTAATCCAGTTTTCTAAAAGACTTTCATAACGAAATCCCTGCTGGAGGGGCTCTCTCGCAGTCATGTACTCCTAGCCGCACTGCAGATTGCCTGTGGCGGCTATAGCATCGGCATTGTCCAGACATTTCGTCTACAACACTGAGAACAGGAACGGCACATCATGGCTGACAATGCAAAGAACACTGCTAAGAACACCCCGGCAACTCAGGCTGGCTCGGACTCCGCGAATAAGGGAACCGGCCACGGCCACACTTCTATCGACGACAGCGTCGTCTCCAAGATTGCCGGTATCGCTACCCGCGAGGTCTCCGGTGTCTATGACCTTGGCGGCGGCATGGATCGCTTCGCTGGCTCCGTCCGTGAGTTTGTTTCCGGCGGCAGCGCCAACGTATCCCAGGGAATTGCTGTTGAGGTCGGCGAGCGCCAGGCTGCAGTCGACGTCACCATCATTGCCGAGTACGGCGTTGCCATCCATGAACTGGCTGAGGCTATCCGTCAGAACGTCATTAGCTCCGTTGAGCGTATGACCGGCCTCGAGGTCACTGAAGTCAATGTCGATGTTTCCGATGTTCACACCGACTACCAGACCCCGCAGGAGCGCGAAGAAGAGGCCGCTAAGCAGCGCGAAGAGCAGCGCAAGGCCATCGCGGCTGCTAACGAGCCCAAGGAACAGCCACGCGTCCAGTAGTTGACAACTATTGCGCGTCGGAGCAGGGCAGGATGGGTAGTTAGGCCCGTATAAAGGGGAATTTCATGTTCGATAATTACACAAAGACCTTCGCGACGATTGCCGTTGTCCTGTGCTTCGCCGCAATGATTGGTGGTTTCACGGGTTTTCTTGCGGTTATTGCCTTCGGAGTTCTGGCCGGTGCAGCCGGTGCGGTACTCGATGGCAAAATCGATGCGCCCGAACTCAACCGTAAGTTCAACCGAGGAGGCCGCCGACGGTGACTATCCACGTTCCAGCAACGCGTGGCACCACCGTCGTAAGCGAAAAGGCAATCCGCCGCATCGTAGAGATGGCCGTGCGCGCGGTTCCCGGCACCCTCGACCAATCCCGTGTGCTAGGGCGCGACTATCCAATTGTCTCTATCGATAGTGCGATTGCCCCTAGTTCTGCCACGACCAATGCCGTTAGTGCAGTTCGAGTCGCAGTTCGCGCCGTTGCATCATGGCCGGCGCCGACAGCGGAAATTGCGGTGCGCATTCGTTCAAGCGTCGCCGCCTGGCTCGCTGATATGGCCGGTCTTGAAAATGTCACCGTCGATGTTGACATCGACAGCGTCGAACCCGGGCACGTGCGTGTCACCCGACAGGACTTAGCGTACTTTTCAGATCACCCGCAGTTGACACCTGTCCGGGTGAACCAGCAGGTAGTAACCGCACCGCAGGTGCGGCGGGTCCCAGAAGTGCGGTCTATCGCCGTGCCGACGCCGCAGCCAGTGCGCAGTATTTCAGTACCGCAGCCACAGTCAGTGCGTAGCATTCAGCCGGTGACACCGCAGCTGGTACGCAGCGTTACTCCGCCGCGTCCAGAACGAGTACGCAGTGTCCCAGCACCTGCTCCACAACCGATGCGCTTTGTCATGCAGCCGAAGCCGCAACCAGCTGTGGCTATTAAGGCACCAAAGCCGCAACCGGCCCGTCGCGTTGTTGCGCCACCGCCGTTACCAGTGACTCGCACCTCGGCGCCGAAGCCGGTACAGGTGCGTCGCACACCAACTCCACGGCCAATACAGCTGCGAAAAGTCGCAGCACCAAAGCCGAAGTCCTTGGTGCAGGTGAGTGTCCCCCGGCAACCAAAGCTGCGTCCGGTACGAGTGCCGTCGCCACGCACAATTAACGTTAAGACGCCACGACCAGCACTACTACGGCCGGTTAAAGTGCCGCGTCCAACCCGGTTGAAACAGGTTCGCGCACCACGACAGGAGCAGCTGCGCCCGGTATCCGTGCCACAACCACGTACCGTGGTGGTAAGCACGCCAGAGCCGCGCCCACTGAAAAAGATTGAGGTGACACCCTATGACGCCGACTGAGAGGTCATCGGCCGCGGTGGTCTCGGACGAGTCAGTCGAAACTCGCCAGGGACGTGACCCGCGTCAATCACCAAAGGTCCGCGGGCTGGGAGTTTTCGCCGGTCTGTTGATGATTGCAGCGGCCATTGTCGCAGGTAGAGAAGCAATCATTAGCGCCAATAGCTCAGGTGACACCTCATGGTTACAACCGGTATTCGACTGGTTCAGCAACCCACAGGGCTCAGCCGCGTCATGGGTGTTGCTCCTCGTCGGAATCCTCGCTGCAATCTATGGGCTGGGACAGCTCATCGCGGTGTTTCTTCCCGCCCCGCGCCGGTATGTACGCGTCGATGACGATGGCAACCTGCCAGTGTGGATGCATAAGTCTGACTACCAAGAAATCCAGAATGGCACGGCACTTGCTTCCGGAACTCACGGCGGATACGAAGGTGATGACAAGTGAAAACATCAGTAAGCGTATTCGACCGAATTGTGTTGTTCCTCTTCTCAGCGCTGTTACTACTGGTAGCAACATGGGCGATTGCTAGCTACCTCGATGTCGCTCCTGCACAGTGGCTTCATGACACCGGGCGGATGGAATCCTGGGGAAAACTACCTGAGCAAAGCTGGTATGTTCCCGTCCTCGGTGTAATCACAGCGATTCTAGCGGTGGTCGGCTGCAGCCTGGTGGTCGCTAATCTGCGATCGCACCGGTTCAGCACGGTCGCCGCATCGGAATCACAGGAAAAGTTAGGAGAGATTTCGCTGCCGGTCGCCGATGTTGCCGATGCGGTGTGCACCGATCTAGAGCGCAACGCCCACATCAACCAGGCGGATTCACGGGTCTACCGGGATAATGGAATACCCACCTTGGAAGTGACTGTGGCAATGCCACCGCAGGCGAGCCTCCCCGCCGTTGTAGCTGCCCTGAAAAACGCGGAGCGTGAAATGCGTGATGCCCTCGGCCATGCGGATATCGCCTCGACCTACAAAATCGAACTGGACCGTTAGTCAGCTTCGAGAGGCCACAACCTACAACGGCTGGCTACGTCCCCTGGCCGGAGCGGGGGCTAAACAGCTGCAGAGTCGCCGATGGCACTGTCGCCGTCGTCAAGCGCAGCAACCAAATCGCGGCGCGCACGGGCGACACGGGAACGAATAGTGCCCACACGACAACCTGCGATTTCCGCGGCCTCCGCGTAGGAGTAACCCAGCACCTGCGTCAGAATGAGTGCCTCGCGGCGTTCCTCCGGCAGCTGCTCCAGCAGCACGCGAGCGTCAGCGAGCTCTGACCACGACTCGCCGGTCGTAAACTGCTCGGCAGCATTTTCCACTTCCACCGCAGACTTCTTCGGACGCGCCGAATCACGACGGACCGAATCCACCCACACGCGCCGGGCCAGCGACAACAGCCAAGTGCGGGCAGAAGAACGCGCCGCAAAGCGGGGAAGCGCCCCCATGACACGCAGATACGTCTCCTGCGTTAAATCATCCGCAGCATCAACGCCACCCAGATGTGCGAGCAGACGCCACACGTCCTTCTGCGTCAGCCGCACAAACTCCGTCAGCGCAGCCTGATCACCGCGACCGGCTTTCAGCGCCAGCTGCGTGATGTATTCGTCATTAGAGACGAGGCGTGCGGGAGTCATGGCAATAGCTTAGCAACTTAAAACCTAAAGATAATTCGCCTGGCTGCACGTGGCCTCACCTGCAAAAAGCAGGCAGCAACGCAGCCAGGCGAACTAGGGGGCTGAAGTGTTAGAAGCGGATGGCGTCGATGGGCTTGACGCGGACTGCGATGGTGGCCGGGATAATACCCGCCAGCGCGCCCACGAACGTCGCGACCAACACGCCGATTACAGCGGCCGTGACGGGGTAGGCCACGGCGCCCGTCTCCAGCGGCAACGCCAGCATCTTATCCAGCGGCAGCTGCTTGACCGTGATGATCGATGCAATCACGCCAACCACGCCCGCCACCGTCGTGGCGACAATCGACTCCAAGAACACAGAGATAAAAATCCGTCCTGCCGACGCGCCCATTGCGCGACGAATACCAATCTCACGGACACGGTGGCCGATGGTGACAATCGAGACCGTGAGCAGGCCCAACGCGCCAAGCGCGATCACGATGCCACCGATAATGCCCAGCGCCGTAGTGATGGTGTTATTCATCTCCTGGGAAATCTCCGTGTCCTTCTCCGACAGGGAGGTATTCACCTTCCAGCTGGGGCCGAGCTCCGCCTGGAAAATGTTGTGCAGCGCCTTCTGGTTCTCCTTCGCGGACTCCTCAGGCGTTGCGACGAGAAGTTGCGGCTCACCCACCGGACCCTCGTAGCCGGCATTGAGGAAGGAATCGTAGTGCGTGACAATGCTCGGGGCGTCCCACGATCCGAGGGACTTATACACTCCCACCACGGTGAAAGTGGTGTTGCCGGTTTCCTTCAAGGTGAAGGTTGGGTGGTCGGCTAGCGCTGGGTTTCCCAGGCTCTCGTAGAACTGGTCGTTGACCACCACGGGGTTCATCAAGCGCTGGCCATCGGCATCTTCAAGGCGACGTCCCTGCACGATGGTGCGGGCGTAGATATCGAACCAGCCCGGGTCAGCGGCGATCAGCTCGGGGGTGCCTGGCGAAAAACACTCGTAATCATCCGGTGCGCAGTCATCCATATTGTGCTCAGGTGTGGCTGGCTGCATGCGAACACGCGACCACAAGTTGGCATGGGTGGTCTCTACCAGGCGATGCGTGGCAGTGGAAAAAGCGTCGTTGATGGACCCGTCCGGATTGATGACGCTCAAATCGTCCGGTCCGTTTCCGCCGATGCCTCCACCGCCGAAGTCGCCGAAGCTATCGGCCATCGTGCCGGCGCTGCTGTCACTGCTGAAGCCGCCGTCGCCGAAGTTACTGCCTTCCTCAGAACCGGAACTACCCGCTCCGGCAGTCAACGTGACCGTGCCGGCGATGCCCGTGCTCTGTGCGGTTACCGCATCCTGGGAACTGGTGAGAATATTGCCAAGCGCAATGACTGTGGTCATCGCCCACACTGCGGCGGCCACACTGACCAGCGACAGCATGATGCGGCCACGGTTAATGCGCAGCTCATGCCACGCTTCCAGCAGAGCGCCGAGATAAGGCGTTGCTGCATAGAGGAAGGAAGGCCGTGACTTCGATTCTGTTTCTTTATTCGTCGTCATCAGCAACCTCCTCGAAGCCGTGCATAGCGTTGGCGGCAGATAGCAGGACGGAGTCGGCGTGCAACTGACCGTCGCGAAGCTCAAGTGCCCGATCGCCGCGCTCGGCGACCTCTAAATCGTGCGTAATCACAATCAGCGCAGCATTGTTTTCCGTGGCGACTTCTTCGAGCAGATCCATGACGATCTTGCCGGTGTCGACATCGAGCGCACCAGTGGGCTCATCGGCAAGAATGAGCTGCGGTTGGCGCACGAGCGCACGGGCAATCGCCACACGCTGCTGTTCACCACCGGAAAGCTGCGAGGGCGTGGCCTCTAGACGATCGCCCAGACCGACGCGCTCCAGCATCGCGGCGGCGAGTTCGGTGCGATTCCAGAACTTCTCGCCCCGGTCGTACATCAGCGGAACCTCAACGTTTTCCAGCGTGGTGCGGGAAGGGAAGAGGTTGAACTGCTGGAAGACGAATCCCAAATTATCGCCCCGGAGCGCAGCGCGTTTCCTGTCTGACAAGGTGGAAATATCGGTGCCGTTGAACGTGTACGTGCCAGAATCCGGCAAATCGAGCATGCCAATGATGTTCAGCAGCGTTGACTTACCCGAACCGGACTGGCCGACAATGCTGAGGTGCTCACCACGTGGCACTTCGAGGTCGATGCCTTTCAAAATAGGCAGCTCCTCGCCGTTGGGCAGCGTCACTGTTCGAGTGACTGCGGTCAAACTAAGCATGGCGCGGGCCTACTTTTCAGAGCCAGCGTCATCGCCGGACTCATCGAAGCCAGTGTCACTGCCATCACCAGCGCCGGTGCCAGTGCCGTCGCCGGCGGACTCATCCTTGTAGGACGGCACGTACTCCAAAACCTGCTGGCCTTCCTTCAGGCCGCGCTTGATCTCAATGAAAGTGCCATCGTTGGCGCCGAGCTCAACCTTGATTTTGGTGGGCTTGCCGCCATCCTTAGCCGGAGCGTAGACGACACCTTCGCGGAAGCGTCCCTCCACCGCGGTCACCGGCAGTGCCGGGACCTCCGAGGTGGTGCCGCTGCCAAGAATCAGCGTGGCAGGAACACCTTCGTAGACGGTCTGATCTGCGGGAATGTCACAGCGCAGCTGTGGGCCGCCCGAGGAATTTCCAGCAGCGGCGGCGCCCATGCCAGCACCATCTCCGGCGCCAGTGTTCTGCGAGCCCGCGCTACTTCCAGTGACAGTCTTCACCGAATCACACAAAAACGGTGCCGGGCCATCGTTGATGGCGAGGCGGCCATTGTTAATCGAGTCTCCCAGCGTGTACAGCTGGCTCGGCTTAATAGGTGCTACGGCGTGGAAGCTGTTCGGAGAAATCGTGCCAATCTCCTGGCCGATCTCAACCGTCTGGCCAATGACGATATCCCACTGCACAGTGCCAGAAGCCTTAGCGGTGATGTTTCCCCAGGTCACGGTAGTTTCGGGTGCGGCGGCTGCGGCGCCTTCTTCATCGGAATCCGCGCCGCCGGAGGTGCTGGCAGTCTCAGATACCGAGGTCTTCTTCACCTGAAGCAGGTTCTGCCCCTCTACGGCGTTGCCGCCGCTGTTGACATAGGCGTCAGTGATTTCACCGGAAGCGTTGGCGCGGATCACGGTGGGCTCATCCGGGACGATGGTGGCAGACAGCTTCTGCGTGTTATTGATCCGCTGAGGGGATAGCTCCGTGGTGGGCTGGGAGAAATCACCGGTTGCTTGCGCATAGTCCTCGTCGTTAGCGGGGAAGAATGCGATCTTGAGAAGCGCAACGGTCGCCAGCAACGCCAGCGTGTACTTGAAGACTGTGAGCGCTTTTGCGCCCCTCCCTTGTTTTTTCATGTCTGCAGAAGTATCCGATCAGAATCCAAATTGACAGCGTGGTACGCGTGAAATCCTACCCTTAACCCCCCGTGGGCAGTGGTAGTGCTGGCTATACCTTTTATTCAGTGCTGATAGGTATTGCATGAAAGCGCGGTAAGTGCTTTTCGACGGTCATTGCGGGTGGTTTTCGCAGAGGGAATTTTGCCCTTTTTAGGGCCGGGTGTTTGCGGCTGATACAGCGAACCTAATCGGACTAATAATTAAGTCCACATATCAATCGCGGGAGACTAATAGGCAAAATATGAAACTTCGTGTAGGGTGGAAAACGTCAGGGCATGTTGTGACTGCCATCTAGCCCCTGTCTTTAGGAGGAAATCCCCATGTCCAATCTCTATGAAGGTTCCAATGGTCCGACCACTCGCCTCAACGGTGCGCCGGTTCCTACAGAGCAGCACTCGCTAACCAATGGCCCACAGGGAGGTATTAACCTCCACGACATCCACCTGCTGGAAAAGCTCGCGCACTTCAACCGCGAGCGCATTCCGGAGCGCGTTGTTCACGCTAAGGGTGCAGGTGCTTTCGGTGAACTGACCATCACCGAGGATGTCTCCAAGTACACCAAGGCTGCAGTATTCCAGCCGAACACGGTCACGCCGATGCTGGCGCGATTCTCTACTGTCGCAGGTGAGCAGGGCTCCCCGGATGGCTGGCGTGACGTGCGCGGCTTTGCACTGAAGTTCTACACCGAAGAGGGCAACCTCGACATCGTGGGCAACAACACGCCAGTGTTCTTCATCCGCGATGGCATTAAGTTCCCGGACTTCATCCACTCTCAGAAGCGCCTGCCGGACACAGGTTTGCGCGACGCCAATATGCAGTGGGATTTCTGGACTGCCTCTCCGGAGTCCGCTCACCAGGTCACTTACTTGATGGGTGACCGCGGTATTCCGAAGGACTTCCGTCATATGGATGGCTTCGGTTCTCACACCTATCAGTGGATTAACGCTGAAGGGGAGCGTTTCTGGGTTAAGTACCACTTTAAGACTCGCCAGGGCTGGGAGTTCCTGGCGGATGATGAAGCCGCCGAGCTGGTTGGCGAAAACACCGACCACGCTCGCCAGGATCTCTTCGAGGCAATTGAGCGCGGCGACTACCCAACCTGGGACGTCAAGGTGCAGATCATGCCTTACGACGAGGCCGCCAGCTACAAGGTGAACCCGTTCGATCTGACCAAGACCTGGTCCCAGAAGGACTACCCGCTGATTCCGGTCGGCCACTTCACCCTGAACCGCAACCCGGGCAACTTCTTTGCTGAGGTTGAGCAGGCCGCCTTCGCACCGTCGAATACGGTCCCGGGTGTCGGCTTCTCGCCGGACAAGATGCTGCTGGCGCGTGTGTTCTCCTACGCTGATGCGCACCGCTACCGCCTTGGCGTCAACAGCGATCAGCTGCCGGTGAACCAGTCTCGCTGCCCAGTGAATTCCTTCTCGCAGGATGGTGCGGCCACGTACTACTACTCGGATCCGAAGCTGCCGGTTCACGGCTCCAACGCCACCGCTCGCGGCCCGGAGGCCGATACCGCGGCTGCGGCTAAGGCCGCTGGCTGCCCAGTGCGCTCCGGTCACGCCGGCCAGGTCGATGCTGGTGCCTTTGGTCAGTGGGAGAGCGTGGGCGAAGAGTTCTACGCTGGCGCCTACGTGCAGCACCCTGAGGATGATGACTTCTCGCAGCCAGGCGACCTTGTTCGCAACGTGATGGACGATACCGAGCGCGATCGCTTGGCAAACAACATCGTCGGTGCCATGCAGGGTGTCTCCCCAGAGGTGGAGCAGCGTGTCTATCAGTACTGGGCCAACGTTGATTCCTGGCTCGGTGCCGAGGTGGAAAAGCGCTTTAAGGCAACGAAGTAAAGCAACCGCGTAGGGCTGTGCAGTAAAACCGCAGAGTAGAGCTGCACAGTCACGCGGTAGATCAAAGTAAATAGAAAAGCGTTAGCCCTGCAAATGGTTGAACCATCTGCAGGGCTAACGCTTTATTTAAAACTTCTGTCTGTGCATGACAGCCACGGCTTTGTGGTTGCCTGCACGCCGGCCCGGTTTGGGCGGCTAAGGAACAACCCTAAGTGTGAGCTGTTTTAGGCACCGATGCCCGGCAGGCTCGGGGAGCCGTTGAAAAGCGACTTCGGAGCAGCTGCAGCCTCGTCGGCTTCTTCGGCGGACTCGGACACCTCTCGACCCTGTTCGGCAGCGTCGGAGACACTATCAGCCTCAACGCCGGAGACGTGGGTGGAGTTGTCGTTGTGGGTGGACTGATCGTTCGTGATGTTGATGTCCATGAAGTCGCGGCCGAACGGAGCGTTCCAGTCACCGGTTTCCAGGAGGGTCAGGTCACCATCGATGGTCGGGTTAATCTCGAAGGTGACGTTGACGGTCGGGCCGGAAGGCATTGCTTCCAGAACCTCAACGATAGGAGTGACGTCCATTTTTGGTGTTCCTTTTAGACAGTAACGAAATGAAGAATATCGGTTTTAACTGAACAATAAACCGCAGTCTTTTTTAGAGACTGGCGGTTTATTGTGTCAAGGATTGGCGGAGCTATTGTCCTGCCATGAAGCCCAGGAGCTTACTTGGCGCCGATGCCAGAGATGCTCGGGTTCAGGAAGTCGAACTTACGCTGGTCGGACTTGTCGACGGTGGTCTCCGGGTTCAGGAAGTCGGAAACCTCGACGTCGTGGGAGTCGTGGGTGGAGTGGTCGTCGGTGACGGAGATGTCCAGGAAGTCGTTACCGAACGGCAGGTTCAGGTCGCCACCGACGTTAGCGAAGTTGACGTCGTTGCCAGCCAGCTGCTCGAAAGCCGGCAGCGGGCTCTCGACGGTGACGGCCGGAAGGGCTTCGAGGATGGTTGCGATATCTTCTGCGGAGCAGGACATGAGAAAATCCTTAGGTTCTCGGGGGTAAAGATTTTGAGTCGCTCTTGGCTGACTCACAGAAATTAAGTTAACCGATGGGGCAAGGGGCTGCAATGAAAAAATAAGTGCCTCGATCCGCTTTCGGTCGGTTGCGTCCCTCAAAGCTCGCTCAAATTCGCCTAAAAACATTGGAAAGAGGGCGGTTTTGTGGTGTCTGTGACGACTCCGGCCTCTGCCTGAATATCGGATGACAAAAGCGTTGTTTTCTTAAAATTTACCGGGATTGCATTGATTGTTTTGTTCTTGGTGTCACAAAGGTGCAGGCAAACGGCAAATTCATCACAAATGATAACTAAGGGTTCCCTAAGTAAGGGAAACCAAAGTTTAGTAAATGGCAAAAACTGCCACTCAATTTAGGGACATAAATGGAGTTAACGACCGGGCCATAGCCTATGAGAGGTACATCACATTGTGGGAGGCCAAAAGTGTGGGGAAATATACCCCCTTTTGGGTAGGCCGGGTGGCCTAAAGGGGGTGTCGGAGCGCGCTGAGGGGTCGCTGTGAAACTGGCCGCTAACGGTGTGTTCAGGACGTTTCCCGCGCCGCTAGCTACCGCTCCGGGACGTAGTCCTCAGCGGAGCCGTCACGGGCACCCAGCACCGCGCGTCCAAGTACTTCGGAGGCGACGGTAGCGACGACCAGGACAGCAACAATGGCCAGAATGGCGGTGAGGGTTTTGCCCCACGTCAGATCGCCCTGGTCGGCCTCTAAGACCAAGTTGGCAATCACCAGCGCGGGGATGCCCACCATGATTCCGGCGGAAAGTTGGTTCAACCGGCTCAGGGCATCTTTAGAGCGCCACATGGCCACGCCCGCCAGGAGCAGGTACAGAGATCCGCCAATGACCAGCACGGCAAACAAGATAGTTACAAGGATTGAAGCGATACTCATAGTGCGATTCGTCCTTAATCGGTCTTAGCGGCGGCCACGGGAAATAACTCGGGCCAGGCCCACGGTCGACAAAATGCCAAGCAAGCCCGCCAGCATTGCAATATCGAAAGTAATGGCTGTAGTCCGCAGCATGGCAGTTGTGAGGAACACTCCCACCATGGGGTAGAAGGCGGCGTCGGAAAGCACTGCGCGTGAGACATTGCCCTTGACCCGGAAGATCAGCACCACGCCCACAAGCAGCGCCACTGAACACAGAGCAATGCCAATGCCGCTAATTACCTGTACTGCGGTGGGATCGATCAATGTGTCATTCATGAGCGTGCTCCTTTGTCTTCGCCATTGGAGGCAATGCCATCCGGCAGTGGCAGACCATGGTCGACCTCAGCGGCAACACCGACGACGGCATCCGGGTCAATGAACTGGTCTGCGTTGTATTCCTCGAAGACAAATGCCTTCGGGCGGGGGACATCGCGGAGGCGGGGGACGAGGTGCTCCTCCATGTCGTAGAGGGAGTCGTACAGCGCGTCCAGGTCGGCACCGAAGATCGCGTGGATGATAAACAACCGTCCCGCATCGGTTTCACGGACGCCGCAGACCAGCGTGCCCGGGGTCATGGTGATGGACTCAGCAAAGAGAGTGACCTCAAGATCAGACTTCACACGCAGCGGCAGCCCAATGAGTACCGGCTGCTGCTTCTGGTTCGGGCGCAGAGTATCGAGCACCACGTCCGTCGCAGCCACAACAACCTGCCAGACCAGCCAGAGGGAATAGCGGATAACATGCAGAAACTTCATCAGTAAATACCTCCGATGGCGTTTTCAACTCCGCCGAGAGTCGCCTCGCGGTAGCCATCAATATTCAGCAGCGCATCAGCCGCGCCGGTGGTCGCCCAAGTGACGGCGCCGGCCGCGACGAACATGGCCACAGAAACAATTGCCAGCATGGCGGACGGCGCAACCAGCGTTCCCGGAACTCGAACAGAATCATCCACGCCCTGCATCGGTCGGCCCCAGAAGACCGCGCGCCACAGGCGAATCATGGCCAGCAGCGAGCCCAGCGAGGCAACGATGATTGCGGTGATCGCAACGATCGAGCGGGCATCGCCAGTGGCGGCAGAGGCAAAGACAATGCCCACCTTGCCCCACACGCCGGAAAACGGTGGGAAGCCCACAATGGAGAAGCTCATTGCCGCCATCACCCAGGCGACCGCCTGGTCGCGGCGAGCAAGCCCAGAAAGCCTGGAGAGCGTACCCGTACCGTAGGTCTCTTCCACTGCGCCGGAGCCCAGAATGAGGGCGCCGACAGTCACCATGTGGTGGATTGCGTAGAAAATACCCGCAGCCAGGGCAGCCTTGGCGCTGCCCCCGTCGTTAGCGTCCGTGAACGCCAACACAATCAGAATGAACGGCATACCCGTGACCATCTGGTAGGCCAGCACCTCACGCATGGTGTTCTCCGCGAGACCAGCAAACGCGCCGACCAGCATCGAGATCGCCATGATGATAATGATCGGCCAGTGCCAGGAGGGATTCATGCCCACAATCACGACGTAAATGCGGAAGAGCATGTACACCGCAACCTTCGTATGCACCGCAGAGAACAGTGCCATCACCGCAGGGCTTGTCGACGGGTACGTCCTCGGCAGCCATGTGTGCGCCGGAACCAAACCAGCCTTCACACACAGCGCAATGATGACAATTCCCAGCGCGACCACACCCGTGCCGCCAGGGCCGCCCTCGCTGGCCATGTCGGCCAGCATTGCGATGTTCACATTGCCCGCCGAGCCGTAGATCAGCGCGACACCAATCAGCAGCACCGTGGAGGTCAAGAGGTTGACCAGCACGAAGTTACGGCCAGCAGCCAGGCGGTGCCAGGTACCGGTGACCGCAATTAGGCCGTAGGAGGGAAGCAGCATGACCTCCATGAACACGAAGAAGTTGAACAAATCGGCAGTCAGGAAAGCACCCGACATACCGGACAACATCATCAGTGTCAGGGAGGGGAAGAACCGCGAAGTGTTTTCGCCCGCGACGTGGGCGAACCAGTTACCGATGGCAACCACAGCCGCGGCCACACCCAGCATCAGCATGGAGAACGTGTCCGCCAAGAAAGGAATCGAGATACCACCGGGGAACGCGCCCACACCGTGGCCGACCGGGCCGTTGTCAGCGACGTAGAACATCACCCAAAACGCAGCCAGCGACGACAGTGCCGGAACGGCGATGCCCATCGTCGCGCGCATCCACAGCTTCGGCAGAATGGCTGCGACCGCCGACAGAATCAGCGGCAGTGCCGCAAACAGCGGCAGTAGCGAAGACAGAGTTGAAGGGGACATTGCAGAGGCTTCTACCATTTCTCGTCACCGCCGTATGGGGTCTCGCGCGGGAACTTATCCGGAGCCGGAGTGACTCCCGGGGTGCCGGTGACCGTGGAGTCCGAGTCAGCCGGAATGTGCTTACCTGCACGACGACCAGCCGTCGACAGCTGTCGCATAGCCTCGCGGTCCTCATGGATACGAGTGTCGTCATCGCGGCCCAAACCAGACAGAGCCAGCATGAACGCGGTGACGGCCATGGTAATCACGATGGCCGTCAGCACGAATGCCTGCGGCAGCGGGTCAGCCATCTGCTCGGCAGCGCCAGCGCCCGCAGTGGTCTCGTTGCCCAGCAGCGGTTCGCCGCGCCAGGCGCCGACACCCGTGGACAAAATAATCAGGTTGGCGGCATGGGAAATCAGAGTCATGCCGATGATGGTGCGCAGCATGCCGCGCTGTAGCACCAGGTACGTGCCACCGCCTGCGAGGACGGCAGCCATGATGGCGATAATCACTTCTTAGCCTCCTCAACGGTGGCATGAGCTGGGGCGGGGGCGGAGGCGCTCTCCGCTTCTGAGGCGAACACGCCCATCTCCGGCGGCACCCGCAAGCTCGAGCGGTCTGAGTAGAGATCCTGCATCACATCGTCCGACCCGGTCACACCAGGACGGTTCGGGCCGCCCAGGAGATTCAGCGCGGTTGCCACAATGCCGATGACGGCCAGGTACACGCCGACGTCGAAAAGCAATGCCGTGGTGAGGTGCTGCCCCAGGAACTCGCCGTAAAGCGGTGCCAAGAACGACCCCTTGGCGAATCCGACGAAGCCCGTGCCGATAGCCGTGATGACACCCGCAGCACTGAGCGCCACCGGGATCTTCTTGCCGAAGACCAGCTCGTCGCGGTCCTTGGACAGGTAAATCAGCATGACGGCAGCGGCACCAATCAGCGCCGCGTTGAAGCCGCCGCCCGGAGCGGTACCGCCGCGGTAGAGAACCACAGCGGACAGGGCGAACAGAAGCGGAGCCAACCAGCGGACCAGCCAGCGCATCATGATGGAGTTCAGAGCGGGCTCCGCAAGCGGGGAAGGCTGATCGAGCAGGTGCGGGAAGCGAGGCATCGACGTGACAACCGCCGCCATCGCGACACCCGCCATACCGAGAACCGCCAGCTCACCCATCGTATCGAAAGCACGGAACTCAACCAGGATCAAGTTGACAATGTTGGTCTCGCCCGTGACCTTCTCAGTGTTATCGATGTACCACTGCGCGACCTCAGGCATCTGACGACGGCCAGTGAGGAACCACACCGCGCCGAACGTAGCCAAGCCCACGGCAACTGCCACAACCGCCGCCGAGGCACGGCGGTTCTTCGAGGTCTCAGAGAACGCACGCGGCTGGAAGCGCAGCACCAGCATCATCAGCACGACAGTCAGGATTTCCACCATGAACTGCGTCAATGCCACATCCGGTGCGCCCAGCAGGAGAATCTGCAGCGTGACACCAACACCGGTGACGCCGAGCAGCACAGCCGCCTGCAAACGGTTCTTCGCCCGAAGCGTGGCCCACACGCCAATCACGACAACAACCAGCGGAATCAGATCGGTCAGGTGATCGATGCCGTCGATCTTCGGCAGCACCGGAGCGCCCCCGACACCCGGAGCGATTGCAATAACCAGGGCGTACACCGCGAGCAAACCAAGCAGCGGCAGCAGGTGACGCGATGGCTGATGCGAACGCGCCACCTTGCCCATCGCGCGCCCCACACGCTGCGAGACGCTCAGCGACGCGTTGATTGCCTCCACACCAGTGAACGGGAAGAGCTTGCGGTCTGCCATGACGGCGCCTACGCGGGCACGAGTGAAGATGAAGCCCACGCCGACAGCCAGCACAACCACAGAGATGATCAGCGGCACATTCACGCCGTGCCACAGGCTCAAGTGCGATTCCTGAGTCGTGCCAGCCGGAAGCTGACCGACCGTATCGGCCACGCGGTCCAGCGGGCGGTTCAAAATAGCGCCGGCAGCGAAGGCGGCTGGAAGGCTAAGCACGCCAGGGATGGCAGCCGGGAGCCACAGCGAAATTGGAGCCTCAGTGATGTGGTCCACGTTGCGCGGACCATCCACAAATGCACCGAACACCAAACGTGCCGAGTACGCGAAAGTACCAATCGCACCAATCGCCGCCACCGTCAGCAGAATGACGACACCGGTGTTGCTGAGCGGCGCACCTTCGAATGCGGTCAGCATGCCTTCCTTCGACATGAAGCCGAAGAACGGCGGAATTGCCGCCATCGATGCCGCACCGAAAATCATCGAGCCAAAGCTCCACGGCATCTGCTTCCACAGCGGACCGAGGCGACGAATATCGCGCGTGCCTGCCTGGTGATCAACCACACCAGCCATCATGAACAGCGAAGACTTAAACATCGCGTGCGCAATGGTGTGCACAACCGCAGCCATAATCGCGAACTTCGTGCCCACACCAATCGTGGCGACAATCCAACCCAACTGCGAGACCGTCGAGTACGCAATCAGCTTCTTCAGGTCAGTCTGCTGCAGCGCAAAGTAGGCCGTGGCAACAGCCGTCCACATACCCATGACGATCAGCAGCAACTGCCACACGCGCACGTCCGCGAAGACCGTGGAAAAACGCATCAGCAGGTAAACGCCTGCCTTGACGACGGCCGCAGCGTGCAAGAAAGCCGAGACGGGAGTTGCCGCCGCCATGGCCTCTGGAAGCCAGGCGTGGAAGGGGAACTGAGCTGCCTTCGTGAAAGCGCCCAGGGCCACCAGCGCGGCAATGAGGCTGCGCGCTGCCGGGTTGGCCTCCCACTCAGGCGAAGCCAAAACCTCGGTGAGATTCGTGGAACCGGTCAGCCACACAGCACCGCCGAGGGCGGCCAGAAGCAGCAGGCCGCCGGTGAAGGTCAGCAGGAGTGTGCGCAACGAGCCCAACTCGCCCGACGAACCCGACCTTGCAATGAGCAGGAACGACGCCATCGAGACCAGCTCCCACCCGATGAAGAGGAGCATGATGTCGTCGGCAAGCACGAGGAGCAAAACCGCCAGCATGAACGCCGTCATCAGGACGTAGAAGCTCATCGCGGACTTCTTCGGCGGCAAATACGCGGTGGAGTAGATGAAGACTATCGAGCCCACCAACAGCGCCAAGAAACTGAACACCATGGAGAGAGGATCGAGCTTCAGCGCAAACGCCGCATTCAGTTCCGGGGACCAGACGCGGGACCAGGTGAAGGTGGTGCCGTCGAGGATATCGCCCGTTACACGCGAAAGCTGGACCACCGACGCGAGAAAAAACGCGACGATGGGCCAGCCTGCATGACGACCAAGGATCTTCACAAACAGCGGGGTCAGCGCCAGGGCAACCGCGACCAACAGCGGGACCGAAAGGAGGGTCAGGCTGTTGGCGGAGGTTTGGGCTGCTTGGGTGGCTTGGACTGCTTGAGCTGCTTGAGCTGCGAGCGTTGTTGCGTGCTCTGCGGAGCTGCTTGCTTGGGGGGTAATCGTTGCCGGGGCAGAAAGAATGGAATCTAAAGAATTCAATGTTGCCGATACGCCGCCGGACGCAAACTCAGAAGCCAATGTCTGGTCTGGTGGTGCGGTCGCCGACGGCGGACTGGCTGTAAAGGGGCTGGCTGATGCCAGAGCTGTTGCCAGGTGCGTCACTTGGGGGCTACTTTCACATTGCTGTTAAAAAGGTTCGTACTTCTACAGACTAACAGCCACGAAATTGCTCCACGCGGGGTGAAAGGGGCATTTGGGGGAGCGGGGAAAGGCTCTGTGGATCCAGTAGTGAAAATACATAGGAACGAGTGATGAACGGGGCGTCGGTGGGAGTTACTGACTGCGTTTATGTCTGGTGACGTTGGATTGATCCGAGTTACTGACTAGGTTTATGACAAAAATGGCCCGAAAAATGGCTTGAAAGTGTCATAAACTCAGACAGTTTCACATTTGCAGCCCCTGAGTTTTCGGGTTGACAGTTTTGCCACGTAACCCCGTAACCCCGGGCTGTGGTGCTGCCGCGGTTGGGGTCTGACTAGTCGCTATCTTGAGAGTCAGACACGCTCTTTGGCTATCAACCCTGAACGGCGGCGAAAAGTAGGCCCAGAAGCCAATGACAAAACCCTCCCTCACTTGGATAACTCCAGGTGAGAGAGGGTTTCTACTTGGTCGGGGTAGCGGGATTTGAACCCACGGCCTCTTCGTCCCGAACGAAGCGCGCTACCAAGCTGCGCCATACCCCGAGGCCGCAGACACGAACTGGGAACATACGTCTCAGTGCTGTGCTTGCGAGGACTTACTTTAGCCCGACGCTGAGTCAGAATGCAAAACGCCTGCTTAACGGGCTGTGGGAACAAGCCGCGGTCTCCGCCGCGCCCTTACAAACTACGAACTGCACCCCGACGGACTACGAACTACGAATCCCGCTCCACAACCTCAATCAAGGTCGCGGATGGGCGGCAGAACAAGCGCACCGGAGCGTAAGGGGAAGTGCCAAGGCCATTGGAGACATGCAGCCATGTCTTCTCGGTCCAGCGCGACAACCCCGAGGCCCGCGAGCGGTCGATACCGCAGTTGGTCACAATGGCCTTCCCGCCGGGCAGGCACACCTGGCCACCGTGGGTATGGCCGGAAAGCACCAGGTCGTAGCCGTCTTCCGCAAAAGCATCCAACACGTGGGGCTCTGGCGAGTGCGACAGGCCGATAGCGATGTCGGCATCCGCATTCGGAGCACCGGCGATCTGCGAATAATCCTCCAACTCGTGATGAGGGTCATCTACACCGGACAGCGCCACCTTCACGCCACCCGCCACAAACTCCAGCCGGGCATGGGTGGCATCCTGCCAGCCGTGCTCGATAAACGCAGCGCGCATGCCGCGCCACGGCAGTTCGACGCGTGAGGGCTTGCGCTTCTTGCCTGTCAGGTACTTCAGCGGATTGACAGGCCGTGGCGCGAAGTAGTCATTCGTACCGAACACGAAGGCACCCGGACGGTTCAGTAGGGGGCCGAGCGCTGCGAGGACACTGGGGACGGCCTTGTCGCTGCCCAGGTTGTCGCCGGTATTAATCACCAGGTCAGGGTTCAGAGCATCGAGGCTGGCAACCCACTTCTGCTTCAACTTCTGGTCGGGGAGCATGTGGAAGTCGGAGACATGCAGAATCCGGAAAGGCTCACCCTCGCGCTTTCCCACCCGGGCGAGCGTGCCGGGTGCCAGCACGGGAACTTGCACACGGTGGAGTTTAAATGCACGCAATTCGATTTGGTTCGCGTAGAGGAACGTCGTCAAGCCAAGCGTGGCGAGAGCTGCGGCAGACCGCAGAATTTGGTTGGAAAAAGCGCGCGATGTCATGACAGAGACACTATCAACTACAGCGGTAATCTAGGGCGTATGAGTGAACTGAAGAACACAATTGTCTCCGATATGACCGCCGCGATGAAGGCCCGCGACAAGGAAACCGTTGCGGCGCTGCGCATGCTGAAGGCCGCCATCCAGACCGAGGAGGTTTCCGGCTCCAAGCACGAGCTCACCGATGACGAGGTGCTGCGTGTGATTGAGCGGGAGGTCAAGAAGCGTCGCGAGTCCGCTGAGATGTACGCCCAGAACGGCCGTCAGGAACTTGCCGACGCCGAACTCGCCGAAGCAGAGGTTTTCGCCCGCTACCAGCCGGAACAGCTTGACGACGACGCCGTGAAGAACCTCGTCGCGGAATCTGTGGCCGAGGTTGCTGGCGATGACGCGCCGAGCATGAAGATCATGGGCCAGGTTATGAAGGTGGCTAAGGAAAAGGCCGCTGGCCAGGTCGATGGCAAGCGGCTTTCCGAGGCCGTTAAGGCTGCCCTGCAGGGCTAGCGCGACCTTTCGCCGTTACCCTCTTCGGCGATAAGCGTTGGAGCTGTCTTCTAGGGCGGACTAGAACGGCAGGAGCGACCTAGAACGGCAGCAGCGGAATCAGATCCCGCAAGCTCGGCGCTGGCGGAGTGTTCGGACGAGGGAACTGCGGTAGCGGATCCGGCCGGGACGTCGTCGAGTCCGGTCGTGGCGACGGCGCTGGTGGCGGGGTCGGACGACGGGTGCCATCGGCCACGCGGATCGTGACGGTGCCACCCTTGAGTAGCAGCGGCGGCTGATCCAACCCGACCACGATGCCGCGCGACTCGCCGGTGAGGGAGACTGTGCGTTCCTCTACCTTGTAGCCAGCCTTCTTAAGGGTCTCCCGAGCCTCGGCCTTCTGCATGCCCACCACATTCGGCATTTGGGTGATAGAGGTACCCAGGCCGTAGTCCGAATCCAGTGGTGGGAGGTTCTTTCCGCCATAGTCCTCGATAACCGGGCCGACTGCGCCGAACCATGTCCGCGCGGGCTCGCGACCACCAAAGAGGTTGCCGTTCGGGCACTGGCGCAGCGGCGACGTGCACAGCTCCGTGACCGTCGGGGTGTCGTTGTAGGCGTACACCGATCCGGCCAGGCCGCCGGTGAAGCCCAGGAATGCCGCGGACTGGTTCGACTCGGTGGTACCGGTCTTAGCCGCGACTGGGCCTTCCCAATTCAGCTCTTTCGCGGCATCCTTCGCGGTGCCATCGGTGGCGTCATTGCTGAGCGCATTAGCAATTGCGTGCGCGACCCCCGGCTCCACTGCCTGCTCGCACGGTGGCACATTCAGCTTGACCGCATTGCCCTTGGAATCCGTGATCGACTCAATCGGAGAGGGTTCGCACCAGCGGCCATTGCTGGCCAGGGTGGCAGCGACATTGGACAGCTCAAGGTTATTCACCGCCGTCGGACCCAGCACGAATGAGCCGAGCTTATGCTCCGAGACATAGTCCGCCACCGAGGACTCACCATCAAAACTGCCCGGCTCCGTGTATGAGCGCATGCCCAGGCGTACCGCCATGTCCATCACGCCATCGACGCCGACCAGCTCCGAAATCTGAATAAAAGGAGTATTCGGCGACCGTGCGAGCGTCTCACGCAGCGACATCGACGGCGGGAAACTACCTACGTTCTCCACGCAGTACAGGCCCGGCGGGCAGCCCTCTGCGCCACCGGTGCCCAGCCCGGAGGCCTCATAACGACGCGGCACCGGGAAGTTGGTGTCAATACCCAGCCCCTTTTCCACCGCCGACGTCGCCGCGAAAATCTTAAAAATCGAGCCCGCGCCATTGCCCACCGGCGTAAATGGCTGCGGCTGCACGGTCTGCATTTGTTCCGCATCGAGGCCGTATACGCGTGACGACGCCATCGCGAGCAACTTCCTGGAGTCATCCCCAGGCTCAAGCAAACTCATAACCTCGGCTGCGCCATCCGCAGTCGGTGACGCCTGCTGACGCAGAGACTCCTGCACGCTGTCCTGCACACGCGGGTCCAGTGTGGTCTTCACATGGAAGCCACCGCGCTTGAGCTTCTCGGTCTCAATACCGTGGTTCTCCAAGTAGGAGACCACATAATCACAGAAGAAACCCCGATCGCCCGCCGCGATACAGCCCTGCGGCAGGCGCTGAGGCTCCGGAAGGATGCCGAGATCAGCTGCCTTGGCGTCCTGAGCCTCCTGCGGGCCAATTGCCCCCGTGGATTCCATGGCCGCAAGCACGTCGTTACGCCGTGCATGCGCACCTTCCGGATTTGTATACGGATCGAGCCCGGAGGACTGCTGAACCATGCCCGCGAGCAGAGCGGCCTGCGGGACATTCAGATCGGACGCGGGAATGCCAAAGTATGTCTGAGCTGCAGCTTCCACGCCGAACGCGCCATTGCCGAAGGGGACCAAGTTCAGGTACTTAGTCAGAATCTCGTCTTTCGTCAGCTCATCTTCCAGATCCAACGCGATGCGAATCTCGCGGATCTTGCGACCATAATCCGTGGCAGTAGCAGCGCGGCGCTCCGACTCCGACTCTGCGTCCACCAGCAGCGTGTGGTTCTTAATCAACTGCTGCTCAATTGTGGAGGCGCCTTCCTGCACCGACTGGGACATGAAGTTCTTTACCGCCGCACGAGCAGTACCCTTCCAGTCCACACCAGAGTGCTCATAAAAGCGCCTATCTTCCACGCTGACCAGCGCATCCTTCATAGCTGGCGAGATACGTTCCGACGGCACATTAAACCGCCGCTGATCATAGAGCCACGCAATTGGCTGATCATTACGATCCGTAATAGTGGTGACCCCCGGTGCGTCCTTAGAAATCACCGACCGCGACGCCGACGCGAATTCATCAGCCGTGCGCGCGACGAGGTAGGCCGAGCCGCCCACAAGAGGAAAGAGGGCGCTGGCCACAATCAACGCAGCCAACACAGTGGCAACGGAGAGCTTGAACAGCGTCGAACCTTTATTCACAGCAATCACACTACAAGGTAGGGCGGATTGAGCCGAAGTGAGTTTTCGAAAATCCGCCTAGAGACATGCCCGGCGAGCCCAGAAAAACGCCTGGCGAGCGGGGGAGGAGTGCTACGAGCGCCCTTACAATACCGGGCAACTCATCGTGTGGTGGTTTCTGGAAAAAGATTTTCATAGTGACGTAAATCACCCCCGTGCTTTTGTTGGAAAAAGTTGCCCCACCTGCATCGTTGTATTTAGAGCTGCGCCACGCCCACCCTCCCAGTGTGACCCAATCGACATTATTTGGTTGGTGTGAATAGACTTACAACAAAATTTCAGCACTATTTAGTTGAAACTATTTCGAAATAACGAAAATCGCAGGCACGAGGAGGCTACAATGACCGCCACGATTCCCGATCGCAACCGCACTGCTACTACGCCAGACTACGAGCTCGGTGTAGAGAGCTTCCGCGATCGTCAGGAGTGGGTCCCGCGCGCTAAGTGCCGCGATATTGACCCGGATAAGTTGTTCGTTCGCGGCGCCGCACAGCGCGAAGCCGCAGTTATCTGCCGCCACTGTCCAGTGGTTCTGCAGTGCCGTGCCGACGCTCTGGATAACCGCGTCGAGTTCGGCGTCTGGGGTGGCCTGACCGAGCGTCAGCGCCGCGCAATGCTGCGCGAGCACCCGGAAATTACTTCGTGGGCCGACTTCTACGCTGAGCAGTACGCAGCTCAGCGCAAGGCAAAGCTGGCTAAGTAAAGCCGCCGGACTGGCGGACAGCTGGCTAAGTAAAAACCGAACTTAGACCGAAGTAAAACTGAACCCCCAGCGCGCGAGGCTGGGGGACAGATAAAGTAGCTTCCATGACTACTAAATGGGAATACTTCACCGCACCGCTGCTCATTCACAACACCAAGGCCATCCTGGACAACTTTGGTGAGGACGGCTGGGAACTCGTCACCGTTCTCCCGGGCCCGACCGGCGAAAACCACGTTGGTTACTTCAAGCGCCCGAAGGCTGACTAATTACCTCGGTGTCTAGCACCTAACTAGCAACGGCGGTTGTGCTTTCGATTGGCAGCTGACTCACGGTTGGCTGCCATCTTTCTTTGGCCGGCTTTATTCGCCGGGCCCTTAGCCGCCGTGGAAAGGCTTAACTTAAATGAGCAACTCTGAATCTCGCACTCCTTCCCAAGCCCTCGAGGACCTCGGGCTTACCCTGCCTGCCGTTGCCGCGCCAGTTGCGGCCTACGTACCCGCAACGCGTACGGGCAACCTTGTTTTCACTTCCGGTCAGCTCCCATTCGTAAACGGTGAGCTCACCCACGTCGGCCACGTCGGCGCGGAAGTCACTGCTGAGGAGGCCAAGGAGGCCGCCCGCACCTGCGCTCTCAACGCTTTGGCCGCAGTCGATGCCGAGGTCGGTCTCGACAATGTCACCCGCATCGTGAAGGTCGTCGGCTTCGTCAACTCCGCCGCCGGATTCACTGGTCAGCCGGGCGTTATCAATGGAGCCTCGGAACTCTTCGGCGACGTCTTCGGCGAACGCGGCCAGCATGCTCGTTCGGCAGTGGGTGTGAATCAGCTTCCGCTGGACGCACCCGTGGAAGTCGAGATCATCGTTGAAGTAGCCCAGTAGCTGCTGTATTTGGTGCCGTGACCAGTGGGGATGTTGCGTTCTCCGGGACGTCGTAAAGCGTGCTTACACCCAAATGAGCCGAATTGGAGGGCGTAGCCCGCTCCCCGGATTGCACAACCACGTAGGATAGAGGACATGGAGCATCCTGCGTATAGCCAACTGCGTCAGATTTCTCAGTCCGTGGGCGTCGTTCTGTGCCCGAACCCCAGCTACTCTTCGCTGGAGGGTACGAACTCCTACGTTATTAAGGCTGAGGGGGATAGCCGCAGCATTGTCATCGATCCGGGTCCGGAGGACGAGGGACACCTGAACGTCCTCCAGCGCTATGCCGGCGACGTTGCGTTGATTCTGCTGACGCACCGTCATGGCGACCATGCTGATGGCGCCGCACGTTTCCGTCAGCTCACCGGCGCGCCGATTCGTGAGCTGGAGTCTCAGTACTGCGCGGGAGGTCAGGATCCGCTTGTCGACGGCGAACGTATCGTCCTCGACGGAGTGACTCCGCAGATTGAGGTCGTGGCAACCCCTGGTCACACCGCTGATTCTGTCTGCTACTTCATCCACACTGGTGATGGCGAGGATGATGTTGAAGGCATCGTTACCGGTGACACGATCGCTGGCCGCCACACCACTATGATTTCGGAGACCGACGGCGACCTGGGTAAGTACATGGAAACCCTGAAAATGCTGGATTCGCGCGGCAAGGGTGTTCGTCTGCTGCCTGGTCATGGTGCTGACCTGCCGGACATCACTGTAATGACGCAGAAGTACATTGAGCGTCGTAAGCTGCGCCTGCAGCAGGTGAAGGATGCCGTTGCCAAGCTGGGCGACGAAGCTACGGTCGACCAGATTGTGGATGAGATTTACACGGATGTCGATCCGGTGCTGCGTCATGCTGCTGAGCAGTCGACTCGTGTGACCCTGCGCTACCTGCGCGATCACGGGGAGTAGTTGCTGGGCTTCGGCTTTGGCTTCGGCTTGGGCTTCGGCCGGTTGCTGGGCTGGTCTGGGCTGGGCTTAATTGAGACTGGGCTGAAGCCGAGCTTGAGTGAAGCTGAGCTTGACTCACCGCATGAAAAGAGCGTGTGACCTGCAATTTTGCGGGTTGCGCGCTTTTTGTTTGGGCTAGTGCCGGTTGGGGTGGGCTAGTGCCGGTTGGGTGGGTTGGCCTCGTCGGGGCCAGCTCAATCACTTATCGATGAGGTATCCACTTGTCGATGAGCTATAGCGCGCGCACAAGTGAACAGCGCATCGATAAGTGATTGATGCAAGGAGAAATCGGTGAATGGTGCATCGATAGGTGCCGGGAAAGCATCGATAAGTGGCAGAAAAGCATCGATAAGTGCGCCAAACTTGGCCGGCATGCCAGGTCAGCATGGCAGGCCGGCATACCAGGTCAGCATGCCAGGCCAGCGGGGGAAGACAACAAAAATCCCGCGAGCCTCATGCGTTTCATGTGCTCCTACGGGAACCGGGGATCCAAAAGCAGAGGCTGCGGGATGTGAGTCGTTTGGGCAGCGCCACAAGCGCAACAAGCTAACGTGCGCCACAAGCTAACGTGCGCAACAAGCTAACGTGCGCGGCGGGCCAAACGCTCCGTATCGGAGATGAGCACGGACTTGCCCTCAAGGCGAATCCAGCCGCGGTGGGCGAACTCTGCCAGAGCCTTGTTAACGGTCTCTCGGGAGGCGCCGACGAGCTGTGCGATTTCCTCCTGAGTCAGGTCGTGGTTCACGCGGAGAGCAGAACCTTCCTGAACACCGAAGCGATTGGCCAGCTGAAGCAGGGACTTAGCAACGCGACCAGGGACGTCGGTGAAAATGAGGTCAGCCAGTGAATTGTTGGTGCGGCGCAGACGGCGGGCCAGCATGCGCAGCAGCTGAGCTGGAACATCAGGGTGCGAACCAACCCATTCCTGCAGCTGATCGGCACTCATGGACGCGGCGGAAACTTCGGTGACGCAGACCGCCGAGGAGGTGCGCGGGCCCGGGTCGAAGATGGAGAGCTCGCCGAACATGTCGGACGGGCCCATGATGGTCAACAGGTTTTCACGACCGTCGGCTGAGCGACGAGCCAGCTTCACCTTGCCATCAATAATGATGTAGAGCCGATCGCCCGGCTCCCCCTCATTGAAGATGGTGGTTCCACGCGGGAAGCGAACCGTCTCGAGCTCGCCGAGCAAGGCCTGCACAGCCTCCTGGTCGACTCCCTGAAATACACCGGCCCGGGAGAGAATCTCCTTGACGTCATCCACGGTAAAATTCTCCTGTCTTGGGCCACTAACCACCGTAAATACAGGCCAGCAGCCGCCAAATTAGCACTCGACTACAGATTGCAGTGGCCAAACAGGAAGAGAAACTGCCCCGTCCCACTAGTTCCACTACTTTCGGTCTTTCCCGGTAACGCCGCTGCCAGCCTTCAAGGCAGGTTCATCCCTGGGCGAATTTCACGACAAATCGCCTCTACAGATGCATCCCAAAACTACGCCGTCACCAAGATGTGATAAGCACCACTGTAGCAAAAGAGCCACTGCGCCTGTGGGGAATTCTGGTGAAAAGCCGCTGAACTGTGTATTTATAACTAACAATTCGCTAACGGTGTTCCAAGATGTGGTGGGGCATGACTTCTTTGGTTTTTGACCGAATATGCCCGAGCTGCTACCGGTTCCATCCGCATCCCGGACGAATCTAAAGATTCAGCTCGCGAAAGGTGCGCACGCGAATTGCAATCCGGGGTAGCCGATACACTACGACCATGGATACGACCGGCAAGGCATCGTCGATAAGCAAGCATCAGACGATAAACAAACCCCAGCCCACGCACCCGCAGGGATCCCTGACGTCGAAGAAGCGTCGGGCGGTGGGGGCGCATCCGGCGGCGCGGGGGAAGGAGACGCGCCTGGGTATGGTGCGGCGCGCGCGGCGGATTAACCGCACGCTGGCGGTGGCATACCCGAATGCGCACTGTGAGCTGGACTTTCGTAATCCGTATGAGCTTGCGGTGGCGACGATTCTGTCGGCGCAGTGTACGGACGTGCGGGTGAATATGACCACGCCGGCGCTGTTCGCTAGGTACCCCACCCCTGCCGATTTGGCGGTTGCGAATCAGGAAGAAGTCGAGGAGCTCGTTCGACCGACGGGTTTCTATAGGAATAAGGCCGCCAACATTATCGGTTTTGCGCAGGGGGTGATGGAGCAGCACGGCGGCGAGGTTCCGGGCACGTTGGAGGAGCTGGTGAAGCTGCCGGGCGTGGGGCGAAAGACGGCAAATGTGGTGCTGGGGAATGCTTTTGGGGTGCCGGGTTTGACGGTCGATACGCATTTTGGGCGTCTGGTGCGGCGCATGGGTCTCACAGAGCAGGAAGATCCGGTGCGCGTGGAGCACGAGATGATGGAGGTGCTACCGCGCGCGGAGTGGACGTGGTTTTCGCACCGGCTGATTTTCCACGGTCGCCGGGTGTGTCATTCGCGTCGGGCGGCGTGCGGGGCGTGCTTCTTGGCGGCAGATTGCCCGTCGTATGGCGTCGCGGGGCCGGCGGAGCCGGAGACTGCGGAGAAGTTGATTAAGTCAGACGACAGGGAATGGCTTCTCTACCTGGCCGGTCTTAATGACGGCTACAGTGGGGAGGAACTTTCCGCGCTTGACGACGGGGATAGCGCGCGCATCACCACAGCGACACAGGACTAGTCGAGGAGCACTTTTCGTGAATGAGCAGGGCGGTCATAGTCACAATGGTGGCCACTATGAGGATCGGCAGGCGGACGTTAACCGTTCGGCATCGCTGATTACGCTGCTCATCGCGGGAATTAGCATTGTGGGTCTGGTGATTTTCGCGATTGTGAATACCACTGGTGGCAATGACGAGGCCGACGGTGGTGGGACCGGATCTGGTGTGAGTGTCGGTGCGGATGGCGCTGGCAATGGTGATGGCGCTGGCAGTGATGGTGAAGTGGATGGTGCACCGGCAGCGCCAGCGATGTCAAAGGATGAGATCGCGGCGGTAGCGGGTAGTGGCTCACTGACCGGTGTGCGCTTGCCGCTGTTGGCGGAGTCGGGAGACTCAGCAGGCCAGGACAACGAGGCTGGGCAAGTGGAACTGGTGGACATGGGGCAGGTCGTCGAGGGCAAGCCGACAGTGCTTAATGTCTGGGCGTGGAACTGTGCGCCGTGTCGCCAAGAGCTACCGCTTATTGAGCAATGGGCCAAGGACAATCCGGACGTGCAGGTGGCGACGGTGCATGCGGCTCGTGAGGCGGGGCGTGGCCAGGCCTTCCTGCAGGAAATCGGAGTGAAGCTACCGACCTACTCGGACACGGTCGACGTGGTCGGACCAGCGTTGAATCTACCGCGAGTTGTGCCCATCACCGTGGTGTTTAAGGCAGATGGCACGGTGGCGACCATTCATCCTGGTGAATTCACCGATGCGCAGCAGATTACGGATCTCGTGCGAGGTGCATTGAAGTGACTCAGGGACAGTCGTGGAATCGTGACGCAAGCTCGGGGCTGTATCTGCCGAAATGGTTGACCAATAGTTTGCCGCCGCACCTGGTCAGCGCTGATCACGACGCGGCAGGTCACGCCAGCAGCGCCAGCCACGCCACAACAGGCCACTCGGAGCAGCAGGTGGCCGGTCGCTCCGCTTCGTCGTCAAGCGTGAAGCGTGCGTTTGCGAAGTTGCGGCGAGACTCCTCGACGCAGGAGAAACCGTTGCGGAATCCGGCGCGGTCGGCGGTGTTGGTGCTGATCAGCGGTGATGCGGAGGCGCACCAACGGCCGGAGGATGCCAGCGTGGTGCTTACACACAGGGCGACAACCCTGCGTAAGCATGCAGGCCAGATGGCTTTTCCGGGCGGTCGTGTCGATCCCGAGGACGTGGATGAAATCGATACCGCGCTGCGTGAAGCCGAGGAAGAAACCGGCCTGAACCGAGAGACGGTGACACCGGTGCGGGTGCTGGACTCGATTGACATTTCGCGGACTGGCTTCGCGGTGAATCCGGTGTTGGCGTATTGGCATGCACCGCATCCGCTGCGTGTGGTCGACCCTGCAGAGACGGAATCGGTGCTCAATGTGCCAATTAGCCACCTGACGAATCCGGACAACCGCATGATGCTGGGCTATCACGGCTGGACAGGACCGGCATTTAAGGTTGGTGACTTCGTCGTTTGGGGCTTTACCGGCGGCGTGCTGTCCTACTTGCTAGACGTGGCCGGCTGGTCAGAACCGTGGGACGACACCAACGTGCAGAAACTTTTGCCAGTGCTCGCGCGTTCCGCTAATGGTGAAAAACTGTCCGTACTGAAGGGAGGCCGACGATGATGCCTGCAATCGCTGTGTTTGACGTTGCGCTGCTGGCGATTTTCATTTTCACGCTTATCGTCGGCTGGCAGCAGGGCGCCGTCTCGTCGATTATGGCCATTTTGGGCGTTGTCCTGGGCTTGGTCATTGGTGTGCCCTTGGCGCCGCTAGCTATGGCGCAGGTCGAGAACCAGTCGGGAAAGGTTCTCTTGGGCCTCGGCACGGTGATTCTGTTGGCGTTGATTGGTCATGCGGTGGGAACAGTGGCAGGGCAGTCGCTGCGGAATACCATTCGCTCGCCGTTGGCCGTCGGCCTGGATTCGAGCCTCGGTGCCATCGTGCAGTCCGTGACTGCGCTGGTAGTGACATGGATGATCGCCGTACCCCTGGCCACCGCCGTGCCCGGGCAGTTCGCCGACTGGGTACGTGAGTCCAAGGGCATGAACCTCATTGACCAGGTCGCGCCCGACGAATGGAGCGACGGCTTCAGTGGCATCCTCCGTCAGCTTCGCGATGATGGAATGCCCGCCATCGCTCCGCCATTCGGCTACAAGCAGAACGTCCCCGATGAACCCGCCGACCCCAATGTGATTTCACAAGGTGTCGTCGACAGTATTCGACCGTCCATCGTCCGCGTCTTGGGCGAGGCCCCGCAGTGCGAACGTTTGCTGCAGGGTACTGGCTTTGTCATTGCGCCGGATCTGATTCTGACCAATGCGCATGTGGTCGCCGGCGCCACCACTGTTCGGCTGGAAACCGTGGTCGGCATGGCTGACGCGAACGTCGTGCACTACGATCCGCTTGACGACGTCGCCCTGCTCAGAACCACCGACCTGCCCCTGGAGCCCATGCAGTGGGCGGATCAGGAAGCTCGTCCGGGCGATGACGCGGTAGTGCTGGGCTTTCCCGAGTCCGGCCCCTTTAAGGCCACACCTGCGCGCGTGACGGAGAACATCATTATTCGAGGCCCGGATATTTATTCGTCGACTCGACACGAGCGCCAGTCCTATGTTCTGAAGGCGGATGTGCGCCACGGCAACTCGGGCGGCCCACTGATTACGCCGCAGGGCCAGATCCTGGGCTTGGTCTTCGGTGCCGGTGTGAACAATGACCAGACTGGTTACGCGCTGACGCACGCCGAGGTCCAGCCACACATCGATGAGGCGATGAATAACTACGGGGCCATCGGCACGCAGCAGTGCGTGGCGGGGTAAGCGGAAAGTTGTGTGTCTGTGGACAGGTCAGCCCCAGCCGCAACCGCAGGAGAGTTCCGGCTAGCTTCAGCCGAGCCGAAGCCTAAGACCCCTCCGGCAACCAGTCCAAGTGATCCCTGATTGCCTGCACCACAGCCTGAGGTTTCTCTGCCGGCAGGAAGTGCCCACAATCCGGCACAACGCGCACGTGACTCGAGCTGAGCTCCACTAGCGCACGTGGGGTACGAGTGTCCTGCTCGCCGACGAGCAGCACCGTGTGCTCATCGCTTTTCGACGGGCCCTCCATCGCACTCAACCACTTGCGGAAAGCGGCCGGAGCCGGCCGCGTCCACCAATTCATGTGAGCCAGTGCAGGACGGAGTGCACCACTGGCCAGGCTATCGGTCATGAGTTCCGCGGTCTGTTTCCCCGCGGGGGTCTCGGCGAACCCCTCCCCGGCGGTGGACATGGACTCGCGCACGATGCGCTCAATGAGCCGCTGCTGGCGAGCCTCAGCCGCCTGCGTGCTGAACTTATTGCGACGCAACTGCGGTACCCGTGGCCGCGAGTCCCACCACGAACGGCGCAGCAGAGGAGCCAGGCTACTGCGGAAGTCCTCCGACCACGGGCTCTTCAACTGGTTCAGCCACACTTTCGGATGTGCAGCACCACAACCAATAATTCCGGAGACAAGATTGGGCTGCCGCGAAGCCAACGTCCACGCCACCCAGGTGCCGAACCCCTGACAGACCAGCAGCGCGGTCGAATGCCCCAACGAGCGAATCGATGAGGCGATGTCCTGGGCCGCCTCAAACGGATCGTAGCCTTGCGGTGTTCGGTCGGACTGACCGTAGCCACGCATAGAAATAGCCACAGCGTGCACGGGGAGGGGATCGCCCGAGTCGTCGTTAAGCAGCGGCAAAACCTCGCGCCATTCAAACCAACCGCCAGTCGAGCCGTGAATAAACAACACGAGCGGATCGGAGGGGCGGCCGCACTCGGCGATGTGTAGGCGCTGGCCGCGGACGTGAATGAGACGATGACGCCAGGGGCCAGTGAGAGAATCGCGGAGGGAGGTCATGAGGGGAAAATACCTTATCCGAAGGGCTTAAACCGGGACTGAATAAGACAAAAGGGCGAGACCAACAAAGTCCCGCCCAATTTCTTTCAAGCCTTTAGGTGTACATACCGTTCGACTGCGAAGACTTCTTCGCCGACCCCGACGGCACGACCCCCTTCAGCTCCTGCATCGACTCGATGGTCTTCTCCGGCTTGCGGATCGACTTGACCTTCTTCAGACCCAGCAGTGCTGCAACACCGGCGATGACCAGCATCAGAACGAAAACGATGAGGAACGCAGCCCAGGTTGGCAGCCAAACATCCAGCAGCCAGCCGAGGAAGAAGAAAAAGAAGAACGAGGAGTACAGCGCGACGACGCCGGCAACCGCGAAGAAGCCACCGCCAACTGCGCCCTTCTTAGCCTCGCCAGCAATTTCGGCCTTGGCCAGCTCAATCTCAGAGCGAACCAGAGCGGAAATCTGCGAAGAAGCATTAGACACGAGCTGGCCGATGCTAGCATCACCCGATGCGTTGCTATCCACATCACTCAGCGGGATAGCGGTAACACGCGGTTCGGTGCCGTCGGTAAAGAGACCCTTCGTATCGTCGTTGCTCACGTGTACTTCCTCCTACGCAGATGGTTGGAAAAGATGGTTTGAAACTTTAAACCTGCAGTTACAAACTGCCATACTACCTCTGATTGTGGGTAGGGCGCGCCATAAGGGCGAAAAAGCCAAGAACTCGTTGAAGTTTTTCTCATCTTTGACCATTTCTATATAAGTTTGTCACTTACTTAGCGGTGAAGAATTAGGGTGTGGGATATGAACAATCAGCCTGAGAACGTGCGTGGAGCCGATGGAATTGGCGCCGGTGCTGGCAATGGTGTCGGCAATGGCGCCGGTGCCGGAAAGGGGGGCCTAGCTGGCATGAGCCTGGGTGTGTCCTCCGTGTCGGCGAAGAAGCGCGCAGAGCGTGAGGCAGCGCAGGCGAAGGCATCTGAATCGGGTGCCGGTGGCGCTGACAGTGCTCCCGCCGCTGCTATTCCGCAGCTTGACCCCAAGGACCCCCTCGCGCCCCTGTGGCAGCTCGACGGCGTTGCGCACGCGGCTGATGTCGCGGCCAAGGCTATCCAGGCCGTCCACCGACACAAGGCCAACCTGCGCAAGCACAACGTCACCGGCTCCGAGTCGGTCCTGCGTGGCGCTCGGGCATCGGCGTGGCTAGAAGGCGGCGAGCCATCGCTTCCCGACGACGGCAACATCACCGATCCCGTACTCGCAGCAGCCCTTCGGGTTGCCGACACCATTTCCCCGGAGTCAATTGGTGAGACCACTCGCGTGTGGCAGCGCGCTCCGCAGCAGGTGCTGGCCAAGTTTGCGTTGAACGCATCGCCCGCAGGTGAGACTGAAGACGGTTCCGAGGCGCGGATGAAAGCCGGGCGTCCGGTTGGTGACGACAAGCTCTCGTCTGCGATGAAGGAACAGCGTCTGCACGTGCTCGGTGACTTCATCACTGGCCGCAGCCAGATCCATGCTGGTGTGCTCTCGGCGATTGTGCACGGTGAACTGCTGACTCTGCGCCCCTTTGAGTACCACAACGGCATCATCGCCCGCGCCGCCTCGCGGCTGACGACTGTCGCAACCGGCCTGGATCCGCGTGGCTTGGCCGTGCCCGAGGTCTACTGGACGCGCCACCGCCAGGAGTATTTCGAGGCCGCAGAGGGGTTCGCGTCGGGAAACGCCGATGGCCTGCGTTCGTGGATTCTCCTGCATCTGGAGGGGCTGAAGGCCGGTGCCGTGGAAGCGCGCGGTATCGCCGAAGCGGTGTAGGCGGGCCGGCTGCTGGATGGTGGGTTAGTCGGCCTTTGGCTCGTCGTCGTTTTTGCGCAGTGCCAACAGCGTCGCACCCGCGCCAAGCGCCAGTGTGACGCCGGCAAGAATTGCAGCATTGCGTTTCGACGGCGCGCGAAACAGCGGGACGGGATTCCGGAATTGGCGCACAGGCCACTCACGCTCTGCCGCAATCTTGCGCAGAGCGCGATCGGGATTGACCACAACGGGATGGCCGACTGCAGCCAGCATGGGCTCATCAGTGATGGAATCCGAGTACGCAAAGCATTCGGCCAGGTTGAACTGGCGCTTTTCCGCTATCCGACGCATCTGCACAGCCTTGTTTTCGCCTCGGCAGAAGAACTCCGTTTCACCCGTGAAGAGCCCATCGCGGACCTCCAGCTCGGTGGCCACCACGTTGTAGACACCGAGTGCCTGCGCAATGGGCTCAACAATCTGCCGAGCCGACGCCGAGATAATGAACACCTGATGCCCCCGTGCGCGGTGTTCACGAATGAGCTCCAAGGCCTCGGCGTAGATGTACGGCGTGATGTTCTGCTCTAGGGTTTCGATCGCGACCTGGCGCAGCTCCCGGGCGCTGTGACCAGCGATAAGAGCGGAGAACTGCTCGCGCGTGGCCTCCATTTGCGCCTCATCGTGTCCCTGTGACATGTACAGGGCGTGACTGAGTGCCATTTGCAGCATGTCCGTCGGCGAAATGATGCCGCGCTCGAGGAATTGCTTGTTGAACGCATATGCCGAGCTCTTGGCAATAATGGTTTTATCCAGGTCAAAGAACGCAGCGACGCGAGAGTTAGCGGTGGCGGGAGCATCGTCCACGATGCCTGTGTTCGTAGAAGCGTGCGGCTGCGGCGTTGTTGAAGCCCTGTTCTCGCCGGTGTTCATAGACTCTGAGCTTACCCATGGATGTCGGGCTCGGGGAGACGTGGGATGTCGGGCTCGGGGAGACGTGACATCGAATATCGTGACATCGAACATATTGGGCATTAAATCCTTTAAAAGGTATTTGCAGATTCCTCGTGATATGTAATACTTGGACGTGGCTGGCCCCTTCTAGTTCTTTTTAGAAACAGACTGCGAGGCCGCCCCGGCTCAATCCCCCCCCCCGAGCCGGTTAAAGACGCCTCGCGCCAATCCCCCCCCCCGGCGCGGGGCGTCGCCCCTTTTTTGGCCCAATGTTGAGGGGCATGTAGTAA
>NZ_NOVT01000009.1:0-74069 GCF_008042455.1 Corynebacterium sp. LK10
GCCAAGAGGGCGCAGGGGCGGCGGCAGGAGGGCAGCGACTAGCCGCCGAAAATTGCCAGCGCGTCGGCAGCGAACGCTTCAATGATTGCGGAGTTGTCAACATCTCCCGCGCGGTTGATGTAGGCGGCCTCCGTAGTCGAGGCGGAGGCATGGCCCAGTTGCAAGGTGGCCAGCGCCGCGTTGCCCGTTGCAGCCATGGCGGTCGCTACCGTGTGACGGAGGTCGTGATAGGAAATCACCGCAGGCAGCAGCTCCCGGTCGGCCTGCGCCACATCGTCGCCGGCGAGGTGCGGCAAGCCTGCCCATGTTAGAGCCCGGCCAGAGTTTTGCCAGGGTGGGGGTATGTGCCGGATGGGTCGTCACGCATAGGCAGTACCCGCGTCGTCGGTGCCCCTGTCGTGCGTTGGCCGTGGAACAAGCTCGTAGGCTTATCGGCCAAGCGCTCGGCAATCCTTGAGTCTATTGGCCCGAGAAGCTGGTCTGGCAAAAACATGTAGGTGTGTGACGATCAGCTATAACTTTCCTCCTTGTAAGCAGGAAACCCGCTCGCCTCTCATGACAGCAATGTACTTGGATAACCACATCGCTACTTGACCGTAGATTGATGTAGCGATACGATTTGAACATGTTCAGTGAACAAGTTCAATCAAGTCGTGCTACTCAAAAGGAGGCGACGCGCAATAAAGTCTTGGATACCGCCTATGCCCTTTTTGTGTCAGTCGGGTACGCGGATACAAATGTGCGTGCCATCGCGCAGAAAGCTAACGTCAGCGTTGGAACCGTTATGAACGTCGGGAGCAAGCAGTCGCTGTTGATTCAGACCATCGGACATCGAATCACCGTCATGCACGATGAGCTCCGTGGACAATCAGACAACCTTCTCGACGTTCTCGCTCCTTTCCTGAAAATGTTTACTGGGCAGGAAGAATTATCGAAAGCGTATGGCGCTGCCCTAATCACACAGGGAGACAACGGAGAGATTCTCAACGAGCTTCGAACTCTCTTGGTAGATGAAATCGTGTTGCGCCTAGGCAATATGCTCCCTAAAGATGACGCTAAAGAGTTCGCGACAATCCTTTACAACATTTATCTTGGGTTGCTTCTTGGCTGGGCTGCCGGTGCATACGACACCGACGAACTATCCATTCACGCGAACAGTTCCATCTCCCGTCTTAAAATCGCGTACGGAGTAAAATAATGATTCTCGAATCTTCGCCTGCTTGGCCCTCCATCATTCTTGCAGCCATTTTGTTCGGAGACGCGGTACTCTCGCTCAAACCCGTAGCATTCATCGAGGCCTGCCTCAGAGGAGTACGACTTCCTACAGAGTGGTGGTGGGCTCTTATCGTTATCAAGTGCCTAGCAGCAAGTGGACTCATTATTGGGCTCTGGATACCAGGCATTGGAATAGCGACGATGGTTGGAGTCATTGCCTACTTCTGCACCGCAGCAATCGCACATATCCGAGCCAAGTTTCTAGGTAGCGAGTTTTGGGTCAATTGCTTAGGGATGCTCGCTATTTCACTAGGCGCTCTCATTGCGACACTATTGATAGCCTGAAACGACCAATTTACCAATTGTGTTCGCCCATTGAGGGGCGCCGTTGCCCGCGCCGGGCGGCTTGCCGCGGGTGCCTGGGACCCGCTAGCCGCCTACCGCCTCGCCGGCCTGTCGAAGGGTATGAGCGTCTGCCTCGGTGCAGAAGGCATGACAAAGCCCTAGCTGATGGGTCGGGGTTGTGGGATTTGCAGAGTGGCGGGCTGCTGCGGGACTGGTAGATAGGCGTCCAGCTCTTCGACGGGTATCTGCGGTACTGCATCCGAGATACCAGTGGCGAGCGCTGCGCGACTGGGCCCGCGCCGGGATGTCACACCCGACGACGTGGGGTGGCAGGAGCAGTAACCGGAATTGAGGGGTTGGGGGCAATCCCAGTCCATTTTTATGCGTGGGGGGTAGGGGTGCGACGGGCAGGGGTTGCTGGGGCAAGGGGTGTGTGGCCCCTAGTCGACACCGTGTAGCCACCGCCGGTTAAGTCTTGTACTCAGGCTGTGGCGTATGTCCAGCTGCGGGTCTACTTCGGAAAACTCCGCACTTCCCCAAAGACTTTCCTCAAAAATTAGTAGGGGAGGTGTCCCTGTGTGGCGCGAGAAACGGCTTTGACAGGCATAAATGGCATTATAGGTCAAACCTTTACAGGGTACCCTAACGGTAGGTTACGGGTTCGAGTCCCGTTTCCGGCTCCAAAACTCCAGGTCAGGAAGTTTTCCGGCCTGGGGTTCTTTGGTTTAAAGGGGAAAATGTAGGGGTTAAGTAGCGTGAGGGGTGAAATCGTCTAACAGAACGTCCGCATCCCCTCTGTCCCGTAAGTCGGCTTAGAAGCTGGAAGAACCGCCTGAACCGGAAAACCCTGAGCTAAACCCGCTGTTGACGCCACCGCTACTGGAAGAGCTGTCGCGGGCAGTGGTGGCATCGCTATCCCAGGTGCTCACGACATAGAAGGGCACGTAGCCGTGGTAGCCAGAGCCAGCGAAGAAATCAGAGTCGTAGATGCGCGTGCGCTCGGGGCGCTCGTCGGCCTCATTGCGCTTCTGCAGCTGGGACTGCACGTGCTCCGACAAGAGCGCGGAGCGATCCAAGAGTTCTAGGTAGCGCTCCATGAACTGCGGATGGTGTGGTTCCTTGGATAATTCAGTGGCGGCATCTTCCAACTCCTTCGCGTGGCGCTCAAGCGCCGAGTCGATGCTTGCGGCCAAGTAGCCTGCCTGTGCCAGATCCTTCTCCAGCTCGTAGAGTTCATAGCGGCGAGCATCCGCATCAGCGTTCTCAATGCGGTGCAGCTTTTCAATATTGGCCTCAGCGGTTTCCACGCGCTCGCACAGTTGGCGCGCGTTGGCGATGAGCTCGGAGTGTGAGCGGAATTGCTCATCTGGCGCATCCGCCGGAATCGACATGAGGAAACCAACCTGGCTATCGATTGCTAGGAAGTCATCGCGCAAACCCTCCCAGTCCTGGCGCAGGCGCTCATCCACCAGCCCTGATTGGAGCGAGTGCGCTCGAATATCAATCTCCCTTAGCCGTTGCGCCACATCGGTGTAGGTCTGCGACACGTAGTCCCAGTCCTCGCGTGCCTGCTGTGTCTTCTTCTGCCGGCTGCGGCGTACACCGCCGGCGAGGCCGACACCAGCGCCGCCAACGCTCAGGCCCGCCACCCCGAGGCCAACGGCCGCCGCCATCCGGTCCTCTTTTGCGCCCTCGTACTGAGTATCCGCAGCACGGTCTACGTCGATTGCAGCCGCTGCGCCAGCAAAGAGGCCAGCAGGAATGTTGTCATCCCGCACGCCCGGCTTAATTGCTTCGATGGACTGTTTCAGATGGCTGTCATTCTTGCGTAGCTTCATTTGAGCAGCCACGTCCTCACCCGCGAAGACGAAGGCTTGGCGCGGATCAAGGCCCACGCCGACGAAGACCTGGCCATCAGCAAACTTATCCTTGCCGATGAGCTCCTGGTGGTTATCGCGCAGGTACTCCTCTACGGAGTCATTAACGTTTTCCTTGTTCTCGGCAAAGACCATGTAGTGCAGCCCTTGGACCACGTCAGGGGCGGCGATCCGGGAGACATCGCGAAGCATGCGCTGTTCTTCCTCCGGGGTGAGCACATCGTCTGAGTCCATGATGTCAGCCTGCACCTCACGCTGCGCGGGCTGCATGACGTAGTCAGAGCGCTCGGGCGAATCAAAGACCGCCAAGCAGGTGCCCGCACCGACACCTCCGAGAAGCAGGCCGCCCACTGCTGCTGCGCCGATGATGGCACCGATGGAGGTCACTTTGGGGCCGCGGTTGGATGCAAAAGGTTTAATATCGCGAGAGTCGGTCACGGTGATTCTCCTATTCGCGAGCGATCGGCCCCGCCAATTTTATCCGGTTTAAGGAGGTCGGGCGGGGAACAAAGGGTGCGTTTGAAGACTGATTAAAGGGCAAATGCCTGTCGGGGGCTGGGGCGGGGGAATTTTCTTTCACTTATGCGCACGTTGTCGGAAGTCCCGGTCAACATATGGATGAGCTATTCACTTATGGCCACGCTGCTGCGTATCGATAGGTGAATATTGCATCGATAGGACAGCGCAACGCCGCCAGCAGGACAGCGCAACACCGACAGCAGGACAGCGCAACGCCGACAGCCGGAAAATCACAGGCCACGGAGCTTTCACATCTGCAACTCTAGCCCCATGCTTCACAGGGGTTACATGCGCATGTAAAGTGGACTTTGTTCTTAAGTCATAAGCGTCGATAGGGCTGGTCTCGGGGAAGGGCCTGCGCTATGGGCGCTTTTGGCATTTTTCTGCAAAACCTTCCAGAAAACCCCACAAGCTGGGGTGATTTCTCCGAGAAAAATATTCTACGATAGAGCCATGTCAGAGGTGCTCTTTGTCAGTAGTTCAAACATGGGACTCTCACGCGTACTAGAAGGGCTGCTGCGGCAAGCTGCCCCAGGCCTGACAGTGTTGTCAGCAGGTATCAGCATCGATGATGATGACCGCGGTCTGGATGAAGACGCGCGGCGTGCGCTCTGTGAGGTGGGGGCACGGTGCGATGGCGATCCTCATCAACTCACGCCGTCTCTCGCAGACAGTGCGGATGTGGTCATTGTTGTGGGGAAAATCGACGTTTCGGACTACATCGCGCCAGATGTAGAGACTGAGCGCTGGGAATATGATGACCCAGCTGACCGCGGGATTTATGGTTATTCCCGCTACGCGGAATTGCGGGATTTCTTCACTCTGCGCGTCAATACGCTGGCGGAACGGTTTGCTGCCTAAATAGTCGCTGAAATAGTCGCTGTCTTAATAAAAGGTGGGGCGCGGGAACCGTCGTAAAGCATGTGCTGAAGCTGACACACTTTTGTTTTCTGACAATAATGCCCGCGTTCGCCCGGTCAACACCTAATGTAAGTAGTTATGTCTATTGGTCCATCGCTGCGACGCACCCTGTACAAACTTGCTGAGAAAGAGATGTCCCCGGCTAAGGCAAAGTTCTTGCTGAACATTTGGCCGCCGCTGTTTGGCACCGGCATCCGTATCACTGAGATTGCGGATGACTGGGCTGAGGGGCGATTGGAGCTGCGCCTAAACGCTCTGACTGCGAATATGCATGGCGCGGCATTTGGCGGTGCACTGTTTTCGATGACGGATGTGCTGTTTGGCACGCTGGTTATGCAGCGTCTGGATGTCAAGAAGTACGAGGCGTGGACGCGAACTGGGTCGTTTGAATTTATCCGGCCGGGTAAGAATGGTGCGTACCTTGAGGTAGAGGTGCCGGATGAGATGGTCGAAAAGCTTAAGGCCGAAACTGAAGGTGGCTATTCGACGGTCGTTCCATACACCTCTGTAATCCGAAACCGCGATGGCTCCCTGGTCGGTATTGGTCAGCAGGAGCTCTACGTGCGCCGTCGTGGTCGTAAGAAGCCGCCGGCCAATCCGAACCAGCAGGATTGTGTTGCCGGTGAGAACCTCATCTCTGCTGCTCGCACTCTTGCACGGCTGGGGATGCGCGGGGTGGAAAACCGTGATGTGCTCGTCCAGCAGGAACGCACCGCACGACGCTGCATTTCACCAGAGTCGCGTGCAGTCGCATGGCTCCACGGGGTCCTCGAGTACGGCGATGTCACTGTCGACGACTACCGCGCCGCAGGGCTTCCCGACGTCGTCATCGAGGCCCTCACCTCCGATAACCCCTCGCCAGCCGCGCAGCAGCTGCTTGCGGATGTCGTCACCGCGCGCGAGTCGCTGACCAAGTTCTAGGTCGAAGCTCTACGCCAATAGCCGAGTGATCAGTTCGATCACTTCGGGGTCTGTTTGCTGCTTCCAATGCGCAACAGACCTGCCCTCCAGCTCGGTTTCGAGCAAAACAGCTCGACTGTCCGGCAGGAAGCTCTGCGCGGTATCGGACCACGGAATGACCAGGTTGTCATGGTGGCTGATGACATTAATCCAGTCAGGTGTGGCTGCCTTGCGCCTTCGGAGGTGTGGGGCAGTGTTGGCTGCAGGAAGTTCATATTGTCCTGCCGCTACCGCAATTTGATCGGCTAAAGCCTGTCCCATTAGCCAGCGGGCAGGAGCCCCATTCCACCAGCCCAAAATGCGGGAGATCTCAGTCAGATTTACACCGCCGACAGAGCCCGACACACTGATGACACGTCGAAACGAAAAACGCTCGCATTCATGGTTTGCAAGACGCGTAAACAGCAGGAAAGCCAGTAGCCCACCCTGCGAGTGAGCCACAATATCGACCGTGTCCGAGTTCGTTTCAGTGCAGACTCCGTTGATATAGGCCTCGACTTCGGCGACAGAATCTACGAGGGCAGCAGTGCCACGGTCTCCGTAGGCCGGTACATAGACTCGGCGGCCGCGGGCACGGAGTCCGTCGGCAAGCGGTGCCCACGCGCCGGGACTATCGAGCGTGCCATGAAGTGCGATAACCGGAACGGGGTCTCTGAGGTCCCCCGACGCTGGACTTGGATTTGGCAGGGACGGATGTGCGGCTGTCGGTGGGAAAATCCGCGTTAGGAGCGGTCTATTCCGCATGCTCGATTGGGTCAAAATCCTCGCCTACCAGCTTGAATAGTGCCTCGCGAGTAAGCGCGCGGGGGCGCCAATCGTGCGCCATCTGCTCATGCAAAACGATGGCTTGAGGGAACGTGTCCTGCACATAGAGATTGGTGACCATGCCTGTGTCACCATCATCCAAGAAACAGGACTGTGGAGGGGAAATGAGCTGGTCATACTTGGTGGCAATGCAGGTGTAAGTAACACCGGGACCGAGGATATCGTGGGAATTGGAGTTCAAAACCATCTTTGAACCCGTGAGCTGTTCCAAACCGGAAACGCCCCAATAGCTCTGCACAAAGTTGCTCATCAGCGACTTTGTGCCGGGGATCTTAGTGATACTGGAAGCGATGCCGCCCAGATTGGTGCCGTGATTGGGCGCGGCAAGGCAGACAACATGCTTGATGTACTTGGAAATGCGCAGAGAAAGCAGGGTGGCAATTAAGCCGCCTTGCGAGTGCCCCACGATAACGGCGTGCTTTGCGTCAGTGGCGTGCAGGACAGCCTTGATGTAAGGCACGAGCATGTCGATGGACTGATTGATGGGGTCTGTTGCACGGTGCCCAAAATCTGGCGCGAAGACAGCCCAGCCATCCTCCCGTAACTGACCGCCGAGGGTCTCCCAAATGCCCTTGACCTGGCCTGTTCCATGCAGGAGGATGACCGGCCACGGCCGGGATTTGGACACTTTGGCTCCCCAGTTATCTTCGAAAACACCGCGCAGCGGACGGAAGATGGCATAGGGGAGCGATGCTGATCCTTCAGCTGCAGCCGGTTGTTGCGCCTCCGGTTCCTGCGCTTCAGGGGCAGGGACTACCGGAAGTTGTTCTTCCCGAAAATCCTCGTTTGAAGCGGCGATTAGCGCACCAACTTTCCGTCTTCGTCAGTCCCGAGGGCCTTCCGTAGCTTGGCGGCGGCCTCATCCATGGACTCTGCGGAAGGATTGCGATCTACCGACTGTAGGTTGTACCCGGACATATCGTGGGCAGGGAAGATATGAATGTGCGTGTGCGGAACCTCGAAGCCGGCGATGAGGTAGCCAGCACGCGGAGCGTCAAAAGCGGAGACAACAGCCTGACCAACCTTCTGGGCAACCTCATTGAGGTGGGCCCATAGCTCAGGCGAGGCGTCCGTCCACTTGTCCACCTCTTCAACAGGGACGACCAGCGTATGACCAGGCGCAATTGGCTCGATGGTCAAAAATGCGACGACCTTGTCATCGCGGTAGACAAAACGACCGGGGAGTTCACCGTTGATGATTTTGGTAAATACTGTGCTCATGTGCCAAGGGTAACCCGAATAGCGGATTGAGGGGTTGGGTGCGATGAGAGTTATCCGGGCTGATTAGTAAGATGATTGCTATGCGCATCCTCGTAATTGGCTCCGGTGCCCGTGAGCACGCCCTGTTGTACGCAATGAGTAAGGACCCGCAGGCTACTGATCTTCACGTAGCCCCTGGTAATGCGGGTATGAGTGAAATTGCAACCATGCATCCACTGGTCGTGGATGACCCCGCTGGCGCTGTTGCGCTGGCCAAGGAAATTGGGGCCGATTTGGTTGTTATTGGCCCTGAGGTTCCGCTGGTCGCGGGTGTGGCAGACGCGCTGCGCGACGCTGGTTTCGCAGTCTTCGGACCGAACGCTGACGCAGCTCGGATTGAGGGGTCCAAGGCTTTCGCTAAGGACGTCATGAAGGCAGCTGGGGTAAAGACCGCCTCGGCAGAGGCCATCCAGCCGGAGGCCTCCGACGAAGACATCGAGGCCGCCATTGACCGCTTTGGCCCGAACTGGGTCGTGAAGGATGACGGTCTGGCTGCTGGCAAGGGAGTCGTGGTCACTAAGGACCGCGCTGAAGCTCTCGAACACGCAAAGGCTGTTCTGGCCGCCGGTAACCCGGTGCTGCTGGAGTCCTTCCTGGACGGCCCGGAAGTTTCCCTGTTCTGCCTGGTCGACGGCGAAATCGTCGTCCCGCTGTTGCCGGCTCAGGACCACAAGCGCGTCGGTAATAACGACGAGGGGCCGAACACCGGTGGCATGGGTGCTTACAGCCCGCTGTCCTGGCTGCCGGAAGGCGCAACTGAGCGCATTGTCACCGAGGTCTGCGAGCCGGTCGCTCGTGAGATGGCCGCTCGCGGTTGCCCGTTCCAGGGTCTGCTGTACGCAGGTCTGGCCTGGGGCGAGGACGGCCCGGCTGTCATTGAGTTCAACTGCCGTTTCGGTGACCCGGAGACCCAGGCCGTGCTGGCGCTGCTGGAGTCCCCGGTGGCGCAGCTGCTCAACGCCGCTGCTACCGGAACATTGGCGGACTTCGGTCCGCTGTCTTGGCGTGATGGTTACGCTCTGACTGTTGTGCTGGCCGCTGAAGGCTACCCGGTGTCGACGCGCACGGGTGATGTCATTGAAGGTGCAGAGCCTGGCCGTGAGGCAGATGGCATTCTCCACGCAGGTACTGCCCGCAATGCTGCGGGTGAGCTGGTCTCCGCTGGTGGCCGTGTGCTCAACGTCATCGGCGTTGGTGACACGCTGGAAGAGGCCCGCGACAAGGCGTACGAGACCATCAAGACCATTAAGCTCGAGGGCTCGCACTACCGCACCGACATTGCACTACCTGCAGTTGAGGGCCGTATTTCCATCTAAATAATGCTTGAGGTGGTCCGGCTGCACTCGGATGCCTCACTGGTGCACCCACCCGGGATGAACTGGATTTCCCGGGTGGCCTCGGCGGCTGCAAAGATGAAGGTATGCACGCCGAATCTCCGCAGTCGCCAAAGTCGTCGCAGTCACCGCAGCCGTTAAACTCCTCGCAGTCACCGCAGGCATCCCAGCCCCAGCGCGACCTAGCATCCCGCCGTTGTGAGGTCGCACCCTTCCATGTGATGGATGTTCTCGCGCTCGCACAGGAGCGTCAGCGCACTCACGGTGACGCTCTATTCCTCTGCGTGGGACAGCCCGCGACCGCGGCCCCGGCTGCCGCGATTGCCCGTGCGCGTGCTGATTTAGAAAATCAGGTTCTGGGCTACACAGCGGCCGTCGGCACGCCTGAGCTGCGTGCAACCATCGCCGCCTGGCATCGTGAAAACTACGGCACGGCCACGGAAGCCGCTGATGTTGTCATCACTACCGGTTCTTCCGGCGGTTTCGTAGCGCTCTTCCTCGCAGCCCTCGATGTTGGCGACGACATCGTGCTCGCGCGCCCGGGCTATCCCGCATACCGCAATACGCTGCAGGCGCTCGGCGCCAACATTGTCGAGATTGACTGTGGTCCTGAGACTCGTTTCCAACTCACCGCCCAGCACCTGCAGGAACTTCCGCGCGTGCCCAAGGCCGTGATCGTCACCAGTCCGGACAATCCCACTGGCACCATTATCGATGCCAACGAGCTGCGTGCCATTGCGAAGTGGTGCGAGCAGCACGATTGCCTGCTCATCTCCGACGAGATTTATCACGGCATTACCTATGGCCGACAGTGTGCGTCAGCACGCGAGTTTTCTGATGCGGCGGTCGTAGTCGGCAGTGTCAGTAAATACTTCTCGATGACCGGCTGGCGCGTCGGCTGGCTCATCGTTCCAGAGTGGCTGCGTGCGCCCCTGGATCGTCTCGAAGCCAACCTCACTGTCTGCCCACCGGCAATTTCGCAGGAAGCGGCGGTAGAGGCGTTCAGCGCCGAGTCCATTGCCGAGCTCAATTCGCACGTGACGCGTTACGCGCGCAACCGCGACGTTTTGCTCGAGGGGCTGCCCCGCGTCGGTTTCGGTAATATCGCCCCGCCCGACGGCGGTTTCTATATCTATGCCAATATTGCAGGGCTTTACGACGACCCGAACTCCGTCGACTCCATGACATGGGCTCGGGAACTGTTGGCTGCAACGGGCGTGGCCGTTGCCCCTGGAATCGACTTCGACACAGAGAACGGCCATGAGTGGGTTCGCCTCTGCTTCGCCGGTGAGACTTCCGAGATGGAAGAGGCTATTCGGCGTATTGGGGTGTTCACTGGTCGTCGTTAAAGCGGCTTTAGTGGCGCTCACGGTGTGATTTACCTCACCCTTTCAGGGGTGTTTTTCAGCCGGTCGAGATAGGGAGCTCGACGGGCGAATCGCTGCTTTAAATCCTCTACCGGCGGCCACTGGTAGGGCCGATGTTGGGGCATTCCTGGAAGGAGCCGTTGGGCCTCTGTTTTCTTGATCGCCCGTTCGCTCTAAAGGCGGAAAAACTGCCTCAGATTGAGGGCTCTGTGGCTGCAGTCACATCAAGTGAGGCTGGGGTTGGGGCGATAGTGGAGTGGGGTGGGCTTCGTGGCAGCATCTTTGACAGCCGGCAGCTCTGTCGGTGGTCTATTTCCGCTGGCAGGGGGACCCTTTTTCTTTAATTGCCGATGGGGTTGACCTCTGAGGAGTTGACGGCTATCCCCGCACGGGGTGACGATTGAGCGCGGTGTGTAACTCATGTTCAACGATGGTTGCAAGCGCTTTTAGTGGGGATAGTTTATGTCCGACCGAAAGATGCTTCCGCGCCCTGTTTTTGGCTGTGTAAAAGCGCGATTTTTGAAGCCGCTGTCGGGAGCGGTAAAGCGAGGCATGGGGTGGCGTTGGGGCGCTGTTTGTGGCTCAGTGCCTGAGCTAAAAAGCGTCCAAAAGTTAACAAAAGGTTAACTAAAAATAGAGTTTAGTGCTTGCCAGGTCTTGTGTTGTCGTCTACGGTTGCAAGTCATAAGTTCCAAACGGTTCGATGAAACATTGTTTCAACTGCGGAATCGCAAAGAATCGGTTGGATAAGTCCAACAATAAAGATCAAAGAGATCTTAAGAGAGGTGACCTCTGATGAACGCATTCAACGAGATTATGGATACTGTGTCCCCGATTTTCCAGGACGGCAAGGAATCCAAGCAGGATGCGCTGGCATCGCTGCTTGCCGAAGCCATCGTGGAGGCGAACCCGAAGCAGGGCATCGCCGCCGACGATCGCCGTGCTGCCTAACAAGAATTAGCTTTGGTCCGATTCCTGCTAGGCAGCTAGTGGGGAAGCAATCCCTACTGGTTATTCCTACTGGTTCAGGAACTCCCGGACCTGCTCCATATCCTTATCACCGCGACCCGACAGGTTCACGAGCAACAGCAAAGGCTCATCGCCTTCGTGAACCGGCAGCCCGAGCTCGCTACCAGCGGCAGGGTTGGTTTCACGGAGCCGCGCAATCTTAATGGCCTGCGCCAGCGCATGCGAGGATTCCATCGCCGGAATAATGCCCTCCATGCGGCTGAGCAACTGGAACGCTTCCAGCGCCTCCTCGTCGGTAATTCCGACATAGCTGGCGCGGCCATTCTCCTTCAGCATGCCGTGCTCCGGGCCAACGGACGGGTAATCCAAGCCCGCCGAGATGGAGTGCGATGGCAACACCTCGCCGTCGTCGGAAAGCATGACAAATGAGCGCATGCCGTGAAGGACACCAGTCTTGCCCCCATTGATGGGCGCGCCATGGCGGTCGGTGTCGAGTCCCTCACCTGCAGGCTCGACGCCAATGAGGGCGACATCGGAGTCGTCGATGTAGTTAGCAAATGCGCCAATGGCGTTGGAGCCGCCACCGACGGCTGCGATGACAGCGTCGGGAAGCTTGCCGTAACGCTCGACCATCTGACTGCGTGACTCCTCCGAGATGACCTGCTGGAATTCACGCACGATAGTGGGGAATGGGTGCGGCCCGGCGGCTGTGCCCAGCAGGTAGAAAGTGGAGTCGAGAGTCTTGCTCCACTCGACCAGTGCCTCGTCAATAGCATCCTTCAAACCGGCCTCGCCGGTGGTGACGGGAACGACCTTCGCGCCCATGAGCTCCATGCGCTCGACATTGGGGTGCTGGCGGGCGACATCGTGCGCGCCCATGTAAATCTCGCACTCAAGTCCCAGCAGCGCTGCGGCCATCGCGGTGGCCGTGCCGTGCTGGCCTGCGCCCGTCTCAGCAATGAGACGGGTTTTTCCCATGCGCTTTGCCAGCAGCGCCTGGCTGACCACGTTGTTGCCCTTGTGCGCGCCGCCGTGGTTCAAGTCCTCGCGCTTGAGCACAATCGTCGTGTTCGGCGTGGATAGACGTCGGCATTCGAACAGCGGGGTTGCGCGGCCGAGGAAATCGCGACGCAGTTCTTCCAGCTCGCGCTGGAACTCCGGATCGCTCATCGCCTCGATGTAAGCCGCTTCCAGCTCATCGAGTGCTGGCAGCAGGAACTCCGGCACTTCCTGTCCACCGAAGCGACCGAAAAATGCAGGCAAGAGGGTTTCGCGCACCTCGCCCGCGCCGTTAACGCTTGCCGACGGCACCCTGGTTGCAGTCGGTGCTGAAGCCTTAGCGATGGCATCCGCGCTGGGGTTGTAATCAGTCATTGAAGAGAGCCTTTCGTTGCTGTTGTTTATTTCAGCGGGCCCTGGTTCTCTTCGCCGAACCGATAAAAGAAAAGAGCCCGCCAGATTTATCTTCTTGCGAGCTCGTACTTGACGGGTTTGCCGTCGACATTAATGAGATGACGTGACGTTGCTCGCGGACTTAAGCGAGCCACCACCACTGTGCGCCGCACGGCGCGGGTGTGTTCATCAGGGGTGTCATCATGAACCTGACCATAACTCAAGGTTTCCGCAGTAGCCAAAGCGGGGTGGGGTGTGGGGGCGGGGATGGGGCGCGAAATGTGTACGGGATATCGCAACGGTGTCTGGGGTCGTAAAGCAGCTCCCCGCTAAGTCCCGGCATATGCAGAGGCGGAATATCAGCATTCCCCTCGACATCGCTGGCCACGAGGACTAACGTTCCGATGGTGATTACGCTGTCGCGGCACGCCACTAAATCACGTCGGGGAGTTCGTCCCACGACGTTGGTGGTGTGGTGTTATGTCGCCCTGATAACCGCTGGCACGGTTTTGTTAATGCTGCCGATTTCGGCAGTCAATAGCCATCCCACGGGGCAGTGCGCCCCGAGCCCTGGGGATATGTGTTTGCCCACGGCGCTGTCTGATGCGCTGTTCACAGCCACCTCAGCAACAAGCCTGACCGGCCTGATCACCGTAGATACGGCCACCCATTGGTCAACCTTCGGCAAGGTCGTCATCATGCTGCTAATTCAGCTGGGTGGTCTCGGGTTCATGACCTTGGCTTCACTCTTCGGCCTCTTCGTAGCAGGAAGGCTCGGCCTGAACCGCCGTGCCGGTGCCCGCGTTGAAGGCCGCGGTATGGATATGGGCGAGATTTCGTGGGTTGTCCGTGCTGCCGTTAGCTTCACTCTGTTGGTGGAGTTTGTGGTCGCAGTGGCACTTATGCTGCGGTTCCACTTCGGTTATGAGTACAGCTGGGGAAGAGCTGTGTGGGAAGGCTTGTTCCATGCCATCTCCGGCTTTAACAACGCCGGCTTCGCTCTGTATACCGACAATGTCATGGGATTTTTCAGTGATACCTGGGTGCTATTGCCCCTGGCCTTCGCCCTCATTGTGGGTGGTCTGGGTTTTCCGGTTTTGCTTGAGGCTTGGCGGCACCTGAAGACGTGGCTCAGCGTTCGCACTCGAGGACAGCTGCCTAAGCGCTGGTCATTGACTACTCGCTTCACCATTAAAGGCACCATCCTGCTGATTGCCTTGGGCACGCTCATGGTGGCATTTGGTGAGTGGTCCAATGCCATGTCTGGATTCACCACGGGGGAGAAGATACTCAACTCATTCTTCGCTGGTGTGAGCCCGCGTACCGCGGGGTTCAACGCACTCGATTACGCAGACTTTCACCCGTCGACACTGCTGGGCACGGACTTCCTCATGTTCATTGGCGGCGGCACCGGTGGTACCGCAGGTGGCGTGAAAATCACGACGTCGGCCGTCATTCTCGCCGCCGTTCTCGCGGAAATTCGCGGTGACACCTCCGTGTCCGTGGCTCGGCGGCGCCTCAATCCAAAGGTGCTGCGTCAGGCCCTCGTCGTCCTTGCCTTCGGTATTGGCCAGGTATTCCTGGCAGTAATCGCCGTCAGTTTCATAGCGCCACAGTTTTCTACTGACCAAATCCTTTTTGAAGTAGTCAGTGCCTTCGCCACGGTAGGCCTTTCCACAGGTATCACCGCTGACCTACCGGTGGCGGCACAGGCAATCTTCATCGTGCTGATGTTCACCGGTCGTGTTGGCCCAATCGCCTTGGCGACGGCCTTGGCCGCCCGCCCACGCCAGCGCGTCTATGAATATCCGGAAGAAAGGCCCTTCATTGGCTAACTCGAAATTCAATCCGTTCGCAGGTTTCGCGGAGCATTTCTCCAACCAGGCCAGCTCTTCGCCTGTTGTCATACTCGGCATGGGGCGTTTCGGCCAGGCACTCGGCGAGGAGCTGGTCGCTGGCGGTATCGAGGTTCTCTGCGTAGACCATCGCGAAAAGGTGGTTCAGGAGCTGTCTTCGACCTTCGACCACGTGGTCACCGCCGACACCACCATGCCGGAGGTACTGAAGCAGCTCGGTGTCGATGAAGCCGAACGTGTTGTTATCGCCATCGGCAGTGACATCGAGGCATCGCTACTGACCGCGTCTGCGCTGGTAGATATGGGGGTGCCCATGATTTGGGCAAAGGCCGATAACCAGGCCCACGCCAAAATCCTGGGCCAGATTGGTGTGCACCACGTCATTCGCCCGGAGGCCGACACCGGTCGTCGTATCGCGCACCTCATCGGCGGCAAGGTCCAGGACTTCCTGGAGTTCGACCGCGATTACGCAGTAGGCAAGGTCGCGCCGCCAATCCACTGCCTGGATAAGACGGTGGCGGAGATTAACCAGAGCGCACCGATTACGGTTGTCGCCGTACAAAAGCGCGGTCAGCGCTTCCGCCCTGCGCTTGCCGACGACCGCATTTCCGCAGGTGACCTGTTGATTGTCTCCGGCGCTATTCGGCAGTTGGAGACATTCGCCGGAGAGTAACAGGAAGCGACGGAGTCCGTGCACGCGGGGCTCCGTCGCGATGGAAATCAACAACCAACAGTGTGGAAAGGCGGGGTCCACGCCCAGCTCAACGGGCTGCACATGTGAAACTGTGCGAGTTTATGACGCTTTCAGGCCGGTAGGGTCAGGCCAATTTTGTCATAAACGCAGTCACTAACTCGCATTGGGGCGAAGTAGGGCTAAATAGCAAATGGTGCCCACCCAGCGACACGCCGAGCGGACACACTTTTGTCTATTAACCCATGAAACTCAGCGACCGCCCGCAACCACAGCGCGCAAAGCACGCGCTGCCTCTTCCGGATTTTCTGCCTCGGTCAGTGCGCGAACCACCACAATGCGCTCCGCACCAGCGGCGATAACTTCACCAGCGGTCTCGGCGTTGATACCGCCGATTGCCCACCATGGCTTGACGGGGTCACTTGCGCCGCGGTCGTGTGGGCGCACAATATCGGCCACGGAATCCTGGTGGGACTCCGCTGATCCCTGTGCCCGCACTCTCCGCACCAGTGCCGCAGCCTCACTGACCATCTCGACTCCGACGGGCTGACGGTCGGGCTTCGTCGGGGTGGCATAAACCGGACCGATTACCGCGTAATCGATGCCATCGTCGGCAAGTGAGGCGGCGAACATGTCCAGATTTCGGTTGGACCGGCCGATGAGAACCTCGGGGCCAACGATCTGGCGGGCCTGCTCGGTCGTGAGGTCTTCCTGGCCCACATGCAGAATGTCTGCGCCGGTCAGCGCGGCAATGTCGGCGCGGTCATTGACGGCGAAGAGCTTGCCGTGTTCAGCGGCGACCTCGGCGAGGATCTCCACGGCGGCAATCTCGTCGCGAGTGTCGACTTTCTTGTCGCGCAGCTGGATGATGTCGGTGCCGCCTTCGTAACAGGCGTGCAGAAATTCGCGCAAATCACCGCGGGATGCGCGCGAGTCGGTGCAGAGGTACAGGCGGGCGTCGGCAAGCAGGGCGCGTCGTGTTGTGCGAGTGGCAGCTGATGAGGCGTTCATGTCCCCATGTTAGGCGAGGTTGAGGATGCGGTGTCGTGGCGGAGAGCCCAAAGTCATATGATGGGGGAGTACCACGTTCCGCGGGAGCCGTGCCCGGTATCGATGAGACACCGCTGGCTGAGAGGGCGAATAACGCCGACCGCTTTTACCTGATGCGGGTTATGCCGCCGGAGGGAGGAATGGCAGTGAATGCTGCCGCTATGGGTGCTGCCTCGACAAGTGAGGGTGGCACAGGGGATACGTCGTCAAGCGTTGTTATCGCAGGCGCGGGCATTATTGGCTTGGCGACGGCATGGAGACTACTCCGCCAGGGATTCGGTGTGACCGTCCTCGATGCCGAGCCCGTTTCCGGCGCAACTTTCGCCGCAGCGGGCATGCTGGCGCCGGTGGCCGAAGTTGTGTGGGATCAGCCGACGCTGTATCCGCTGATGGTGGAGTCGGGCAAGCTCTACCGCGACTTTGCTCAGAACATCGCTGAGGAATCAGGCCACGATGTCGGCTACATCGAGAATTCCACGTTCGTTTGTGCGGGTGATGCCGCCGACCGGCAGACCCTTAGCGAGCTCGTTGAGTTGCAGCATGACATAGGTATGGAAATCAACCGCATCACGGCAACCGAGGCGCGCCGGGCAGAACCGGCACTGGGGCCGGGCTGTGTTGGTGCGGTGGATATTCCAGGCGATCACCAGGTCAATCCGCGTCTGCTCGCCGAGGCGTTGCTGAGCATTCTGGGAGACCGTGTCATCCGCACCCGCGCGCAAGAGGTTATCTACGCTTCCGACCGCGCCATCGGTCTGCGCGGTGCGGACGGAAATGATTACCTCGCCGATGAGGTCGTTCTGGCTGCGGGGTTGAACACCGCCGATATCACCGGTCTGCCGGAGAATCTGAATCTGCCACTGCGCCCGGTCTATGGGGATGTGCTGCGTCTGCGTGTACCGGAGCGCCTGCAGCCGCTGGTCAACCGCACTATTCGCGGTGTGGTTCAGGGGCGTCCGGTTTATATCGTCCCGCGTGCTGACGGCACCGTCGTGCTCGGCGCCACCTCGCGCGAAGATGACCTGACCGGCGTCTCCGCCGAAGGAGTCCACCAGCTACTCCGCGACGCATACCGCCTGGTGCCCGGCATTCTCGACTGCGAAATCTACGAGATGACCGCCCGCGCCCGGCCGGGTTCCCCGGACGATGTCCCCATGATTGGCCGCGTGGCTCCAGGACTGACCGTGTCCACCGGCTACTTCCGCCACGGCATTCTGCTTACGGCTATCGGTTCCAAGCTCACCGCCGATGTCGTCGCCGGTCGAGAAAATGATAACGACCCGGCGCTCCTTTCCGCCGTCAATCCATTCCGCTTCAGTGACTAGAGGAGGCTCGCTTATGTCCACCACAACACTCAATGGCGAAGGCTACACACCGGCTGCGGGGGAGATGGTTGCAGATCTCGTCGCACAGCACACGGGGCACGCGCTTAACGACGACGGCACCGCCGCGGACGGTACCCGCCTGGGGATTGCAGTAGCCGTGGATGGTGCGGTGATTCCGCGTGCCAAGTGGGCGACCACGCCCGTGGCAGGTGCAATCGACATCGTGACAGCAGTTCAGGGAGGCTAGAGATGACTGAGAAGTCCGCACAGGAAAATATGTCCGCACAGGAAAACGAAACCGGGGCGGCGAGCGAACTGACGCGCGAACTTACACGGGAACCGCTGCGCATTGGCGGGTTGGAATTGAACTCCCGTCTGATTATGGGAACTGGCGGTGCGACCAGCATGGATACGCTGGAGCGCGCGCTGGTGGCTTCGGGCACCGAGCTGACTACGGTGGCGATGCGCCGCTTTACGCCCGGCACGAAGCAGAACGTTTTTGAGATTCTGCAGCGCAACAATATTGCGGCGCTGCCGAATACTGCGGGGTGCTATACCGCTCGTGACGCGGTGCTGACTGCGCAGTTGGCCCGCGAGGCGCTGGAGACCAATCTGCTAAAGCTCGAGGTCATCGCCGACGAGGACACGCTGCTGCCGGACCCGGTCGAGCTGGTTGCGGCAGCGGAGCAGTTGGTAGCTGACGACTTCGTCGTTTTCGCCTACACCAACGACGATCCGGCGCTGGCCAAGCGGCTGGAGGATCTGGGCTGTGCAGCTGTCATGCCGGCGGGCTCGCCGATTGGCACTGGTCTGGGCATTCTTAACCCACACAACATCGAGCTGATTGTGGACCGCGCGAATGTGCCCATCATCCTGGATGCGGGCATCGGTACCGCGTCTGAGGCAGCTCAGGCGATGGAGCTTGGCTGCGATGCAGTGCTGTTGGCATCCGCAGTGACCCGTGCACATGATCCGGTGGGCATGGCCACGGCGATGCGCTTCGGCGTTGAGGCAGGACTGACTGCTCGCGAGTCCGGCCGCATTCCACGGCGTCGACTAGCCCAGGCGAGCTCGTCGTTTGAGGGCATCATCACTGAGCGCGTCAGCGGCGCACGCGAGCAGGATTCTCTGTAATGGCTGAGCAGGGGGTCAATCTTTCGGACCGCGACCTGCGCCGGTACGCCCGGCACCTAACACTTCCGGGCTTTGGTGCCGAGGGGCAGCGAACTTTGCGAGCCTCCCGCGTCCTCGTCATCGGAGCTGGTGGCTTGGGATCGCCTGCGCTGTTGTACCTGGCCGGGGCAGGGGTCGGGCACATCACCATCATTGACGATGACGTGGTCGACGAGTCCAATCTTCAGCGCCAGGTCATTCACCGTGAGTCCGACATTGGTCGCCCGAAGGCCGAATCTGCCGCGGATGCCGTGCGGCGCCTTGACTCCGAGGCATCGGTGACCGCAATCGTCGGCAGGTTAAGCGTCGACAATGCTGAGGAGCTCTTCGCCACTCACGATGTAGTGCTCGACGGCGCGGACAATTTCGCCACCCGCTATCTGTCTTCCGATGCTGCGGAGCTGACCGGAACCCCGCTGGTCTGGGCCACAATCCTGCAGTTTGCAGGGCAACTGTCTGTGTTCTGGCCGGGCTGCGGTCCCATGCTTCGCGATCTCTACCCCGACATCCCCGACCCCGGCTCCGTGCCGTCGTGCGCCGCAGGTGGGGTTCTCGGCGCAATGGTCGGTCAGATTGGTTCCATGATGGTCGTCGAAGCAATCAAGGTGCTCACCGGTGTCGGCAAGGCCGCCGTCGGCAAGCTCGTGCTTATCGACGCTTTGGAGGCAACCACCCGCACACTGTCCTTTGCAACCGACCCGGAGCGCGAACCCGTTTCCGACCTGACCGAAATTGCGCAGGTGTGCGCAGCATCGTGGTCGGAAAATGAAGACGGCGCGGAGCAGAATGTGCGCAGCGTTGGTCCTCATGCAGTGCGTGAGCTTCTCGCCGAGGGCGTGCCTCTTATCGATGTACGCGAGCCCGAAGAGTATGCAGAGGCCGCCATTGCCGGATCGGTGCTTGTACCGCTCGGCGAAATTCGCAGCCGTAGGTGGGCTGCGATTCGCGAAGCGTGGGCTGAGCGGAACCTCCAGCCGAACTCCCCACGAGTTGTCATTCACTGCCACTCGGGTGCCCGTTCGCAGCAGGCAATTGAGCTGCTGGCTGGTGAGGTCGAGACTGATGGTGCCACGCCGGAGCTCATCAACTTGGACGGAGGTATTGTGGCCTGGCAGGCTGCGGGGCAGGAGACCGTCGTAAAGCGTGGTGGAACGCACTAATTAGCAGCTACCGCCATGCCCAGTTGAACAGTGTGCTTACGCCTGTGGCTTCAGTGTCGTCGACCACAACTCGGTGCCACGGGTGGTGAGCAAACGGACAGTCATCTCACGCGAGTCGCCGTCAATGTCGACTTCACCGAAGTGTTGGAAATCCTGCGTGGGGTCGGCGTTGGCGTTGTCCTTACCCGGAGCGTGGACGTATTCCACCTTCGGCCCGAAGGTCGGATCCATTTCGTTGGGGCCGAAAGCGCCCGCGTGGAGAGGACCGGAGACGAATTCCCAGAAGGGCGCGAAGTCAGTGAACTGTGCGCGCTCGGGGCTGTAGTGGTGAGCCGCGGTGTAGTGCACATCGGCGGTGAGCCAAACGACATTTGAAACATCTTTAATGGCGCTGAGCAGGCGAGCGATTTCACGCTCACGGCCTGCAGGCGTACCGGCGGCACCATTGGATACGCTTTCTTGGTCACCATCGTCGCCGTCGGGGACAATGATTCCAAGCGGTAGGTCATTGGCAATAATCTTCCACGTCGCGCGGGAGTCCTTGAGGGAGTCGATTAACCAGTTTGTCTGCTTTTCGCCAAGGATTGGTTCTTCGGTTGTCGAGCGCGGATTATTGGAAGTGTTTTCTCCCTTGTAGCTGCGCATATCCAGGATGAAGATGTCTAGCAAAGGGCCGTAGGAAACCTTGCGGTATACGCGCCCATCAACAGCCATTTGCTGATCAAGTGGCTGCCACTCATGGAAAGCCTGGTAGGCGCGCTTGGCCAGGGTGTTGACATCGCGCTCGGTATAGCGATCATCGTCTAGGACTTCGTTGGGGTACCAGTTGTTGACTGTTTCGTGGTCATCCCACTGGACCAGCTGCGGAACCTGCGCATTGAAGGCCAAGTAGTTCTTGTCCATGAGGTTGTAGGAGTACTGGCCGCGATAATCCTCGAGGGTTTCAGCAACTTTGGATTTGGCCGGAGTGACATGGTTGTGCCACACAGTGCCGTCGGAAAGCGTGACGGATTCCTCCAGCGGACCGTCGGCGTAGCAGGTGTCGCCTGAGTGAATGAATAGGTCTGGATTGCGCTCCAGCATGGTGGAAAAGCCGGTGTAGCCACCGATCTCGTCGTTAATTCCCCAACCCTGTCCTGCGACATCGCCGGACCAGTGCAGGCGGATGTTGGATGCGCGGTTGGGGGCAGTACGGAAGGTGCCGATAACGGGATCAGAGCAGATTCCAGTATCTGCCTCTTCGAGCGTGACGCGATAGAAGATTTCCTGCCCCGGTTCGAGACCGACGACACGTAGACGTCCGGTGCCGTCAGTGTCTGGAGTTAACAGAGAGTTACTGCGGAATACCTTGGCATTCTGGAAGCTCTCAGTTGCAGCAGTTTCAACCACCATGTGGGCGGGGCGGTCTGAGCGAGCCCAAATTAATGCGCCGTCGCCGCGGATATCGCCACTTGCAACGCCGTGGGTGAGCTGTGGCCGAGAACGCAGTAACCCTGGGGAGGCCAGTGACGGCGAACCCGGTGTAGCTGAAGCCGCAGCTCTAGAGGCATGAGCGAGCGTGACTGAAGTGGCAAGTGCGGTGGATGCGCCTAAACGTAGAGCGCTGCGACGGGAAAGCTGCATGGAGTCGAACGATAGGTTTTCCACTTTGACGTTCAGTTAAACCAGCGTGAACTCGAAGGAAAAAGTCGCAATTACAGAACAAAGGCTTAGTTATTGAGAATGACTGGGCTTCCTTTTGTAACGTAGATAACCGACTTGGGAGGAATGTGTCTTCCGAGCTGTCTTTTCTGAGACAAACAATCTAGAAGTGAAAGGCGCTGACCCCGATAATGGGATCTACACAAACGCCACAAGTAAAAACGCAAGAAAAGAAGTCGGGCGGTTTTCTTAAGAACCTGCCGACCGACCCGTTGATCTTCACGACGGCGATGGGTTTCATTGTCCTCTTTGTGGCAGTGACCATAGCGCTGGGGGATACCGCTCGGGATGCCTACTCGGCCGCTTCCGATTGGGTTACGTCTAACATGGGCTGGCTGTTCATCGGTGGTGTCTCGGCAAGCTTTATCTTCCTCATCGGCTTGTTTGTGTCCCGCTACGGACGCATCCAGCTTGGCGATGATGACGAAGAGCCCGAATACACCATCGCCGAGTGGTTCGGCATGCTCTTCGCCGGTGGTACTGGCTCCATGCTGATGTTCTGGGGCGTGGCTGAACCGCTCAACCACGCTTACAACCCGCCGTTCGGTCAAGAGCCGATGAGCCGCGAAGCTCAGAACACTGCGATGGCATTTACCATCTACCACCTGGGTATTCACATGTGGGTCATCATGGCGCTGCCGGGGCTCGCGCTGGGGTACTTCATTTACAAGCGTCACCTGCCGCCGCGCGTCTCCTCCATCTTCGCGCCGCTGCTCGGTACCCGCATCTACTCATGGCCGGGCAAGCTTATCGACGCCGTCGCCATCATCGGTACCGTCGTCGGTATCGCGGTATCGGTGGGCATGGGTGCGCTGCAGATTAACTCCGGTGCTGCACGTGTAATCGGTACCCCGGAAAGCTCGATGGTGCAGCTCATTCTGATTGCCATCATTATTGTGATTGCCTCGATTTCCGTGGCCCGCGGTCTGGACAAAGGTATTAAGGTGTTGTCCAATGCGAACATTTGGGCCGCCATGGCATTGATGGTCTTCGTGCTGCTCATGGGCCCGACATTGACGCTGCTGCGCCAGACCGTCGATACGGCGGGTGTCTACTTGGATGCGCTGCCTCGCATCATGTTCTGGACTGACTCCTACGACGTCAACCCGAATTGGAAACAGGGCGCCTGGACGGTCTTCTACTGGGCCTGGACAATCTGCTGGTCGCCATTTGTGGGCATGTTCGTCGCCCGTATTTCCCGCGGCCGTACTGTGCGTCAGTTCATTGCCGGTGTGATTGCACTGCCGACAATCGTGTCAATCATGTGGTTCTCTATCTTCGGCCGCGCTGGCTTCGAACTGGAAAATGAGCAGCCGGGCATTCTGACGGAACCAGTCGTCGAAGGAGGGGATCCCTCGCCGGCTCTATTTATCCTGCTGGAGCAGTACCCACTGGCAACCCTTGTCAGTGTGTTTGCGCTCTTTGTGATTATGATCTTCTTCGTCACCTCCATTGACTCCGCTTCGATGGTGATGGACATGATGTCCACCGGTGAGGAAAACAAGGCTCCGACCTTCTACCGCGTGCTGTGGGGCGTCATGATTGGTGCTGTGGCAGCTTCTCTGCTGCTGATTTCTGGTGAAACCGCACTGGAAGCGCTGCAGTCTGCCGTGATTGTTATCGGTGTACCGTTCTTCTTCCTCCACTTTGTGATGATGTACTCCTTGGTCAAAGGCATGAGTGATGACCACATGGCAGTGCGCAAGCCGGTTACCCGCCAGTGGGAGAAGACCGATACTCCGGAGAAGTTGGAGAAGCACGAAGCCGCACCCGCGCCGGGCTACGACGAAGAGGGCAATGAGCTGCCGCGCTTTGAGTACACCCACGATGAAGAGGGACGTCTGGTTATTCAGTCCGATGTGGTCGTTGAAGGTGAGTTTGAGTCTGGCGAAAAGTCGGAATCGGAGGAATTAGAGGAGTCGGGGACGAAGTCTGAGTCGTAGTAGAGCACGGTCGCAGTAGTGCCCGGCACTTGTGGCCACGCTATTCACCTATCGATGCACTGGAGCCTGTCCATCAGTGAGTAGCTCATCGATAAGAGCGAAGGCAAAGGCTGTAGCCAAATAAAAACGCCGCCCAGCGGAAACCTTTAGCAGTTTCCGTGGGCGGCGTCGCTGTGTTCGTCGTAAAGCAAGTGTGGCGTTAAGCCGTGATTAGCTCTACTCGTAGGTGCCTCGGAGGTCCTTGTAGTCCTCATCGTGCCAATCCACGTTGGCCTGGTCCTTGGTGGTGACACCGACGTCAGGCTGATGCGGGACCTTCGCAATGATGTTGCGGCGGGCGCGGCCGGCGCGGAGCTGGCTTTCGATACGCTCGGCAAGGTTGGCCAGGCCGAAGTTGATGGCAATGAGAATGATCGCCACGACGACCAGCGATGGAATCATGGCGCCGTAGTACTCGCCAAGCTGGCGGCCAGAGCGGACAACCTCGACGTAGCCAATCATGTAACCCAGCGCGGAGTCCTTCAGCGCAATGACCATCTGCGAGATAATCGCCGGCAGCATGGCGGCGACTGCCTGCGGCAGCAAAATAGTGACCATCGTCTGGCGGTGGGAGAGACCCAGCGCAATCGCGGCCTCACGCTGGCCCTTCGGCAGCGACTCGATGCCGGAGCGCAGTGTCTCGCCAATGACGGAGCCGTTGTACATGGTCAGGCCAAACACAACGGCGGCAAAGCCGAGGTAGTTCGACGGAAACAGCTGCCAAAGCGCGAACACCGAGTAGGCAAACAGCATGAGCACCAGCACCGGAATGGCGCGGAAGAACTCGACAATCACCGAGCACAGCCAGCGCACCGGTGCGACCGGGCTCAGCCTGCCGACGCCCAGGAGAGCGCCAATAACCAGTGCCAACACAATAGAGACGACAGCCGCGACAATGGTGCTGACCAGACCGGGCAGAATGTATGTGGTCCAGGTTGTGGATTCGAGGAAGAACGACCATTTATTGGCCTCGAACTGGCCCTTGTCGGCCAGCTTCATTCCCACCCAGGCGAGAATCGCAACGGTGATTGCGGCCACGATCCAGGTGAGGGTTCGGTTGAAGCGCTGAGCCTTGGGGCCCGGCGCGTCGTAAAGAACTGTTGCGCGAGTAGCCATTAGCGCTTCACCGCCCATCGCTTGCCAGCCCAGCCGAAGAACAGGCCGGTCGGCAGAGTCAGAATAATAAAGCCGACAGCGATGATGCCGAAGATAATCAGGATATCGCTGGCGTAGTTTTCGGTCATGGTCTTCATCAGCAGCGACGCTTCAGCCACACCGATTACCGAGGCAATCGTGGTGTTCTTGGTCAGCGCGATCAGGGTGTTGCCGAGCGGCACGATAGCGCCACGGAACGCCTGCGGGAAGATGATGTAGCGGAAGCTCTGGCCGAAGCTAAGCCCCAGGGAGCGGGCGGCTTCGGCCTGACCGAACGGCACAGTATTAATACCGGCGCGCAGGGACTCCGCAACGAAGCACGAGGTGTAGGCAACAAACGCCAACACCGCGAGACGGAAGTTCTGCTTGACAATGAAGGAGTCATTCTCCGCAGCCAGCAGCAGCCCCAAGTTGTAGTAGAGACCCATCGAGGCCAGCAGCACAATCAACGTCAGCGGGGTATTGCGGACAATGCTGATGTACCAGGTCGACAGGGTACGTAGGATTCCCACGGGGCTCACGCGCATAGCGGTGAGAAGCGTGCCAAAAATCAGGGAACCAATTGCCGAAGCAATCGTCAGTTTGATGGTTACCCAGAAAGCCGGAAGCAGTTCCGGCCCCATTTCACTCCATAGTTCTGGATTCATTGTTTGCTCGCACCCCTTCCTACTTCTTCTCTACGAACGACAGATCGCCGATTGCCGGCTTGTCGTCGAGCTCGAACTTGTCGCCCAAATGCTTCTTCAGGATCTTCTGAAGCTCACCGGTGTCGTACAGCGACTCCAGCGCCTCATTGATGGCCTCACGGCTGGCATCATCACCCTTGGGCAGGCCGATGCCGTAGTACTCATTGGTCCAGTAGGAACCATCGGGGTTGCGCAGCTCGACCACGCGGAAGTCGTCGCCGAAGCGCTCCTTGTAGCGCTGGGCGAAGCCCGCGAGAATAGTTGCATCGGTAGTCAGGGCATCGACGACACCCTGCTTCACACCTTCCGCGCACGCGGCGTAGGTATCGAACTCCTGCAGCTGCACCTCCGGTAGAGCGTCCTTGACTTTCTGCGCTGGGGTGGAGCCGGATACAGAACACAGGCGAGTGCCCGGGGCGACGTCGTCAAGCCCCTGGATACCCTCGGAACCGCGCACCAACAGTGCCTGGTGCGTGACCAGGTACGGGCCGGCGAAGTCGACGGCAGCCAGGCGGCCAGCGTTGATGGAGTAGGTGGCGGCGATCATGTTGACCTCGCCGTTGTTAATCAGCGTCTCGCGCTGAGCGGACGGGGTCTCGCGCCACTCCATCTCGGGCACATCCCAACCGTTCTTGTTGGCGATGTACTCAATGACGTAGCGGGAAACATCGTTGTCGACGCCCGCGAACTCACGGTCCGGGGTGCGCTCGCCGAGACCCGGCTGGTCAAACTTCGTACCCAGTGTCACGTGCCCGGCTTCGATATCGGCCAGCAGGTTTCGGGGTCCGCTGCTACCGCAGGCCGCGAGGCTCATCGTCGTGGCAACAGCTACGACAGCCGCCGCAACTCGCTTGCCGACGACACCTCGGCGGCCCTGGTTGCGACTGCGTCCCCGGCCTCCTCGTAATAGTGAAAGCTTCATGGTGACCAGCCCCGCCTAGTGTCCGACGATCTTGGCCAAGAAGTCCTTGGCGCGATCGCTCTGCGGGTTGGTGAAGAAGGTCTCCGGGTCGGTGTCTTCGACAATCGCACCGTCGGCCATGAACAGGATGCGGTCGGCCACGCGGCGGGCGAAGCTCATCTCGTGGGTGACACAGACCATGGTCATGCCGCCCTTGGCCAGGTCGGTCATGACATCGAGGACCTCGTTGATCATTTCCGGGTCGAGCGCGGAGGTGGGCTCGTCGAAAAGCATGACCTTCGGGTCCATGGCCAGGGCGCGTGCGATGGCGACGCGCTGCTGCTGACCGCCGGAGAGCTGCGCCGGGTACTTGTCAGCCTGTTCCGCAATGCCGACACGGGCGAGCAGCTTGTCCGCACGCTCGCGGGCCTCGGCTTTGGAGATCTTGCGGACCTTCAGTGGGGCCAACGTGACATTGTCGCGAATGGTCATGTGGCTGAAGAGGTTGAACTGCTGGAAGACCATGCCGACCTCAGCGCGCAGGCGGGTGAGTTCCTTACCTTCTTCGGGAAGGAGCTTGCCGTTGATGCGAATTTCGCCGCTGTCGATGGTTTCCAGGCGGTTGATGGTTCGGCACAGTGTGGATTTACCAGAGCCGGAGGGGCCGAGGATAACTACGACCTGGCCAGCTGGGATTTCCAGGTTGATGTCGCGCAAAGCGTGGTAATCGCCGTAGTGCTTGTTCACCTCGGCAATCGAAATCATGCTCTGTGGTGTGGATGATTCAGTCATGGGGGAAAGTATAGGTGACTCACGACACATAACTGCTATCGGTGTTCCTTGTCCGATATTCACCTGTAAAAAGTGACTGCACACCAATTAGTTCTAAAGATCCACGCGATGGCGCCTCGCAACAGGCTTGCGGCCATGCACGAACCAGTAGAAGACGGCCGCGAGAACCACCACAACCGCCAGGCCTGCGTACATCTTGTCGAAGCCCATAGTGGCGGCTACCGAACCAAGCACGATTGGGCCGAGGCCGATGCCCGCGTCGACAAGCAAGAGCAGCGTCGAGATGCCCGTGCCCAACTTGTGTGCCGGGGCCAGGTGCACAGAGATGGTCTGGCAGGCCGGCATCAGCGTGCCGTAGCCCAGGCCGCAGAGCGCACCGGCGGCGATAACGTGCCAGTCAGCGGTTGCGAAAGCCAGAACAAGCAGTGAGATGGTGAAGCACACCAGGCCGATGGCGATGACGGGGTTGTCGCCGCGGCGATCCTGCAGGCGTCCCAGTGAGAAACGTGCCGCCATCATCGCCACCGCATAGGCGATGAAGAAGAAGCTGGCGCCCCTAGTCAGGCCGCCCAGCTGCGAGTATCGGTTCAAAAACGTAATCACGCCCGCATACGCCAGGCCGATGAGCAGCATGAACAGGCCAATCGGCACCACTCTCGGCGTCATGATGTCATCGAAGGAAAATGTGCGCTTCGTCTCGCTTGCCGACGAATCCTCGGTGGCCTCGGCCTTGGTTTCCGCAGTGGCGGGCCCGTTGTGTTGTGGCAGAAAGAGTGCCAGCACCAGTCCGACAATGGACAGGCCGAGGGCTGTGGCAAAGAGGACGCTGTAGCCGACTGAGCCAATAAGGGCCAGGCCGAGAGCTGGGCCAATCGCTGTGGCCAGGGTGGTGCCGAGCGAGATATAGCCAGTACCCTCTGCGCGGCGCGAAGCCGGAATAGCGGTCTGGGCGGCGGCCATCACGGCGGTGGAGGCGAATGCGTAGGTCAGGCCGTGGATGATGCGGATTGCAATCAAGACCGGCAGGGATGCGGCCCACATGTAGGCGGCGCAGGCCGCCACGATGACAGCGAGCGAGCCAAGCATGATTCTGCGACCACCGAAGGTGTCCACCAAGTAGCCGGAAAAGAGACGAGCGATGGTGGCGCCGACCACGAAAGAACTGGCGGCGAAGCCACCGGCGGCATCGGAGGCGGAGAAGCGCTGGACGGCGTAGAGCGCCATGACCGTGATTGAAAGGTAGAACACCAGGTACATGCTGAAGTTAATCAGCCAGCTGATGATGAACGCGGGGGAGAAGAGCTTGTCCTGCCCGTGCTGCTCGTCCTGCTCGTTCTGTTTGTGCCTGTTCTGTGTGGTCGTATGCGTTGTCATGCTGAAGATGCGGTCTCTTTTCTCGTTTGAAAACGATCGTGGAATTAGTGCTTTGGCGAAACTGCTTTCCGGCATTTGTATCATGCAAAAATGCAGTTAGGGCTCGAATTATAACAATTGGTTTGTATGATGCAAATGTGCTTTTTCGGCCTTAACCGCATCCGTGGCGCGCTAGAATAGGGGCTGTTCAGCAAACAGATACATCCCGCAGGCCCATTAAAGGGCCGACATAAAGGCGACAAGAGGATTGACTGCCACCGTGCGAAACGACGACCTGGCCGCGCTCGTTTACGAGAACATGCTGCTATCCCGGGTGAGCTCCAGCGGCTACCGACCACATCGTAAGGACATCCTGTTGGATCGCTCCGCCGCAGCACTGCTGGCTAGGCTGGAAGCACAGCCGGATATGACGGTCGCCGAGCTCTCCGATGCACTAGGGCTGGACATTTCTACAGTGCATCGCCAGCTGGCCGCCGCCATGCGGCAGGGGTATATCGCGAAGAGGTCCGCGCCGTCGTCAAGCGCGAAGGTGCATAGCGCGACCGACAAGGGGCTAGAGCTGCTGCACCGGGAGATTGAGGCGCGTAAGAATACCGTCGATGACATTACGCATGGCTGGGAAGACTCGGAGCTCGCGGAGTTCGTGCGATTGATGCGCAAATTCAACGAGGGCGTGGAAGAAATGCGTGGTCATCCATGGCCTAGATAACCGCGGATGCAGTGGTCATGGAATACTTGAGGGCGTGGCTGAGAAAAAGAAGATCGCAAACGTCCTTGCTAACCGATACGCCTCTGCGACTCTGGCTGAGTTGTGGAGCCCTGAGTACAAGATCATCCTCGAGCGCAAGCTCTGGATTGCCGTTCTGAAGGCTCAGGTCGCTCGCGGAATTGAGGTGCCGGAGGGCACTATCGAGGCGTATGAGAAGGTCATCGACCAGGTTGACCTCGACTCCATTGCCGCCCGTGAGCGTATTACTCGCCACGATGTGAAGGCTCGCATTGAAGAGTTCTGCGACCTGGCTGGCACCGAGCACATTCACAAGGGTATGACCTCGCGTGACCTGACCGAAAACGTTGAGCAGCTGCAGGTTCTGCAGTCGCTGAAGGTCGTGCGCGACAAGGCCGTTGCCGTTGCCGCCCGCACTGCGGAAAAGGCCTCCGAGTACCAGTCGCTGGTGATGGCAGGTCGCTCCCACAACGTCGCCGCACAGGCAACAACCCTGGGTAAGCGCTTCGCCTCTGCTGCGGACGAGATGCTGCTGGGCATCGAGCGCGTAGAAGACCTGATTTCCCGCTACCCACTGCGTGGCATCAAGGGCCCGATGGGTACCGCCCAGGACATGCTGGATCTGCTTGACGGTGATGAGTCCGCACTGGCCTCCCTCGAAAACGAAATCGCTGAAGGCCTCGGCTTCGACCGCGTCTTTGACTCCGTTGGTCAGGTCTACCCGCGCACCCTCGACTTCGACGCTCTGTCCGCACTGGTCGAGCTGGGCGCAGGCCCGGCGTCGCTGGCCACCACCATCCGCCTGATGGCCGGTAATGAGACCGTCACCGAGGGCTTCAAGGAAGGCCAGGTCGGCTCTTCCGCCATGCCGCACAAGATGAACGCCCGCTCCTGTGAGCGCGTCCACGGTTTCCAGGTCATCCTGCGTGGTTACATGACCATGCTCTCCGAATACGCCGGTACTCAGTGGAACGAAGGCGACGTTTCCTGCTCCGTGGTTCGCCGCGTTGCACTGCCGGATGCTTTCTTCGCCATGGACGGCATGTTCGAAACCTTCCTCACCGTCCTGTCCGAGTTCGGTGCATTCCCGGCCATGATCGACCGTGAGCTGGAGCGCTACCTGCCGTTCCTGGCTTCCACCAAGATCCTCATGGCAGCCGTTCGCGCTGGTATGGGCCGCGAGGAAGCCCACGAGATCATCAAGGAGCACGCCGTCGCCACCGCACTGGATATGCGCGAAAAGGGTGCTGAGCAGAATCTCACTGAACGTCTCGCTGCAGATGAGCGTTTCCCGCTGGATGCCGCAGGGCTTGCCGACGCTCTGGCGAACCGCCATGCGTTCATCGGTGCCGCGGAATCCCAGGTTGACCGCGTAGTTGCACGTGTGCAGGCTGTCGTGGACAAGTACCCAGAGGCCGCGGCCTACAAGCCGGGCGAGATTCTGTAGCTTCGCGAGCGTCACGCGCGAAACACGTAAACGAAAAAACGTAAAGACGTAAGGTCCCTTGAAAAACTCTGTCACGTTGGTGGCAGAGTTTTTCTTTGTTTGTTGACGAAAGCACCAGTGAGCAGCCAAGTTCCTCGGTACGATGAGCGATAAGCATCGAAACCTCTACTCGAAAGGTGCCCGACGTGACATCGGCTGTTAGGACTTCGCTTTCTCGCCCAGGTGCCACATTGAATGTGCTGCGCTGGGTTCCAGAAAATGACAAGGGCGCGCCCATTACTCCTAAGGGAGTGGTGCAGATTGTCCACGGCATGGTCGAGTACGCCAACCGCTACGCCAAGTTCGCCGAGTACCTCGTATCCCAGGGTTATGCCGTCGTCGCGCACGACCATCGCGGCCACGGTATGACCAAGACGGATGCTGGCATCCCGGGCTTCTTCGCTGACTACGGTGGCTGGAACCTGATTCTCGAAGACCTCCACGCGGTGCGCCAGTACGTTGATGCAGAATTCCCAGGTAGCAAGCACTATATTCTCGGCCACTCCATGGGGTCGCTTCTGACTCGTAACTACATCGCCAAGTACGGCGAGGGGCTCACCGGTGTCATTATCATGGGCACTGTGTCGTGGCCAGGGGCTAAGGGCGACGCGGGAATGAAGGTGGCAAACCTGCTGGCTAAGATTCGTCCTACCGCGCCGGGCAAGCTGCTCAACACTCTCACCTTTGCTGATTACAACAAGGACTTTGAGCGCCGCACTAAGTTTGATTGGCTCACCCGCGACCACAAGATTGTCGATGCTTATATTGCGGACGACAAGTGTGGTTTCGTTCCCACCAATGCCTTTTTCCGCGACCTTCTCGTCGGCACGCACTACGCGAACTCGCCTGAAGTCTATGAGAAAGCGCCTGATGAGCTGCCGCTTTTCGTGGTTTCCGGTGCCGTTGATCCGGCGGGTGGCGCTGCCTGTGTGACTGAGGTCGTGGGCAAATACCTGAACGCGGGCAAGAAGGACGTGCGCTTTAAGGTCTATCCGGATGGTCGCCATGAGATTCTCAACGAGTTGAATAAGGAAGAGGTCTACTCCGACATTGTGGCGTGGTTGGAGTCCCGCTAGGGGGAGCTGGTTAATAGACAAAAAGTATGCCCGTTCGGCGGGTCGACCGGTGGGCATCTTTTGCTACTTATCCCAATGCGAGTTACTGACTGCGTTTATGTCAGCGGCGGCAGGGCGATGCAAGTTACTGACTGCGTTTATGACAAAAATGGCCTGAAAAATTGCCTGAAAGTGTCATAAACTCATACAGTTTCACATTTGCAGCCCGTAATCATATTTGGCGCCCGTAATTTTTGGGGTCTGCCCAGTCATTATCTTGAGAATCAGACATACTTTTGTCATGTAACGTTCTTTTTACGCTTGAAGATTTACGCTTGAAGAAAAGGAACCGACCACATGATCAGAAGAAGACAACTCTCAGCGGTCGTGCTCACCATCTCCATGCTGCTGGTGCTCGTAGGCTCTTTTGCGGGAATCACAACAGGGCGTGCACAGGCGCAAGAGGCCGCGAGTACTATCTCGCCAACCATGGTGATCCTGGATGCTTCAGGGTCAATGCTTGCCGACGACGCGGGCGGCCAGACCCGAATGGAGGCAGCGAAGACTGCCACGAGTAAGTTCGCGGGATCGGTGTCAGAGGACTCCGAAATTGGGTTCATGGTCTACGGCACGGAAGTTGGCAATTCGCCGGAGGAGCGGGAAGCTGGCTGTCAGGACATCACCACGCTGCTGCCCGTGCAGGCGGGTAACTCGGCGAAGATTCCTGCTGAAGTAGGAAAGGTCCAAGCCTCCGGCCACACCCCGATGGGGCCTGCGCTGCGTCAGGCTGCCGATGAGTTGCCGAAAGAAGGGCAACGTTCGATTGTGTTGGTCTCCGATGGTGAGGACACCTGTGCTCCGCCACCGGTGTGCGAGGTAGCCAAGGAACTCAAGCAGCAGGGCATTGACCTGGTCATCAACACAGTTGGTTTCCTTGTTGATGCAGGTGCACGTGCTGAACTGGAGTGCATTGCTGAGGCCACTGGCGGTGAGTACCTGGACGCCCAGGACTCCGATTCGCTGGCTGAGTCCATGAAGACGCTGGCGACCCGCACCGCACGCACCGCGCAGTCCAGCGCGCAAGAGATACAGGGCGGCGACGCTCCTACGAGCGCTACCAAGGTGCCTGCCGACGTGGAAACGTTCTCGACCAAGCTGCGGGAAAAGACTCCTGAGTCCGAGCGCAGCATCGGTAATCAGGAAGGCGACGGTGCTGAGTACTTCTCCGTCCCGGTTGCTGAGGGAGAGCGGCTTGCAATTAGTGCGGCTACCGTGCCGGGAGCGTCGTCAGGCGCGACGTTGATGGACCTAGATGTTCGTAACTTCGCGCTCACTATGCATTTGGATGACAGCAGTTGCTTCCTGGCCAATGATTTCGGCAATGGCATCATCGACTCCAATGGCCCCTTTTTCGCATCGATAACAACCAAGCAGTCCGGGGGAGCTGAGGGGGACTGTAAGCCGGGCAATGTGGTGTTCTCCGTGGCTCGGAAAGGCGGCTCCTTCGAGGGCCAGGACATTCCTGCAGAAGTAACCATCAAGCGTTTCGCCAACGAAAACCTGATTGATGTGCCGGAGGCGTTCCCGTCCGACAAGGAGAGCTTGAACCCTCCGCCCGCGACACCGGAAGCAGATCAGGCTAAGAAGGTCACCCCAGGTTCGTGGTTCGATGACGCCACGGAACTTACTGCCGACAACATCAGCAGCGTCACGGCCGACATTGTTCCTGGTGAGACGCACGTGTACAAGATCAAGTCCGAGTATGGGCAGCAGCTCCGCGGCGCCGTCAAACTCATTGACGCCCCAGAAGCGGACAAGCTTGCACAGATCTCCGGCCTGGATATCAAGACGCTGAACTCGGCACGCCAGCTCGCCGGCAGCGAGGAAAACCGTCCGGCCAATGAACACCAGATCGGTGAAGAGACTACATTTGGTAACTCGGCCCGGATTAACTATCGCAATCGGATCGGCGAAGATAGTGAAAAGTCGGGCGATTACGAGGCTGAAAGAGCCTGGTTGGATGGCGACCAGTACATCGTTGTCTTCTTCAACAACAGCTGGGGTGCCGGTCAATCCCACGATGTCGCGGGTGTTCAAAACGTCCCGGTGACTTACCAGCTGACCACGGAGTTGGTCGGCGAGAAGATTCCGGGCCCAGCTTTTGAACAGGTCGCGCACAAGTCGCCAAGTAGCGAGGCCCCGACTAGTAGCCAGCAGAATCCGAAGGGCACCGAAGAAAACGAGGATGACGGCTCTTCCAACATGATGTGGTTCTCTATTGGTGCAGTTCTGTTAGCCGTCGTCGGCGCGGCAATCGCGTTGACCCGTAAGTAACGCTAGAGCGTCCAGTACACGCCGAATCGGTCAGGCTTGACGACGGCTTCCGTGCCCTCGGCAACCTCAGCGCCTGTTAGGCCAAGCGCTTGGCAGGCGCTTTCGACCTCTTCGGCCGAATCGCTGGAGAGGCGCATCGCCACACCGTCGCCGAAGGTGAAATTGTGCATGCCCGGCGAGTCGAGCGTCATGAAATTCCCTGACCCGAAAAGCCGGTTGTATACCTCGGTGGCGGCGGCAGCCTGTGGTTCGTCGCCTGTCCACATGAAGTAGGGAATAACGGCGGGATTCGCTGTCTTTGCGGCAGCGTCCGTGCTTGCAGCCCCGCTGGTTAAGGAATCAATCATCAGTTGCCAGTTGACCCCATTGCCGTCGACCAACCAGCCAAAGAGCGGCGAGAAATCGTAGCTGGTCAGGGGCATGAGCGTAGCACCACCGCTGATGGTTTCATCACCCGCCATCAGATGCTCCCACAGTCTGCGCAGCTGGTTTTCCTGACCAGGGGCAAATCGCACCATAAAAGACACAGCGGGGGTTAATCGGCGGTTCCCGTTCTCAATGAGTTCAAAGTCCATCCCGCCGATGGTGAGCGTGGTGGAGTTGGGCTTGATGTTGGAGTGAAAACCTTCGGCGTAAAACCGCGCAGCGGCGCGGGGGTCGTCGTTAAGCGCGATCACGGCCGAGATAGAAACAGTCATGAAAATGAGCCTAACGACGAGCGCCTAACCGCGCAGAGAACGCAGCGTTTGATCCTAGTCAGTGAAGAATCTTCATACGGCGATATCCCCAGTAACGCTGCGCTGATTAGGGGATTTCAGTTAGTGGCGTGGGCTCTGCTCGCGAACTAGGTCTGCAAATCTGTTGATGTAGTCGCGAACAAAGTCCTCAGTGCTTGACGACGTGAATTCTCCTTGTTCGTCAATGAGTGTTGGCGATTGTCCCAGGAAGACCTCTGGCTGACCGAGCATCGGCATGTCGAAGTACGACAGCGCGAGTCGCAAGTTCTTCTGAGAGCTATAACCGCCCATACGGCCGACGGAGTGGCTGATAATTCCCGCGGGCAGGTTCTTCCATGCCACATCACCGTTGGGCTTAGATCCGATGTCAACGGCATTCTTCAGAGCTGCAGGAATTGTGCGGTTGTTTTCTGGGGTGACAAATAGGATGCCATCGCTGGCTTTAATGGTTTCCCGGAAACTGGTGTATTCCGCGGGAGTCGCAATATCGGACACTGCGGGGTCGTCGTAGTCGAAGTTGTAGAGAGGGAGGTCACGAATCTCGACGATGTCGACTTTGAAGTCATCGGGGAAGTACGTGGCTGCCTTGAGTGCAATCTTTCGTGCATAGGAGGCTCGACGCAAGCTTCCTACCAGGATAGAAATCTGTGCAGTCATGCGAATGTTCCTTTCTTAGGATGTATGGGGAAAGACGTGGATTTAGAAATCCCAGTCTTCATCTGCGGTGTCTTCGGCTTTTCCGATGACATATGCGGAGCCAGAACCGGAGAAAAAGTCGTGGTTTTCATCTGACCCCGGGGTGAGGGCGGCGAGAATCTCGGGCTTGAATGCGGTCTCATCATGGTTAAACCGCTGCGGGTAACCCAAGTTCATGAGCGCTTTGTTGGCGTTGTATCGAATGAAGTTGGCAACGTCGTCGTAAAGCCCGAGTGGTTGGTATAGGGCTTCGGAGTACCTTAGTTCGAGCTGGTATAGCTCGTCGAGAAGCTCGAAGACGAAAGCCTTCATCTGCGCTTGCGTGGCGCTGTCGTAGGTTTCTACGCCTCGCTGGAACTTGTAGCCGGAGTAATAGCCGTGAACAGCTTTGTCGCGCAGAATCAGGCGCACCATGTCGGCGGTGTTGGTCAGGATGCCTCGTGATGCGAAGTGCAGCGGGAGGTAGAAGCCGGCGTAGAGCGAGAAGGACGAAAGAAGCGTTGCTGCCGCCTTTCGCTTGAGCGGAACGTCGCCATAATAGTGTTTGAGCACAGCTTTTGACCGAGCCTGCAGGATGTCATTGGCGACTGCCCATTGGTAGGCAGCGTCGATGTCAGGGGTATTGGACAGCGTGGAAAATACTGAAGAATAGGACTTTGCATGCACTGCTTGCATGAAAGCGATATTCGTGTAGACGGCCTCTTCATGTTCTGTGCGGGCATCTTGAATTTGGGAAATCTCTCCGACAGACGCCTGGACTGTGTCGAGCATGGTCAGTCCGGTGAAGACCTTCATGGTCAGCTCGCGTTCTAGATCGGTGAGGCGTCGCCAGTCTGCAAGGTCATTGGACAGTGGGACTTTTTCGGGCAGCCAAAAATTTGCTGTTAGGCGATTCCACACTTCGAGATCTTTGTCATCGTGCACTCGGTTCCAGTTGATTGGCCGAAGGCGGGCAGCTGGGTCCTTGCGAAAAGACGGTGGCGTAGTTGAATAGCTGTAGATGTTCAAGAAGTAGCGCTCCTCCAGAATTTTTCCAGGCCCTCTTTGACGTTTTCCACATCGTGGTCTGTCCCCAGTAACTCGTAGTGGTATAGCTCCGGGACCTGGCATTTTGCAGAAATGATGGCTCCGGCTATGCAAAAGTCGGTGCCGAAATTTGTGTTGCCCGAGGTGATGACACCGCGGATGAAACTCCTGTTGGTTTCGTCGTTGAGAAAAGCGATGACTTGCTTAGGTACCGCGCGGCGCCGACATCCGCCACCATAAGTCGGTGTGATCAGGACAAATGGGCTGCAAACGCGAATCATTCCGTCTTTTCGCGGATGTAACGGGATGCGTGCTGCTGGTTGAGCCAGCTTTTGGACGAACCGGTGAGTGTTTTCAGAAGCACTGGAGAAGTACACGATTCGGGGTGACTCCTCCGGTGGGAGTTCCGTGAAAGTCAGCGGCGTCTTCGATGATGAAGACACTCGATTACCTCCTATGTTCAATGGATTGAACATAAAATAGAGGAGTGAATGGGGTGTCAACAAGGCGTTGCCTACATGCGGTTGAAAAGTGCTTAGTCACGCAATTGCGAAGTAAAGCCGCGACTCTTCATTAACGGCGGAAAAACCCAGCAGCTGATCTTCAAGGCGGGAAAGTGGCGGGGTTGCCGGCCGGGGGGAGAGGGAGGAGGTGGTGTCTCTCGGAGGGGGCTCCAGTCGTGCCCCGGGCAAAAGCACAACAGGGAAACAAAACCGCCGCGCTTTGGAAAGGCCCAGTCGATGAGGAGACTGGTTTTCCAAAGCGCGGCGTTTTCTACAGCGCTTTCGCATCAACTACTTCAGCGGACGAACACTTCCGGTGAAGTGCGGACGCTTCTTCTTGCGATCCCACGCGACAATGTTGACTGCGCGGCCGATGTTGGAGCTGCCCTCAGTCAGGTTGTGAGCAGCACCTGCACCGTCACCGGTGTGGGTGAGTGCGACATTGATGGTGGTCGGCAGAACGACCGGCGCACCGAAGGAAATCTGGAACTCGTACGACTGACCCGGCAGAACCTGTGCCTCAGCCAGCGCGCGGGAGGCGGTGTACATGCCGTGTGCAATCGCTGCTGGCATGCCCAGAGCCTTCGCGGAGACAGAGGTGATGTGAATCGGGTTCCAGTCACCGGAAACCTTGGCCCACTTGCGGCCGGTGTTGCCAGCCAGCTTCCACTGAGCGGTGGGGAAGGGAACCTTGAACTGCTCGCGTTTGATGGTCTCGGCGCCGGACTTGATGGCCTCACGCTGTGCCTGGACCTCTTCGAAGCCCTCGGCATCCTTCAGGCGAACGCCCTTGGCCAGATACACCGACTGCTCCTCGACCAAGGTGGCGCCGGATGCGGACGATGTAACAGTTGACTCCAGAACAACCTCAGTGCCCGAGCGGTGAGCGCGGAATGCGGCAACCTTCACCGCGATATCAACTTTGCCACCGAGTGTGACAGGCGAGATTTCGCGGTAGGTGTTCTCGGTGTGGACCAGGCCCATCATCGGCAGCGGGAAATCATCCGCAGCCATTAGCTCCATCTGGATGGGCATGATTAGGGCGTGGATGTGGCCGAAGAAAGCCTGTTCAGACTTCGGGGCGCCAACGACGTCGCGGAAGTCCTGGTCACGGTCGGCATCGACAGTGACGCCCTTGACCACTAGTTCATCGACCTTGATTTCGGTGGAGTTCGGGCGTTTCTTCGCCGAACCAGCAGCTGCCTTGGCGTAGAGCGGAACCAGATTGGGAATGGCATCCAGGGTCTTAGCCATAAGTTTTCCTCTTTCCTCCTTATCGGGAGCCTATGCGGAAGCCGCGACTTCGCTTAGGCGCCGACGATGTTCTGACCGCAGACGCGCAGGACGTGACCATTGACGCCGAGAGCGCGGTCGGAGACCAGGAAGGCGATTGCCTGGGCGACATCGCCCGGCTGGCCACCCTGCTGCAGCGAGTTCACGCGTCGAGCAACCTGGCGGTTGACGAACGGAATAGCAGCGGTCATGTCGGTCTCGATGAAGCCCGGAGCAACAGCGTTGATGTTGCCGCCGCGCTTAGCGAACTCCTCAGCGTAAGCCTCGACCATTGCGATAACACCGGCCTTGGAGGTGGCGTAGTTGGTCTGACCGCGGTTACCTGCGATACCGGAGGTGGAAGCCATGGTGGCAATACGCGGAGCCTTCTCGAAGGCCTTGTGGTTCAGCAGCTGCTCGTTCATCTTCAGCTGAGCCTCGATGTTGACGGCGATGACCGAGCCCCACTTGGCGTCGTCCATGTTGGCGAACATCTTGTCGCGGGTGATACCTGCGTTGTGGATGACGATGTCCAGGCGGCCGTAGCGGGCCACAGCAGCATCGGCAATGGCGTTGCCGGCGTCGTCGGCAGTGATGTCCTGCTGCAGAGCCAGGCCACCGAGCTCGTTGGCAACCTTGGACAGCGCCTCGCCAGCCTGCGGAACGTCGATGACGATGACCTCTGCGCCGTCAGCCTTGAGCTGACGAGCGATAGCGGCGCCGATACCACGGGCGGAACCGGTGACAGCGGCAACCTTGCCAGCCAGCGGCTTATCCCAGTCGGCCGGAATCTCACCAGCGTCGGAGGTGACGCGGAGGAACTGGCCGTCGATGAAGGCCGAGCGGCCGGAGAGGAAGAAGTGCAGGGAGGAAATCACGGACGGGGCGGTGACCGAGACACCCGGAGCAACGAGGATGCCGTTAGCGGTGGAGCCGCCACGAACCTCGTGGCCGAGGGAGCGAATCAGGCCCTCGATACCACCGGCGACAGCGTTCTCAGCAATCTCGGCCGGAGTTGCGTTGTGGTGAGCATCCTTGGCGCGGGAGACGGTGACGATGCGGCCACCCTTGTCCAGCTTGCGCATGTGCTTTGCAGCAGCGAGCACTGGGCCCTGCAGCTCTGACGGGCGCTTAGCCTCGGTGGCGACGAGGACAATGGCACCAATCTTGTCGTCAGCGGCGTTGCCACGACGAACTTGCAGGCCCCACTCTGTCAGCTGAGCTGCAACTGCGTCTGCATCTGCACCCTCGCCGGTGACGAGCACCTTGTCGTTGTTCAGCAGCGGACCGCCCGGCTTGTGGCGGCGCAGGAACGGTGGCTGTGGCAGGCCAGCGGCTTTAGCCAGTCCAGTGAGCGGACCACCGTTGACGAGTTCCTGGTACTTATCGGTCATGGAAAATTCTCCTTGAAAGTAAAAGTGTCTTTATCGGTGGTGCGCTTTTAGACGCGAGCCTCGAGAACTGCGACAACACCCTGGCCGCCCGCGGCACAGACGGAGATCAGGCCGCGAGTGGTCTTGCCGGTCTCGTCTGCCTTCTGGCGCAGCATCTTGGCGAGGGCTGCCACAATGCGGCCGCCGGTAGCGGCGAATGGGTGGCCGGCTGCCAGGGAAGAGCCCTTGACGTTGAGCTTCTCGCGCGGGATGGAGCCCAGCGGGCCTTCCAGCCCAAGCTTGGTGCGGCAGAACTCCTCGTCCTCCCATGCCTTCATGGTGGACAGGACGGTGCCGGCGAAAGCCTCGTGGATCTCGAAGAAGTCGAAGTCGTCGAAGGTCCAGCCGTTGCGGGCCAGCAGGCGCGGGGTGGCGTAAGCCGGAGCCATCAGCAGACCCTCGTCGCCGTGGACAAAGTCAACTGCGGCTGCCTCGGAATCGACGACGTCGGCAAGCACCGGCAGACCGCGCTCAGCGGCCCACTCCGGGGTGGAGACGAGGACGGCAGAGGCGCCGTCGGTAAGCGGAGTGGAGTTACCGGCGGTCATGGTCGGCTCTGCTTCCAGGCCGCGGCCGAAGACCGGCTTGAGCTTGGCCAGCTTCTCCGGGGTGGAGTCCGGGCGCATGTTGGTGTCACGGGAAACGCCCTTGTACGGGGTGACGAGGTCAGTGAAGAAGCCCTCGTCGTAAGCGTTTGCCATGTTTTGGTGGGAAGCGGCGGCGAGCTCATCCTGCTCAGCTCGGGTAACGCCCCACTTGGCGGTGGTGATGGCCTGGTGCTCACCCATGGACAGGCCAGTGCGCGGCTCGCCGGTCGACGGAGTGTCCGGAGCCAGGTCGGACGGACGAGCCTTCAGGAAGACCTTTGCCATGTCCAGAGTGGACTTCTGGCGGCTGGCCTCCAGCAGGATCTTGCGCAGACGGTCGTTGACAGCAATAGGAGCGTCGGAGGTGGTGTCCACACCGCCGGCGATAGCGGAGTCAATCTGACCCAGCTTAATCATGTTGGAGACAGAGTTGAGGGCCTCCATGCCGGTGGCACATGCCATCTGAATGTCGAAAGCCGGGGTGTCCGGCGCCAGTGCGGAGCCGAGGACACACTCACGGGTGAGGTTAAAGTCACGGGAGTGCTTCAGCACAGCGCCGGCGGAGACTGCACCGAGGCGTTCGCCGCCGATACCGAAGCGGGCGACGAGACCGTCGATTGCAGCGGTCAGCATGTCCTGGTTCGACTCGTTAGCGTATTCCTTATTAGAACGAGCGAACGGAATGCGGTTACCGCCGACGACGACTGCGCGGCGCAGAGAGTTATTGTTGGCCTGAGCTGCCATGTGATTGTTCCCTTCAAAATCCTTGAAGTGTGACGTGAATTACTAAATTTAGACAATACTGGTATCGGTGTTTTCTGTCACGTTTTTAGAAATATTTTTGCCCAGTCATCTACCGAGTGGGGGAGGGTAGGGGTAAACGCTGTCATTTATCTGTGAAAAGTTCGGCAGACAGCACTCCGAAATCGCAAAATTTTTCCCGCTTGACGACGGTAATTGCGTCAATCCCCACTAGTTGGGGTGGCGGCCGGAGGTATCAATAGAGTGCAAAGGCGTATAGGGGTTTAGACTTTATCGCCATGCGACCTGAACTTTCCTCGTATAACCATCTTTCCGCGGGCAAGGTCCGGGAAATCTACGAGATTGACCCTGAGACTCTGCTGCTTGTGGTCAGTGACCGTATTTCTGCCTTCGACCACATTCTGGAGACCCCGATTCCTGACAAGGGTCGAGTGCTCACCGCGATGAGCGTGTTCTTCTTCGATGAGATTGACTTCCCGAACCACATGGCTGGCCCGGCTGACGATGAGCGCATTCCGGAGGAGTGCCTAGGTCGTGCGCTGGTGTGCAAGAAGCTGGACATGCTGCCATTCGAGTGCGTCGCACGTGGCTACCTGACAGGCTCTGGCCTGGTCGAGTACAAGGAAAACGGCACTGTCTGTGGCATTGAGCTGCCAGAGGGCCTCGTCGAGGGCTCCAAGTTGCCAGAACCGATTTTTACCCCGGCCACCAAGGCTGAGCTGGGCGAGCACGACGAGAATGTCTCCTTCGACGCCGTTGTGGAGTCCCTGGGGCAGAAGCGCGCCGAAGAGCTTCGCGATGCCACCCTGCGCATCTACTCCCAGGCTGCTGAACTGGCTGCTAAGCGCGGCATCATCCTGGCCGACACCAAGTTTGAGTTCGGCCTCGACTCCGACGGCAACCTGGTGCTGGCCGACGAGGTTCTCACCCCGGACTCCTCCCGCTACTGGCCAGCCGACTCCTACCAGGAGGGTTCGGTTAACCCGAGCTTCGACAAGCAGTACGTCCGAAACTGGCTGACCTGCTCCAAGTCCGGCTGGAAGAAGGACGAGGGCACTCCGCCGCCGGCGCTGCCGGGTAGTGTTGTGGAAGCAACTCGCGAGCGGTACGTCGAGGCCTACGAACGACTGTCGGGCCGCCGCTTCTCGGACTGGATTGGAGAACCTGCGTGAGCGAAGTGACCTTGGACTCGGCATCCGTCGGCAAGCCTGCAAAAAAGGATTTGCCCGCACCCCGTGCACAACGGAAGCCGGTGACTCGGTCCTTCCACGGAAGGGACTTCACCGATAACTTCGAGTGGCTCCGCGATAAGGAAAACTCCGAGGTTATCGACTACCTAGAGGCTGAAAATGCCTATACGGAGGCTTTTACCTCCGATCTTGACGGCACCGCGGACGCGATTTTTAAGGAGATCAAGTCGCGCGTGCAGGAGACCGACATGTCGGTCCCAACTCGCCTTAACGGCTGGTGGTACTACTCGCGCACGCAGGAGGGCAAGTCCTACGGGATGAGCTGTCGCGTGCGTGCGGAGGCCGGTGACGGTCTTGCCGCGTGGACGCCGCCGACCATCGCCGACGATGCCCCAGCACCAGGAGAACAGGTCATCCTGGATGCCAACGAGCTGGCCGAAGGCCATGATTTCTTCGCCCTCGGCGCAGCGAGCGTCTCCGCGGACGGCAATCTGCTGGCCTATTCCACCGACGTCACAGGCGACGAACGCTACACGCTGCGCGTAAAGGATCTGCGCACGGGTGAACTGCTTGATGACGAAATTGCGGGCATCGCCGCAGGTGCTACCTGGGTCGGCTCCGAGTGGATCTTCTACCAGAAGGTCGACGAAGCCTGGCGGCCGGATTCCGTGTGGCGTCACCGCGTGGGCACCTCCACCGAGGATGATGTCTGTGTCTTCCATGAGCCCGATGAGGCCTACTGGGTTGGAGTCGGCACGGTACGCAGCGAAAAGTACCTGATTATTGAGAGCTCCTCGAAGATTACTTCCGAGGTTTGGTACCTGGACGCCAGTGACCCGACCGGTGAGTTCACCTGCGTGCGCCCGCGTGAGGCCGGTGTTGAATACGACATCGATCACGCCGTCATTAGCGGCCGGGATATGTGGCTGATTACACACAATATGACTGGTTCGAACTTCGCACTGGCCATGGTGCCGGCGGGGTCTTTCGACAGCATTTCGGATCTCACTGAGCTGGTTCCGCACCGCGATGACGTCCGCGTTGAGGGCGTCGACTGCTTCGCTGGGCACATCGCGTTTGGTTACCGTCGTGGCGGTATTGGCCGTGTGGCGCTGGCGGTATTGGGTCAGGATGAGGATGGTGCTGGCTCCGCTGGTGATGCCTCTGATACAAGCCATGCTGCTGCTCCAGTGCCAGCGTCCGCTGTGAACTTCGTCGAGCTCGACTTCGACGAAGAGCTCTACTCTGCAGGCACTACCGGCAATGCTGAATGGGACACCCCGGTGTTGCGCTACGCTTACGGCTCCTTCACCACGCCGTCGCAGCTTTGGCAGATTGATATTGCCTCGGGCAAGCGGGTGCTGCTCAAGGAGCAGAAGATTCGCGGGAAGTTTAATCGCGGTGATTACGTCGCCAAGCGTGAATGGGTGAGTGCAGCCGACGGTGCCCAGATTCCGGTATCGATTATCCACCGCGCGGACCTGGACCTGAGCAAGCCGAATCCGACGCTGCTCTACGGCTACGGTTCCTATGAAGCCTCGATGGATCCTGGCTTTTCCATCGCGCGACTGTCGCTGCTGGATCGTGGGATGATTTTTGTCATTGCACACGTCCGCGGTGGTGGCGAAATGGGCCGCGGCTGGTGGGAGAACGGTCGCGCAACCACGAAGAAGAACACATTCACTGACTTCGTCGCCGTCGCTGACTACCTGCTGGATTCTGGGTGGACCACACGCGAGCAGCTGGTAGCACTCGGCGGTTCGGCGGGCGGCATGCTGATGGGCGTGGTCGCGAACATTGCTGGCGATAGGTTCGCGGGCATTCAGGCCGTGGTCCCGTTTGTCGACTGCCTGACATCCATGCTGATGCCAGAGCTGCCGCTGACCGTGGTGGAGTGGGATGAGTGGGGCGATCCCTACCACGACCCGGAGGTCTACGACTACATGGCCTCCTACGCGCCGTACGAGAACATCTCGGCCGATGCGAAGTACCCGAAGATTCTCGCGATTACTAGTTTGAACGACACCCGCGTGCTCTACGTGGAGCCGGCAAAGTGGATCGCCAAGCTGCGCGAGGTTGTCGGAGGTCAGCCGGGGCAGTTCCTGCTCAAGACCGAGATGTCCGCAGGTCATGGTGGTGTTTCCGGTCGTTACGAACGCTGGCGTCAGACTGCCTTCGAGTACGCCTGGATTGTCCACACTGCTGGTGCGGTGGAGTAACGGCATGGATATGCGCACGCTGCTGTCCGCGCAGGGTTTTGACACCGATTCGCTTTCCGACGATCAGTTGGCCGTCTACCACACCCTTTTTCGGCGGCGGGATGTGCGCCGCGAATTCGCCGGAGAAGTGGTGGACAGGGAGCGATTGATGCGCGTGTTGGCGGCGGCCCATGCAGCCCCGTCGGTGGGGCTGTCCCAACCGTGGGACTTTCATATCATTCAGAATCCGGACCGCCTGCAGCAGTTTGCCGACCACGTAGCCGGACGTCGCGCTGAATTCGCGGCCAAGCTCGAAGGCGAGCGGCGTGAGACCTTCAATCCGATTCAGATTGAAGGAATCGTGGACTCGGGAACGGGCATCGTCGTCACCTATGACCCGACCCGTGGCGGCAAGAACATTCTCGGCCGCGACACCGTCGATGACACCGGCCTCATGTCAGTCGCGCTGGCTATTCAGAATCTGTGGCTGGCTGCTACGGCAGAGGGGCTCGGCGTCGGCTGGGTCAGTTTCTACCATGAGGATTTCCTGGCTGACTTTGTCGGTGTCGAGGCACCCGTGCGCCCGGTGGCCTGGCTGTGCATTGGTCCAGTAACGCACCTGGCCGAGGAGCGTGACTTGGAGAAGTTCGGTTGGCGCAAGGGACTGGCTCTCGATGAGGTTGTGCATTGGGGATAATCCGCGCTGCAGACGCACATTGATGTGCTGCGATGGCGCTTTTTGAACTCTTATTTGAAAGGCTTCTGAGTATTCTCCAAGCCTTGTCCTCTCCGTTACCAAAAATTTACATACGCCTGTTTTTGTTGAATCCATGGCAGGCAGTGGGGTGCAAGAACAGATTCGGACGACCGACCAGGTCATTCGTCCAGCGGGCAAAGAGCTCGTAACTGTTGACGGTGGTGTGGTCGGTTCGCCGCTTTTGGTGTCGGTGTCGGGTTTGCGCGATGGCACATTGCTCGACGTCGCTCGTTTCGTGGCAGCGATGGAACAGCGCGGTATTACACCGTCTCTGCTGGTAGCGCCGCATGCGGGTAAAAACTGGTCGTTGCGGGAAGCTCCGGCGGTGCTGGATTGGCTCCGCCGTCGTAGCGATGACGGCATCGAGATTGTTCTCGCGGGGTTCGATCAGTCAGTTCGAGGCCGAGGCGCGGAATTTGCGTCGTTAAGCGAACATGAAGCGCGTTTGCGCCTGACCGCCGCAACGCGCCAGATGCGTGCGATGGGTTTTGAGACGGACGTCTTTGCACCACCGAAGTGGACCATGTCGCCCGAGACCATGAACGTGCTGCCGGAGCTGGGCTTCCGAGTGGCAGCGGACCGAAATGGTGTCCGCGACCTGACCACTGGTGCTGTTGATCCGACTCGCGTGCTGGCTATCGGCGAGGGCTTCGGCGGCGCCGGTTGGTGGCGCCGTGCGGTGCGCTCCTCGGTGCAGCGCTCGCTGGAGAAGGGCCGCGCGGTGCGCATCTCCGTTAACGCTTCGAAACTGCGGGAGCACAAGCTGCGCCAGGATGTTGTCGGCATCATTGACCAGGCGGTCGATGGGGGTGCGCAGCCGGTCAACCACTCTTCGGTGCCGCTGGGCCGCGAGCTCTTTGAAGGCATGGAGCAGGTCGGCTAGTCGCTACCTCTGACGGCTATCGGGGGACTGCCCTAGTGTGGGGTTTATGAGCAATCTCTTCGACATCCCAGTGACCACCATCGACGGCAACGAAGCAACGATGAATGACTGGGCAGGCCACGTTCTGCTTATCGTCAACACCGCCTCGGAGTGCGGTTTCACGGATCAGTACGACGATCTGCAAGGACTTTTCGACGAATTCGCACCCCGTGGCTTCTTCGTCCTCGGCTTCCCCTGCAATCAGTTCGGTGGGCAAGAGCCCGGCAACGCCGAGGAAATCAAGCAGTTCTGCCAGCGCGAATTCGGCGTTACCTTCCCGCTCTTCCAAAAGACGAAGGTCAACGGCCATGGCGCGCACCCACTGTACAAGCTGTTGAAGGAAACCCCGGACGCCGACGGCGAGGCTGGGGATGTGAAGTGGAACTTCGAAAAGTTCGTTGTCTCGCCCGAGGGTGAGGTCATCGGCCGTTTCCGCTCCAAGGTCTCGCCTGACGACGATGCTCTGCGCGACCTCATCGAGGAAAACTTGCCTATTTAAACTTGGCTATTTGGTGGCGTCCAGCGGTGCCTGCTCGAAGTAGCCCGTGGCACCGTAGCCCACGATGCCACCTCGGTTGCGCAGGGTCATGCTAGCTAGACCGACCTTGCCAAGCTCATCGCCACCGATGGTGACCCAGTCACCCTGAACCGCGACAACCATGTTGGCGTGCACCCCAAGGCCTGCGGGGTAGCGGTAGAAAATGATGTCACCCACCTGAGGAGAGAAGTCCTTGTCGGTGACGAAAGCATCATGTGCCTTGTAGGCATCCATGAGCTGTTCGACATCCGTAACCAGCCATGGGTTCTCGGCTGCGGCAGCCGAATCCTCGGGCGTATCAAAGACCGGAACACCCGCGGACGCGAGCAGGAATGACAAGAATGGCGCAGTCCAGGAACCGGAGCAGTCGACCGTGTTGCCGAATGCGTCAAGGTTTGGATTCAGCTTCGCGGTCTGGTTCGCAGCTGTGGGTGCAGAACCCGGCCTGGTGGCAGCAGCGGCGGCGACGGCATCTGCATCAGCAGTTGGGTCTGCGTCTGAATTCGGGTGCTCGCCGACCTTGGGGATAACGCTGCGGATGTCGTCATCAGTAGCGCCACACGCCAGGCCGAAGTAAACCTCAGGGGAGGGCTGCTCCTCGTACTGATAGCGCGCAACATCCTTCAGAGCCTGCTGATAGTAAGGGCGGTCTGCCTCGGTGCGGGGGAACGTGCCACCACGCCACGCCAGAACATTGATAGGACCGAAGAGCGTGAACCACCCGGCGAAGAGGAATACCGCCGTCAGTACCAGGATGGAAACAGGCGGGATAGCGGCGCGAACACGTTGCAGCATGCTCGGTGAGGATGCGTTCTCCTGGCCGTCGTCAAGCGATGGTGAGGAAGACTCAGACCGTGCTGCGTGAGGCTGCTGTGCGGGCACAGGCGCGGGTGAATCGGTGGTCATATCTTCTCAGGATAGTAGGCGGCGCTGCGCTCGTCCTTGGCGAGTGCGTCTGAGCCGTACGTAATGGCCTAGTCTGCGGCTCCTGCTGCGGAAGAGGGCGTGCAGTTAAACTGTGGTTCATGACTTCACCCGACATGCGTAACGAGGCCGAGCACGACCCTCGTGAGGATCTGCCGAGCTTCCTGCGTGAGCCGGACAAAATAGACAAGCTTCTCTATGCATCGCTGATGCTGGTTGCCGTGTACGGCTTTGCAATCATCCCGTTCCGTGCGGTCTTGCTGCTCAAGTACACGTTCTTGCACACATGGCTGACAGGATCGAATCTGTCGGTGCTGATTCTCGCGTCGGAAAACGAGGACCGGCCGCTCCTCCTCTTCGCTGTTGTAGTGATTGCGGCGCTTTCGACAATCAAGTTCATGCCGTTCTTCTACTGGATGGGCAAGAAGTGGGGCACGGAATTCATCACGATGAGTTTCGGCGGACACCCACCGCGATGGTTTAAGAAGATGGAGAACTTCATCTATGAACGCATCGGGCTGAGTGTGCTGGCATCGTTTGTGCCATTCTCGCCGATTCCGGCCACGATTGTCGTGGCCATCGGTGGTATTGCGAAGGTGCGCGGCTGGGTAGTAGGCGTGTACCTCTTCCTCTGTGCCGCGATGCTCAAGTGCTTCTACCTGTACTTGGGCCTGAAGTTTGGCCCAAGCATCCAGGGCTCCCTGCAGACGATTGACCGGTACGTCACCTACATCACCTTCGCGCTGATTGGCTGGATGTTCCTATCCATCTGGTGGAAAAACAGGAAGCCGGGTAGCCAGGCGGCTTAGTCCTGTTCGCGCTCAATCAGCGGCAGTGGGCTGTACTTGTCACGCAACGCCTTCAGTGACAGATCGTGAGCGTGCAGGCGCTTGTCCTCATCCGTCGTCGGCTGGAAGTGCGGTACGGGCTGCGGGTTGAAATCGTCATCAATGGCGACATACGTCATGGTCGAGTGCAGTGCCTTGCGCAGTCCACCGACACCCTTGCGGGGCTCACAGCAGTAGACCTGCACCGACAGGTGCATCGAGGTCGTGCCTGTACGCAGGATGCGTGCGCGCACCTCAACCAGGTCGCCAATGTGGATTGGGCTGTAGAAGCGAATACCACCTGCGTAGACAGAAATGGTCTGGCGCCCTGCCCAGTTGGTGGTAACTGCCGTCGCAGCCTCGTCGATCCACTCCATGGCGGTGCCGCCGTGGACGTTTCCGCCCCAGTTAACATCGGTCGGCTTTGCCAGGAAACGAGTGGTCAGTTCGGGTGCGGAAGAGTCCGCGGAGTAGGTCTGCGCGCGCATGCTGGCCTCGATGTCGCGGCGAAGCTCAAAACGGGAAAGAGCGGCCTTCTCAACGCGCTCTTCTTCCTCCGTTTGCGGCACCCACTTCGGCACTGGAGTCGACTTACCGTTTTCATCCATGGCCACGAAGATCACCAGGCAGTCAGCTGCGCGGGTGAACTTGCCCTCGCGCGGATCAGCCGAGAGCACTTCGTTGACGATGTGCATGGAACTGCGGCCGGTATGCGCAATCTTGGAGCGCACCTCGACAATGTGGCCACTGGGAATCGGGCGAGTGAAGTGAATGTGACCGAAGTACGCAGTCACGCAGTAGCGTCCCGACCAGCCGGTCGCGCAGGCGTAAGCGGCCTTGTCAATCCACTGCAACACACGGCCGCCGTGGACAGAATTGGTTCCGGCCATAATGACATCGGTCGGCGATGCCATAAAACGGAGTACAAGAGATGGTGACGCTGGAGCATGCACCTGTTCAGCTTTTTCAGTTGACTGCGTATCCATATATGAAAGCATAACTCTAGGATGAGGTTATGGTATCCAAAATCTCGCCTTTCGACGTTCGCAGCGCTCTTTCCACCGCCGCACCCTGGGCGGCGCAACGGCTTCTCGGCCGCGAATTGCTATCTGACCAAGAGGCTGCCTCCTTCATCGGGCCGGATGGGGCGCAGGGGTCGTCGTTAAGCCGTGCGAGCCTTGCCAAAGCGGTACGTCTGTCCGTGCGGATGCTCGCCCAAGAGGCTCCGGGGCATAGCGTCGAGGTGCGCGTGCCGCCCTTCGTCGCGGTCCAGTGCATTGAGGGCCCCAGGCACACGCGCGGTACGCCGCCCAATGTCGTGGAGATGTCGCCGGAGATTTGGCTGGGACTCGCGTGCGGAATGATCACGTTAGAGCAGGTGCAGGCGCACATCGATATGTCGGGAACGCGCGCGGCGGAAATTGGGAATCATCTGCCGGTGGCGCGCATTTCTTAAAGCCCGTGGGGGGATGCTGAATTGGTGCCCAGGCGGGTGGGGCTATTAGTGTGAATGTCGTGGCCGATACCAACATTTCAGGTGCACCAAAGACCAAACTTTTGCCAATTTCGCCATACGACGATTTGGGGGAGACATCCCCGCGCGAAGAATGTGGCGTTTTTGGCGTTTGGGCACCTGGCGAAGACGTGTCCAAACTCACCTACTATGGCCTGTTTGCCCTGCAGCATCGCGGCCAGGAAGCCGCCGGTATCGCAGTCGGCGACGGCGACCAAATTCTCGTATTCAAGGACCTGGGCCTTGTTTCCCAGGTTTTTGATGAGCAGACGCTCGACGCTCTGAAGGGGCACGTAGCGGTGGGGCACACGCGCTACACCACCGCTGGCGCTCCTGCGTGGGAGAATGCACAGCCGATGTTCCAGATGGCCTCCGACGGCACGGACATCGCGCTGGGGCACAACGGCAACCTGACCAACCACCTCACGCTGTTCCATGAGGCGGTCGACAAGGGCCTGCTGCGTGAAGAGGGCGAGCTGCCCAGTGACTCCGCAATCATGACCACTTTGCTTGCCGACGAAACCGGCAAGATTGACCACCCCGAAGATTACGGCTGCAGCACCAATGTAGAAGCGGCCGCGATGGCACTGCTGCCGCGTTTGAAGGGCGCTTTCTGTCTTACTTTCACCGATGGCGAGACGCTGTACGCCGCGCGTGACCCATACGGTGTGCGCCCGCTGTGCCTGGGGCGCCTGTCCGGTGGCTGGGTAGTCGCATCCGAGACTTGCGCGCTGGATATCGTCGGTGCATCGTTCGTCCGCGAGATCGAGCCAGGCGAGATGGTGACCATTGATGCTTCCGGTGTGCGTTCGCAGCGTTTTGCCGAGACCACCCACGCTGGATGCATTTTTGAGTACGTCTACCTGGCGCGCCCGGACTCCAACATCCGTGGTCGCTCCGTCAACGCGGTGCGTCTTGAGCTGGGCCGCCAGTTGGCCCGCGAGTTCCCGGCTGACGGTGACCTGGTGATGCCGGTGCCGGAATCCGGTACCCCGGCCGCTGTTGGCTACGCCCAGGAATCGGGCATCCCGTTTGGACAGGGGCTGACCAAAAACGGCTACGTGGGGCGTACCTTCATTCAGCCTTCGCAGACGATTCGTCAGCTGGGCATCCGACTGAAGCTGAACCCGCTGAAGGAAGTTATCGCCGGTAAGCGCTTGGTCGTGGTCGATGACTCCATCGTCCGCGGCAACACTCAGCGTGCCCTGATTCGCATGCTGCGTGAGGCCGGTGCAAAGGAAGTGCACGTGCGCATCGCCGCGCCGCCGGTGAAATGGCCGTGCTTCTACGGCATTGACTTCGCCTCTCCGGGCGAGCTGTTGGCCAACGGCGTAGATGAGAATGACATCGTCGCCGGTATCGCAACCGCGATTGGCGCCGACAGCCTGGGATTTGTCTCCATCGATGGCATGGTCGCCGCTTCCGAACAGGCAAAGAGCGAAGTGTGCTGTGCCTGCTTCGATGGCAAATACCCACTGGGGCTGCCGGAGGGCAATCCGAATGCGGCAGCTGTGGAGAGGATGCAGGCAGCCCAGGCTGCCAAAGCCGCAACGAGCAATTAGCCTCGAAACCTCCTTAGAATGAACTACGAGAACTGAACCGAGAACGAAGCGCAAGCGGTGCCGTGGAGTGCAGCCGTTGCTTTGTTCCTGGTCCGCCAATACTCCCGGATACGGCAGTAACGCCGCCCGGGGGAGAAAGTTTAAAGCGAGAGCCTCTAATGACCGAGAACGTTTCTGGTGCTTCCTACGCTGCAGCCGGTGTCGACATCGAAGCCGGCGACCGCGCTGTTGAACTATTCGCCCCGATTGCCAAGAAGGCCACTCGCCCAGAGGTCCGTGGCGGGCTCGGTGGTTTTGCCGGCCTGTTTGCACTGGGCAACTACGAAAAGCCGCTGCTGGCCGCATCCTCCGATGGTGTGGGGACCAAGTTGGCCGTGGCGCAGGCCGTCGGCAAGCACGACACCATTGGCCTGGACCTGGTCGCCATGGTCGTCGATGATCTGGTCGTGTGCGGTGCCGAGCCGCTGTTCCTGCAGGACTACATTGCAATTGGCAAGGTCGTGCCGGAGCACGTCGCCGAGATCGTTTCCGGCATCGCCGAGGGTTGTGTCCAGGCGGGTTGCGCGCTCCTGGGTGGCGAGACTGCAGAGCACCCGGGTGTGATGGAACCGGGTGAGTACGATGTCTCAGCTACCGGCGTCGGTGTCGTGGAAGAGGACAAGCTTCTCGGCCCGGACCGCGTGCGTGAGGGCGATGTCATTATCGCCATGGAGTCCTCTGGACTTCACTCCAATGGCTACTCGCTGGCTCGCTACGTTCTCCTGGAGAAGGCCGGTCTGGAGCTCGACGGTTATGTCGAGGATTTCGGGCGCACCCTCGGTGAGGAGCTGCTGGAGCCAACCAAGATTTATGCGAAGGATTGCCTGGCTCTCATGAACGAGGCCGAGGTCCGCACTTTCTGCCACGTCACCGGTGGTGGATTGGCTGGCAACATGGTTCGCATCATGCCGGAAGGCCTGACCGCCGACATGAGCCGCGCAACTTGGACCCCGGGTCCGATTTTCAAGACCATTGCTGAGCTCGGCAACGTCTCCCGCGAGGAGATGGAGAAGACCTTCAACATGGGTGTTGGCATGGTTGCGATTGTTTCCGCAGAGGACCGCGATCGTGCCCTGGCTCTGCTGACTGCCCGCCACATCAACGCTTGGGAGCTGGGTACTGTCCGCAAGAGCGAGGCTGGCGAGGACGGGGCTGTTTTGCGCGGCAGCCACCCGCGCTTCTAAGCGTCGGCCGGCCGTCGGTTTACTGCGACGGGCGGCCGGGATGCGGGTTGCACAACGGAGATCCCAGAAAACCACGGGCTGCAAATGTGAAACTGTATGAGTTTATGACACTTTCGAGCCGTTTTTCGGGCGATTTTTGTCATAAACGCAGTCAGTAACTCGGATTGATCCGCCACCGCCGAACATAATCGGCGGAACATAAACGCAGTCGACTAAGCAAAAGCAAGCACCCACCAACGGAATCGTTGGTGGGTGCTTGCTTTATTGAAATAGAAACGCTTTGCGGAAAATACGACAGCGGTTAGCTTGCGCTAGCTGTCGCGACCAGCGCCTGAGGCCCATTCCTCCCAGTCAGAGTAATAGTCGTCTCGATCGGACTCGTTCGACTTGCCGACGAGTTCCCGCTGCAGACGTTCCAAATCCATTTCTGGTGAATCGTACTTGAGCTGACGGGCAACCTTCGCCTGCTTTGCTTTCGCACGGCCGCGACCCATGGCCTGACCCCCTTGTGTAATCCGTGGGACGGCACGGGGATACGGCCGACCCACTTATGTCTTATTGCGTTAATTCCTGTAAGACACCATAGCCGATTTTTAGACGAAGGGGTTACGCGGGGAGGCCCATAGTGGGTTGTGTCCTCGCGCTCAGGCAACTCAATATGTGTAGTGACCTGGGGAAATATCCTTTCTGAAAAAGAATGGAAAAAGTTATTTTTTCACCACTCTGTCTGGTGGCTTTACCTATTTCCTGTTACCTATTTCCCTCGCAGGCGGTTGATGGCCACACGGCCCGGCGGCAGCTGCTCAACGCGGTCGATGGAGGAGGGGTCGACGGCCACGGCGCAGTCACCCACCACAAGGCCCTCGCGCTCCTGAGCTGAGCGTTTAAGCAGCGCCAATGCAATCGGGCCGTAATCGGCATGTTGCACGACGGTGCCCACGCGGCCCACGGCGCGCTTGCCCATCATCACTGGATCGCCGGTTTCCGGCAGCGTGGCCGAGCCGTCGAGCTGCAGCATCACCAAAACTCGTGGGGAGCGACCAACATTGTGGACACGTGATACCGTCTCTTGGCCGCGATAGCAGCCCTTGTCCAAGTGCACGGCAGCCGTGTCGAATTCAGAGGCGATCCAGCGCGGAGCCTCATGCGGAATCATCTTCTCGTCTACGTCGATTCCCAGCTCTGGGCGCAAGGAGACTACGCGTTCGGCCTCCCAGCCCATCAGACCAACGGGGGAAGCGCCAGCAGCTACCAACGCGTCCCAAGCGCCGACTACATCCTGTCGGCGCACGAGCACATCCACACGCCCGCCGCGTGGCCACGGCAGGTGCCGGACGTAGGAATGTCCCACAGTCGTAGCTTTGCCCACCTGCGGGAATGCGAGGCCAGCGGCTACCAGTACCTCAGGGGCATTCGGCCCCATGACGGAAATAATCGCCCGTTCTACTTCAGCAATTTCCACCTTGGACCAGAACACCATCATGTTCAGGTACTTCAACAGGGAGTCGAAGCCAGCAGGGGGCACGTCGATAAGCACGGAATCGTCCAAAACAGTCAACGTCATGTGATGGAGAACGTGACCGTTTGCATCCAGGTTCAGTGCTTCAGTGACAGTGCCGGGAGCGGCTTCGTCGACCTTCTGCGAAAAAAGTGTGTTGAGGTAGGTCAGGCGATCCTCGCCAGTGACCTCAATAACGCGGTAGTACGAGCGATCTACTACGCCGCAGTCCTCCTGCAGATGACGTTGCTCTACCAGCGGACGGCCGTAGTGCCATGCCACGCTAGCTTGCCCTGCGGTTTGCTCAACGTTTTTCGCTGAGTTTCCGTCTGGGGCGTTCTCTGAGGCCTTCTCCAAACCTTCCATCTGTCCGCCCAGTTCGAGGGCAGCGGCGCCAGCCACGTGAGACATCAAAGGACTTACATACTCAACACTCACTCCCTCATGTTAACCAGAAATCCTCAAATTAAGCATGGATTAAGCTTGTGTGTATGACGGATTCGCTTTCTTCTCTAGTGCTTATCGACGTCTTCGCAGACGGCGGCCCGATTGCTGTCGAGGCAGGACAGCCGTTCCTCTACGCGGATGATCTCGGAGCTATTCGCGGCGACGGAGTTTTTGAAACACTCCTGGTCAGGGGTGGTCATACCTGTAATACCGACCGGCATGAGAAGCGATTCGCATCGTCAGCGCTAATGCTGGATTTGCCAACCCCAGATCTGCAGCAGTGGCGGGCGGCTACCGAGGTCGCACTACAGGAGTTGCGCGATAGGTCAATTGAGGGGGATGCGACGTTGCGGTGGGTGTACTCGCGTGGTCGCGAGTCCACCGGAGAGCCGACTGGCTACGTTTTGGCTAGCTCCGCGGAAAAGGTGGCGGAAAACCGTCTGAAGCCGGTATCGGTCATGCTTGCAGAGCGCGGTTTCTCGCTCGACCTTGGCTCCCGTGCACCGTGGGCGCTCATCGGCGCGAAAACGTTGTCATACGCAGCTAATATGGCCGCTTTGCGCTATGCCAAGTCCAAGGGGTTTGACGATGTCATCTTCACCTCCGCAGAGGGCAAGCTCTTGGAAGGCCCAACATCGACCATCATCGTTCAGCGCGGCAATGAGCTGCTGACTCCCAACCCCGGTGAAGGAGTGCTGCCGGGCACAACTCAGGCAGCGCTGTTTGAAACAGCCGCCAACTGCGGCTGGAAAGTCACCCCGACGGTCCTGGTGCCCGGGGACCTATTCACCGCCGATGCGGTGTGGCTAGTGTCTTCGGTGCGTATCGCGGTCGTGGTTAAGTCCATCGATGGTGAACCCATCCGGCAGCCGGATGCAATCGCGGAAAAGGAATTCCGCGACCTGTGTGACAAGGCGCTGGCGACGCAGTAGGGCCCCAAACAGTAGGGCTTGATGCAGTTGGGCGCCGCAGTAAGGCCACACAACGCCCGTCGTAAAGCGGGGAGAACCTAGCCCGCGTAGCGCTTGAGCTGCGCGGACATGCGGGGAGCGAACTCCTCATCCCGCAGGCGCTCGTCTACCCACCCGAGATCGTTGTTCGGCATCAGCCCGTAGAGGCGCTTGCCCGGGCCAAGGGATGCAGGACCGGTAGCAGTGACCATTGTGGAGGCTGCTTGCAGCTCCCATGCGCGCTCGGAGACCGGCTTGCCGTAGTAAATCTCAGTGACGCCGGTGGAGTGGACGCAGATGAACTCAATCTCGTCCTCGTTGTTAATGCGCCAAAATCCTGTTTCGCGCTGGTCAGGGCCGGTCGGCTTGCCTTCTTCGTCCAGCTTCCAGATGCGCGACTCATACTTCAGGTAGTTCTCGCCATCGTGGCTGAAAATGAGCTGCTGGCCGAAGTTGTACTCGCCGTCGACGACAGTGTTCGCCTGCCCCTCACCGCGCCACACGCCGACCAGCGGCAGTAGTGCCAGCAGGCCGTCGTGAATATTCGGGCCGAAGCGCAGGTTAGCGGTCTCGTCGGGGATCGGGAGCCCCTCAAGCTCAGTGATGTTGCGCGTAGCGGTGCTCTTGGCCTGTTCGGCCGCGCGGTTGATGGCCTCGTTGCCGTCGAGGCGAGGGGCTTCCGCAGCTGCAGGCTCCTGTGCAGCGGCGTCTGTCTGGTTGCTGCCATTCTTCTCGGTCATGCTTCACACTCTACCGCTGAAGCTCTTGTGGCCATGTATGGGCTGTTGTCGCATGGTGCTAACGCTGCACCGACGCTTAACGGCGATGCTTGACGACGGCCTTAGCGACGCACCCGACAGTTCTTCTCCGGCAGCTTCTCCGTGGATTGAGCTGACGCCTCGGCATCCTGCTGGGATGTCGGCGGCATGAAGTTTGTTGGCGACACGGTGCACAGAATCTGTTCGCCTTCGATGGTGATAGAACCGCCCGACACGTACACGCGAGTCGCCGGCATGCCCATCGGTATCTCTGAATCCCGCAGCGTCAGAGCGAAGGTGTCCATGATGTGCTGCGTATCAGCCTCAGACAGCTCAGGTTTGATGTGGCTTTTAGAATCCGTTGGGGACGAGGGCGCAGAAATAATCTCCATCGGCGTAATGACCACGTCGCGGCTGACAATGCGCAACTTCGCCGTAACCTGGGTTTTTCCCTGCCATCCGGCTGGCGTGGCCTCGAAGATAGCCTCGGTCTCCCAGCCGCCGGTGGGGGAGGAGTCCTTCAGGCTCTGGATACTCAAGTCTGTCAGTCCCAGCTTGTTTCCCAGAGAGACACCGTCGAGCGAGAGCTTAGTGAAGTACTGCTTCGTCGGCGATTCTGGGAAATTACCGCTGAGCACCGCCGATGCCGGGACCTTAACGTTGGAGGCTCCGTACTCCAGAGATACCAAGCCGAAGTCGGGCACCTCGACATCGCGGATACGCGAGGTTACGGAGCTCCACTTACCCGTAACAAAGGAAGACAAGTAGGCCTTGCCACCAATGGCGACGTATGGGGTCATCTCCAGCTGAGCAGTCTCCTGAATATGCTCGGAGAGCTTGTACTCCGCATGGCTGGCGAAGCCCATGTCGGTGGCGATCACCAGCGCGGCAACGGCGAGGATGGAGCCACCAATCTTCTTCTGTCGTCGGGAAATGGACACACTCTATTAGTACCCCATCGCTTTTGGCTCAGACGACATCGGGGAAGTGTTGAATTCGCTGCTGTGTATAGGGTGGGGCGTATGAACGTAACCGAACTGCTTGACGTAGACACCACCGCCGCCGATACGCTACTGCAGCACGCCCACTCCGCCGACGGCGTGGAGGCGTTCGGCGAGGCTTTCGTCCGAGGGCTTGACGACGAATCTTTCGGGCATCGACACTTTGCGATTATTGAGAACGACCGTTACTTGGGCCTGGCCGCCGTTGCGCCGGATGCTGTGGAGATGGTTGTTGACCCGGAGTTTCGTAAGCAAGGAGTGGGGGCGAAGCTGCTTGCGCACATCGATGCTGAGGTCGGCGAGCGCCTGCCTGTCTGGGCTCACGGTGATGTCGCCGGTGCCAGTCGTTTGGCAGAGTTGACGGGACGCAAGGTCATCCGCGAGCTGTTGCAGATGTCCATTTCGAGCTCAGCGTTGGAGAAGGCTGCGGGGGCCGTCGATAAGCGCGATGATGTTGAAGCGCTAACCCTGACTGCGGCACGCGCGAAGTGGGGTGAGGCGGCCGTGGATCGGGTGTGGTTGGCTGTGAATAATGAGGCGTTTGACTGGCATCCGGAGCAGGGCGGTTGGTCGCAGCCACAACTCGATCGCGCTCGGAACGTGCAGTGGTTCGACCCGGAGGGCGTGTTCTTTGCTGCGGATGTGGCCGGGGCGCGCGACAGTGCGGAGGAGATTTGCGGTTTCCACTGGACGAAGTGGCATGCCGAGGAGTCTGTGCCAACTGGCGAGGTGTATGTGATTGGACTGAGCTCGAAGGCACGCGGACGTGGTCTCGGACGATGGCTGACCAACGTTGGGCTTTCCTATCTCCGAAACCGGGGAGCGGAAAAGGTAATTCTCTATGTCGAAGGCGACAATGCGCCGGCAGTGCGCACGTACCGTGCGGTCGGTTTTGAGGTGGCCCGCCGTGATGTGATGTACGGCGCGTAGATGTGACGGTTCGATTGGGGGGGGGGATTGAAGGCGAGTTATTGGGGAGGGGGAGCTTAGCTTTATCTCAGTTTTAGGTGGTTTTCCTCTGGCGCGGGGGCAATGATTCTTGTGTTTTTGAGGAGATGCTGTCCAATCCTCAGTGTTTCAGGGGCGCATTTTAGGGCCTCTTACAGGGAAAATGAGGATAAATAAAGAATTACTTGCGCCGTTCACCAATTGTTAATGTTCTGAACAGGTTCCGGTTACTATCGGTAGATAGGTTCAGCGCAGTGGACCGGAGTGTGGCGGTTCCACGTGAACTGTTTCACTCATTGTGTAAAACCCCGGAGGATTTACTGTGCTGAAGAAGAACCGTGCGGCATCTGTCATTGGTTTGGCCGCTGTTGCAAGCCTTACCCTGGCTGCTTGCTCTGAAGAGGGCGGCGAAGGCGCTTCTAACGTTGAGGGTCTGGCTGACGTCACCGGTGAGCTGCAGGGCGAGGGCGCTACCTCGCAGCAGCGCGCCATGGATTTGTTTGCCACCAAGTTTGAAGAGACCGGCTCGACCCTGTCGTACAACGCATCTGGCTCTGGTTCCGGTCAGACTCAGTTCATTGCCGGCACCGTTGCTTTCGCTGGCTCTGACTCCCCGCTGAAGGAGAAGGACGGCAAGGACCAGGTCGCAGAGGCTAAGAAGCGCTGCGACGGCAATGAAGCATGGCACCTGCCGATGGTTATCGGTCCGGTTGCCGTTGCCTACAACCTCGAGGGTGTTGACGTCGCTCTGACCCCGGCTCTGGTTGCTGAAATCTTCGACGGCAAAATCACCAAGTGGAACGACCCGAAGATCGCTGAGGTCAACGAGGGTGTCGATCTTCCGGAGAAGGACATCAAGGTTGTCTACCGCTCTGAGGAGTCCGGTACTACTGATAACTTCATGAAGTTCCTGAGCGCAGCTGCTCCGGAGCAGTGGCAGCACGAGGCTTCCAAGTCCTTCCCGACTGCTACTGGCCAGGGTGCTAACGGCTCGGCTGGTGTTGTCAACGAGGTCGCCAACATCGACGGTGCTATCACCTACGTCGAGGCTGGCTTCGCTGAGGACAAGGACCTGGGCATCGCCAAGATGGACTTCGGTCATGGTCCGGTTGAGCTGAACAACGACACCGTCGGTAAGGCTCTGGATTCCGTCACGTTCAAGACTGAGGGTCACAACATGGTTGTTGACACCGACGCTCTGTTCGCAATGGACGAGGAAGGCGCTTACCCGCTGGTTCTGACCACTTACGAAATCGTCTGCTCCGCTGGTTACGACGAGCAGACTCGTGACCTGGTTAAGAACTTCCTGAAGGTTGTTCTGGAAGAGGGCCAGGGCCCAGAGCTCGAAGAGCTGGGTTACATCCCGGTTCAGGGTGAGTTCAAGGACAAGCTGTCCGCAGCGGTTGACGCTATCAAGTAATTCTTTGCGTGCAACGCGGGGGAAAACAGAGTTGGCTCTGTTGTTACCCCAGTTGGCGCGAGGATCACTTCAGCCGGCCACGCAGATTTGAGCTGTAGGCCGAAAACCTGACGTAGACCGGTTGGCTTTATACATCGACACCTCAGTTGATTGGGTACCGCTCGTAGAGGGGTACTGAGGCCAATCGGTCTTCATGTGCGTTGAAGCACAAATCACTTCTACTTAGGAAATGAGATCATGAGTTCCTCGACTCCCATTGAAGGGAAGCAGGAGGCTGTAGACAGCAGTCTGTTGCAGTCCTCAGCACCGCAGGTGGATTCCTCCGGCGACGAGAGCTCGGAAGAGCAAGCCATTCAGACCGGCGTTGTTCGTCCTGGTGACCGAATCTTCAAGATTCTGGCGGTAGGATCTTCCGCATTGGTGACTGCTGCCATCATCGCAATTGCAGTGTTCCTGCTCCTGCGCGCAGTTCCGGCAATGTCCCGTAACGAAGCGAACTTCTTCACCTACACCGAACGATGGAACCTGGCGGATACCTCCGCCATGTACTTCGGTATTCCGAACATGTTTCTGGTGACCGTCGCGGTTTCCATCCTGGCGCTGATTCTGGCTATGCCGGTTGCGCTGGGTATTGCTATCTTCCTGACTGCCTATGCTCCAAAGAAGATGGTCAAGCCGCTGGGTTACCTCGTGGATTTGCTGGCTGCAGTGCCGTCGATTGTTTACGGTCTGTGGGGCTTTATGGCTCTCGGTCCGGCATTGGCTGGTCTGTACGGGTGGTTGGCTAAGACGCTGGGCTTTATCCCGATGTTTGCCCTGTACCCAAACTCGCCGGCATTCGAGACCGGTCGAAACCTCTTCACCGGTGGCATTGTGCTGGCAATTATGATTCTGCCGGTTATTGCGGCTACCACCCGTGAGGTCTTTGTTCAGACCCCGCGTGGTCACATTGAGGCATCGCTGGCTCTCGGTGCGACCCGTTGGGAGATGGTCAAGCTGGCTATTCTGCCATTCGGTCGTTCTGGCTTTATCTCCGGCTCGATGCTGGGTCTGGGACGTGCCCTCGGTGAGACGATGGCTCTGTACCTCGTAATCTCCCCGTCCTCGGCATTCCGTGGCTCGCTTTTCGACGGTGGTACCACCTTCGCAACCGCAATTGCTAATGCGGCACCGGAGTTCAATGACAACCTCAAGGCCGGCGCTTACATGTCCGCAGGTTTGGTGCTGTTCTTGCTGACCTTCGTGGTCAACTCCGCAGCCCGAATGATTGCGAAGAAGTAGCAAGGTCGTAGGAAAAGAAACGAGAAGTAACAATGACTAGTTCAACTACTGATTCTTCGCCTCACGGCCCTGCAGACATGGTCCCCACCACCGAGTCGGCATTCACCCAGATTAAGGGTTCCCGCAAGGTGGCGGACAGCGTCTCCACGGTCCTGATTTACTTCTGCATGGCTCTTGCTCTGGTCCCGCTGGTGTGGGTTCTCTTCGAGCTTGTCGTCCGAGGTACCCCGTCACTGCTGAGTGGTGAGTGGTGGACTGCATCCCAGCGCGGTGTCACCGTTGGTGGGTCTGCCGGCGGTGTTGCGCATGCAATCGTCGGTACCTTGGTTCAGGCTCTGGTTACTACTCTCATGACCGTGCCGTTCGGTATCTTCGTCGCCATCTACTTGGTCGAGTACGCAGGTAACTCCCGCCTGGGCAAGGTCACCACCTTCATGGTCGACATTCTCTCCGGTGTGCCGTCGATTGTCGCGTCGCTGTTCATCTACTCGATGTGGGTGGTCATGTTCGGCATGAGTCGCTCCGGCTTCGCCGTCTCGCTGGCGCTGGTTCTGCTGATGCTGCCAATCGTTGTCCGCAACACCGAGGAAATGCTGCGCATCGTTCCGCACGAGTTGCGTGAAGCCTCTTACGCTCTGGGTGTTCCGAAGTGGAAGACCATTTTGAAGATCGTGCTCCCGACCGCACTGTCGGGCATCGTCACCGGCATCATGCTGGCCGTCGCCCGCGTCATGGGTGAGTCCGCACCGATGCTGATCCTGGTTGCAACCTCACGAATCATCACCTATAACCCGTTCGGCCAGTCGCAGTCCTCGCTGCCGCTGTTCATGCTGGACATGTACAAGGCCGGTAATACCGGTGCGGCATTCGACAAGATGTGGGGCGCAGCGCTCACGCTGGTTCTCATCATTGCCCTCATCAATATCCTGGCGCGCGTCATATCCGCCAAGTTCTCCGTCAAGAGCAGTTAATGCTGGGCGCCTAACGTCCGCTATTTCAAGGAAGGTTTTTGAAAGACCATGGCTAAGCGCCTAGACCTTAACGATGTCAACATCTACTACGGCGATTTCCACGCTGTGCAGAACGTCGACCTGCACGTCCCGCCGCGTTCCGTTACCGCATTCATCGGCCCGTCCGGCTGTGGTAAGTCCACCGTGCTCCGTTCGCTGAACCGTATGCACGAGGTCATCCCGGGTGCCTACGTCACTGGCGAGGTGCTTCTCGACGGCGAAAACATCTATGGCCCGAAGATCGATCCGGTCTCTGTTCGTAACACCATCGGTATGGTGTTCCAGCGTCCGAACCCGTTCCCGACCATGTCCATCGAGGACAACGTCGTGGCTGGCCTGAAGTTGGCCGGTGTTAAGAACAAGGCTCATCTCCAGGAGGTTGCCGAGAAGTCCCTGCGCGGCGCCAACCTCTGGGATGAGGTCAAGGACCGCCTGGACAAGCCGGGTGGCGGCCTCTCTGGTGGTCAGCAGCAGCGTCTGTGTATCGCACGCGCAATTGCAGTTGAGCCGGAAGTTCTGCTGATGGACGAGCCGTGTTCCGCACTGGACCCGATTTCCACTCTGGCAATCGAGGACCTGATTCATGAGCTGAAGGAAGAATTCACCATCGTCATCGTGACCCACAACATGCAGCAGGCAGCTCGTGTGTCCGATCAGACCGCATTCTTCTCCCTCGAGGCAACCGGTAAGCCGGGTCGCCTGGTTGAGGTTGGCCCGACCAAGAAGATCTTCGAGAATCCAGACAAGAAGGAAACCGAGGACTACATCTCCGGTCGCTTCGGTTAAACGCTTGGCGTATGCCGTAATAAGCAAAAGAAAGAGCCCCGTACCTCACGCGTGTTCACGCGAGGTACGGGGCTCTTATTGTTGTTGCAGTTTATGAGATTGCTGTTTGTTTCGGTGTGGGGCCGGGGGTGAAAATAATGTTTGTTTTGGGGCGGAATTGTCTGTTTGTTATCGGGCGGGGTAATCTTCCGAAGACGCAATCGAGCGTCCCCCGGAAAACTGTAGAGGGATCTGGGTAAATATATTTACATAGGAGTTATTCAATTATGGATAACCAGCAAAACGCGCAGTTCAATCCTCAGTTTTCCCCTGTGGGTGAGCAATCTTGGCCAGTAATCGCCGAAGAGAAAGCGCCGAAGCCAATTGTCGGTTACATTGCACTTGTAGTTGCGATTATTGGTTTACTCGGTTGTATCCCGGGGGCTTTGATTATTGGTTGGGTGGCGCTACCGGTTGCATTTATTTTATCGGTCGTCGGACTGTTTCAGCGCGCAACTACCAAAAAACCAGCTCTTATCGCTCTGATTCTTTCTGTGTTGGGATTGCTCATTGCGCCAATTGTATTTGTTTCTTCGGTAGGCAATGCCGTGGATGATGCGTTCAATCGGGATACGACTGCCTCTAGCCCGGATGGAAGCAAATCTGATTCTTCCGATTCTGGTGCTGCGGGCAGTAGTCGGGAGAATCCGTTGCCGATTGGAACGACCATCGAAAGTGAGCAGTGGGCCATTACTATCGATAGCGTAAATCTAAACGCTAACGATGAGGTTCTGGCGGAAAATCAGTTCAATGACCCTGCTCCAGAGGGGTTTGTATACGGACTTGTGCATGTTACTGCAAAGTACAAGGGGAATGACCCTCAGGGGCAGAGTTCCTGGCTTGGTATTAATTATGTAACTGCAGGTGGCCAAACCACGGACGAAACGGAGCTTTGGGCGGTGGCGCCTGACGAGTTTGACACCCTCGAGACGGTGTATGAGAACGGCGAAATCGCAGGTAACGTGGTAATCGTTGTGCCCATTGATGGGGCAGATCAGGGAGTTCTGGCAGTCACCCCAGATTTAATGTCAAAGAAGTCTTTTGTTGCTGTCTCTTGAGTAGCGGCTGTCTCTTGGGCCGCGGGGATGGACACGATATAGGAATCGGCATTCTCCAGACATCTAACGCGAAAAGTAATCGCACAAACAGTTACTGACTAGGTTTATGACAGGTGAATAGCGTTTACAGGCGGTAAAGTGTCATAAACCTAGTCAGTTTCTCGGTTTGAGGCGGTGTTGTGGCTGGGGCAGTGTTTAGCCTGGTGTGGCTTAAAAACAGCTCCACTTCGGTTTAAAACCCCGTGCCAGTTGGCCCATCGACGCAGCTCAACAGCCCCCAACATCTCTACAGCTCAGCCCAACACCCAGCCCCGCCCAGCAGCCCTACAGCCCAACCCCCAACAGCCTGCAGCTTCACGAACCTACATCCGCAGGTGACGCTCCAAGGCCTGCAGGCGTTGGTTAAAGCTGCGCTGGTCGCGTTCGTCCTCAAGCTTGTCCAGGTAGACATCGCGCTTGTAACCGGTGGCCAGGTAAATAATCCGGGCGGCAACCTCGACAGCGTGATCCGCGTAACGCTCGTAGAAGCGGCTCAGCAGAGTGACATCCACTGTCTGCGCAGGGGAGTGTGGCCAATTATCGTCGTTGGTCAGCGTAAACAGGTGCTGGTGAATGTCATCGATGCTGTCATCGGTCTTATCCAAGGCCAATGCCTGGTCAACGTCGTAGTCGATGAGCACCTGACGGGTTTCGTGCGTCATCTGCTCAGATACGGAGGCCATCTCGCGGAAGAACCCCTCCACGGGCTCCGGCAGTGCCTTGTTCGGGTGGCGACGCCGGGCAACGTTGGCAATATGCACACTCAACGCGCCCATGCGGGAGATGTCCTCGACAATGTAGAGGCCACTGACAATCTGTCGGAGATCACCAGCCACAGGAGCTTCGCGGGCCAACAGCTCGAAGGCTCGCTGCTCCGCATCCTGGCGCAGGTCCTCGAGAGAATCAATCTGGGAAAGAACTGTTTCAGCCGAGACCAAATCAGCCTCGAAGAGAGCCTTGTTCGCAAGCTTGTGCATGGAGCCAACTCGGTCACACATCACAATCAGGCTGTGAGCCAAGTTGTCCATTTGTTCTCGGTAGACAGTGCGCATGCGTTCCATAGTAGGCAATCCTCAACAACGTCGCGCGTTAGTGGGGAGCCCCCAATTACCCCTCGTAAAGTTATGTAAACACTCGCTCAGAACCGAAGCTTAGCCACCGGAGTGCATAATCTCCGCGCCCTCGGGCACGGTGTCGTCCTCCGGGTCGTCCAGCCAGCCCTCCGGCAAGACCACCTTTGCAGGGGACCCCTGTCGGCCGCGGGCGCCGTCGGCGTCCTCCGGGCGGGCGTGGGCGCTGGGGCCGTCGTAAAGCGGTGCGAGAATCTCGTCGAGCGTTGCCAGCGAATCGACGCGCGCAAGAGACTTCCGCACCTCACTACCGGCAGGGTATCCCCGCAGGTACCAGGCAATGTGCTTGCGCAGGTCGCGGCAGCCTTTACGCTCGCCCTCGTGCTCCACGAGCAGTTCCGCGTGACGACGGATAATCCCCGCGACCTCACCAAATGTTGGTGCCGGCGGCACTTCTTCGCCACGCAGCTCGGCGGACAACTGCGCGAACAGCCACGGGCGGCCAAGGCAGCCGCGACCGACGACGACACCGTCGCAGCCGGTCTCGTCGAGCATTTTGCGGGCATCGGTGGAGGCAAAGATGTCGCCGTTGCCAAGCACCGGGATATCGCTGTAGCCGGAGTCGACCATGTGCTCCTTCAGCCGCGCGATCTGCGACCAGTCAGCGTGGCCGGAGTAGCGCTGCGCTGCGGTGCGGGCATGCAGAGCCACAGCCTGGGCGCCCATCTCAGCGGCGATGCGGCCGGCATCGAGATGCGTGTGGTGCTCGTCGTCGATACCGACGCGGAATTTCACGGTCACCGGGATGTCCGTGCCCTCAGTGGCTTTTACCGCTGCGGCGACGATGTTGCCGAAGAGACGGCGCTTATACGGCAGTGCCGAGCCGCCGCCCTTGCGAGTGACCTTCGGTACCGGGCAGCCGAAGTTCATATCGATGTGGTCGGCGAGGTTTTCGTCGACAATCATCTTTGCGGCCTCGTAGGTCCACTTCGGGTCAGTGGTGTAGAGCTGCAGGCTGCGCGGGTTTTCGTCAGGCGCGAAGGTGGTCATGTGCATGGTCTTCTCGTTGTGCTCGACCAGTGCTCGCGCGGTGACCATCTCGCAGACATAGAGGCCCGAGACCGTGCCTGTACGCTGCAGCTCCTGCTCGCGGCACAGCGTTCGGAATGCCACGTTGGTGACACCGGCCATCGGAGCGAGTACCACGGGGGAAGCGAGCTCAAAGGGGCCGATGTGCATGTGCGCGGACGTGGCATCGGCGGGCTTGGCGGCGCTGAGTGGACTCGTGGAGGTATCTAACACGTACAGTATTGTGTCACGCTGAACTGCCGTTTTCGAATCTGTTTTGGGCGGCCGGTTGAATCGCCCCGGTTAGCGCTGCGTCCGCGGATGCCTGACGACGATCACCGTCCGGCGACCCCTCCCACCGGGCAGGTCGGTGGTATTCCGAAGAATTTCCAGGATGTGGTTCGACTCTTCGTCGAGGTGTTCGGTGGGTTCGTCGAGAAGCAGGATTGGCGCTGTGCTGACAAGTGCCCGGGTGAGAATGAGCCTGCGCCGCTGACCACCCGAGAGACTGTCCGCGCCGCTGTCCAGAATCGTGTCCAGGCCGTCGGGTGCGGCATCGACCCAATTGCGCAGGCCCACGGCGTCCAGTACGGAGTAGATGTCATCGTCGCTGACCTGCGGGTTACCAATAGAGATGTTGTCCCGCACCGTCGTGGCGAAAATGTGCTCATCCTCGGCGATAAAACGCACCAAGTCGCACTGCTCCGTGTTTACGTGGGGCTCTCCGGCACTTGCCGCACTGCGCCACAGCTCACGTCCGTCTCCGTCAGTGATAGTCACCGTGCCCGCAACCGGCGGGATTAGTCCGGCGATTGTCTTCAGCAGCGTGGTCTTTCCGCTTCCCGACGGCGCCGTGATCTCCCGGTAGTCGCCAAAGGTGACCTCGAAGTTTTGCATCGGCAGTTGAGCTGGCTGGGCAGCGGGCTCTTCCGCAGTATTCGAACTGTTGTCGTCGGGGTAGCCCACGATTAAGTCTTGAACCTGCAGAGTTGGCCGAACTGTCAGGTGGTTCTGAGCGAGCGGGGACGTGTGGATTGGCGCTGTGGGGACTGGGGCTGAGCGCATGGCATCCGCTTCCCCTGATTCACTCGCACTTGACGCGAGCGTCAGCAAGGCTTCCCTCGATTGCGCCAGTGTTTGCGCAGCAGCTGGCAGCGGACCAACCGACTCAAAAGCCGCCAGCGGCACCAGAACCAGAACCGTCAGCCACTCGGGAGAGTGCAGCAAACCGCCGCCAGCGCCCCCGGCCGAATCCGTCACTAACCACGACGCTACGACCACGGTCAGGACAGCGGTCAACACGCTAGCCGCGGTGCTCAGTGCGGAGGCGCGGGCATTTGCTCGACCTGCGGCGTCATCGATGGCCGCAACCGTTTTGCTGGAGGATGACGCGGCAGAGACTGCCTCATCCAACTGGCCGTGGATACGCAGGCCGGCGGCGTCGGAAAGCAGCGCTTCGACGGCAGCGGCATGCGACTGAAGCGCGGCCGCGCGACGCTGACTTGAGCGCGCAGTGGTGCGATACGTCAGGTAAGGAGCAACACCGCCGGCCAGAAGCAGTCCCACCGCCAGGAGAACCGCAGCGGCAGGCGAGAGTAGAGCCACAAAAATGACGGCGATGAGAGAGGTCATCAGCGCCACCAATGCGGGCACTATTGATCGCACGACGGCATCGGCAAGTGCGTCAATATTCGCCCCAAGCGCTGTGACAATATCGGAACGCTCACGCAGCGCCAGCGTACGGTCGGCCACGAAATGCTCCCATAGCTTCACGCGCGAGCGCTCGGCGGTGCGCAACGCCACATCGTGGGAGACCAACCGGTCGAGGTATCGAAACGCAGCTCGCGAAATACCCAGCGCGCGCACAGACGTCACCGCCAAGGTGATGTCCATCAGCGGTGGCATCTGCCAAGAACGCGTAATCAGCCACGCCGACACCACGGTCAGACTCAGCGCGGACAGCAGCGTGATGATGCCCGCCAACACCGGCCACACCAGGTCGCGGGGTTTCACCAGGCGACGAAGCGCTTGCAGAGTAGTCATCGCGACTGCACCTCCACCACGCCGTCGGCGGCCGCAATCAACAGCGGATCATGGCTGGTGGCAATCACTGTGGCTCCGCGCCGGGCACGTGCGTGCAGGAGCCTAATCACGGACTGCGCACTGTCGGCATCCAGGTGAGCTGTCGGTTCATCGAGGAGGACGAGGTCGCGGGTGTCGTCGGCAAGCTCGCGCCGAAGCGCCTCCCGCTGACGTTGCCCGAGCGAGCGCCGCGAATTGTCTCCCACCGTCGCTGCGTCCAACACTGGGCGCTGGGGCAGCCACGCGATGCGCCGCAGCAGATCCTGGTCACGGAGAATGCGCTGGCCGTCGCGAATAGTTACGGAGCCTTCCAACCCCTCGTGCACGATGCCGGCGACCGCAAGCAGCGCTGTCGTCTTGCCCACGCCGTTCGGCCCCGCCAGCACCGTCACTGTGCCTGGCTGCGCGATGGCGCTTAATTCACTTGGCCGCACGCCGTCTCGCCCCGGCGCGGAAAGGCGTTCGAACACGACCGTGGGGGCGCTGTGGACACTGCTTGACGACGTTCCTTCGGCCACCTCTTCCACAGTTTCAGAGGTGGTGTCTGTGGAGTTTGGAGTCTGGCCAGCGTCCTTGTCTAACAGTTCCGTGACTTCGGTGGCAGCGACCACACCGTCCTGGGCGGCGTGGAATTTCTGGCCAACCTGGCGCACCGGGCCATAGATTTCTGGGGCGATGATGAGCACTGCCAGGCCGGTTGCCAGCGTCATGTGGCCTCCCAGAAGTCGGAAACCGATGCCGACGGCGATGAGGGCGATTGACAGGGTGGTGAGGAATTCCAGGACCGACGCGGATAGGAAAGCGATGCGCAGGACCTCCATGGTGGATTTCCGGTGGCGGGTCGACAGGCGCTTGATTTCCTCGCTGGGGGTGTCGGCCATGTTGTGCGCTTTGAGCGTTGGCAGGCCGATGACCAGGTCGAGAATCTGACCACGCACCGTGCCGATGTCGGCCAGACGGCGTTCTGTGTGGCCCTCAGTGAGGCGACCTACCAGCCACATGAACAGTGGAATGAGTGGCAGCGTGACAACCGCGATGGCAACCGATGGGAGGTCCAACCATGCGACTGCGACCAGTGCCATCGGGGTAGCCAGCGCTGCGGCCACCAGTGCGGGGAGGAATTCCGCCACGTAGACGGCCACACCATCGAGCCCGACCGAAAGCAATGCGCGCCAGTGCGCGGTGTCGACAGTGCGAGGATCGCGCAGAGCCAGGGCTCGCAGTGCCCGGCTGCGCAGGTCTGTGGCCACGCGTGCACCCGCAGATTGGCCGAAACGCACGAGCGCGTAGGAGCAGGCCACCCGAACGAGTACAGCGGCCGTGGCTATCAGCGCGAATAATGTCCAATTAGGAGTTGCCTCACCCAGAACCTGCGCCGTAATAGTGCCGATTGCCAGCCCCAACGCGATTGTGGCACCTGTGCTCGCGGCGGTCAGTGCGCCCGCGAAAATGACCCAACGCCAGGCTGGGGCCGACAGCTTGAATAGTTTCGGATCGACAGGTGCCACTTTTTAGAAACTAACCTCCAACGGACGGTCTACTGCGAGACCTTACGCTCAGCCATCAACCGCTTGCGGAATACCCAGTATGTCCACGCCTGGTAGGCAATCACCAGTGGGGTAATCACCAGCGCGGTCCAGGTCATGATTTTCAGCGTGTAAGGGTTAGAGGCGGAATTCCAGATATCGAGGGAGACGCCGTCGGCAAGCGTCGTCGGCATCAGGTACGGGTACATGGCGCCGAAGACAACGGTGGTGACGGCAGTCACGGTGACGGCGGTTGCGGAAAAAGCGATGCCGTCGCGGTTGCCTACGGTTGCGGAGATGGCAATGACCAGCCCCGCGACGGCGATAACGACAACAGCCCACAGCCAGGTCTTTCCGTATCCCAACTGTGTCCAGATGAGGAACACGCCGCCAAAAATCAGCGCCGACAGTGCCGGAATTCGAGCGGCGTTGCCGACCTCGTCGCGTAGCTTGCCGGCGGTCTTCAGCCGCAGGAACGTAACTGCGTGAAGAGCGAACACAGCCGCAAACGCAATCCCGCCGACCAGAGCGTACGGGTTCAGCAACCCGAGCAGGGTACTAAAGCCGGAGTCCAAGTTCTTGTCGGCATTCAGCGGGACACCGCGCACCAGGTTCGCGACCGCTACGCCCCACAGAATTGGAGGCAGCCAGGAGCCGAAGATAATCGCGCGGTCGCACCAGGCGCGCCAGTGCTCATCGTTGACTTTGAAGCGCCATTCCAGCCCGACGATACGGACAATCAACGCCACCAGAATCAGGAAGAGCGGCAGGTAGAAGCCGGAAAACATAGACGCATACCATTCCGGAAACGCCGCGAAGAGCGCGCCGCCAGCGGTAATTAGCCACACTTCGTTGCCGTCCCATACCGGCCCGATAGTTCCGAGCATCGCTTTACGACGCGGTTCATCGCGGCCAACGAACGGCAGCAGCATTCCGACGCCGAAGTCAAAGCCCTCGAGAAGGAAGTAGCCGGCGAACAGGAACGCGATCAGGACAAACCACAAAACGGGAAGATCTAATCCGAACATGTCAGAGATACATCCTTATCTACTTTGTGTCCTCAGTCGCGGAGACTTCGGAGTCGGGGCTGGCAGCGGACTGGGCATGGACCTTGTTGAATCGAACCGGAGACGAGATGATCGCGCCCAGATTGGTAGCGATTGGTGACGACGGGCCAGCGTGCTCGGGGTCATTGCCGATGGCGTTGATAGCCTCAGCGGATTCGGTCGGAGGTCCGGCAATAACTGCGCGGCGAATCAACCAGAACCACACCACTGCCAAAATCAGGTAGAGCAGGGTAAAGCCCACCAGGGTGATAATCACCGTGGCCGGTGCGTGGTCGGACACACCCATATCGACGGTCATGCGAATCAGCTCGGTGCGCGGGTCGCCCGCGTGATCCGGGTTCGGGTGCACAATCCAGGGCTGACGGCCCATCTCCGTAAAGATCCAGCCAGCGCTGCTGGCCAAGAACGGGAACGGAATCGCGAGGATACTGCAAGCGGCGAAAATGCGGGCTCGCTTGCCCGTCGGCACGCGCCCCTTGCGAGTAAATAGCCAAGCGAAAAACGCGATAGCCAGAGAACCGACCATGAGCCCAATCATGGCGCGGAAAGACCAGTATGTGACGAACAGATTCGGAGAGTAATTGCCTGGGCCGAAGACCGCCTCAGCTTTTTCTTGCAGGTCCTGCACGCCCTGGAGCGTGACGCCACTGAACTTGCCCTCGGCCAGGAAAGGCAGCACCCATGGCACCTCGATGAGATGCAGCACCGAGTCGCAATTGTTGTGCGTACCGACGGTCAGAATCGAGAACATTGGATCTGTCTGCGTGTGGCACAGGGACTCGGCCGATGCCATCTTCATCGGCTGCTGCTCGAACATAAGCTTGGCCTGGATATCGCCGGTGATAAACACCGCCAGCGAGCTGAGCACAGTTGTCCAGAGCCCGACCTTCATGGACTTGTGAAACGTCCGTTCGTGAACAGTATTGCTCTGGCCACCGCGGCGGCTCTGAACCAGCCACCAGCCACTGACGCCGACAACGAGCGTGCCGGCGGTAAGGAAAGAGCTGGCCACGGCATGCGGGAAAGCTGCCAAGGCAGTGGAGTTGGTCAACAGTGCGCCAAAGTCTGTAAGCTCTGCGCGGCCGGTTTCCGGGTTGTAGACCGCGCCTACAGGATGCTGCATGAACGAATTGGCGACGATGATGAAATACGCCGAGATATTCACCGCAATAGCGACAATCCAAATCGAGAGCGTGTGCATCCAGGTGGGAATACGCCCCCAGCCGAAAATCCACAGTCCCAGGAAAGTGGATTCCAGGAAGAATGCGATGAGGCCTTCAAGAGCCAGCGGGCCGCCGAAGACATCACCGATCATGCGGGAGTACTCCGACCAGTTCATACCGAACTGGAATTCCTGGACGATACCCGTGGCTACGCCCATGGCGAAGTTAATAATGAAGATGGTGCCGAAAAGCCGCGTCGCTCGGTACCAAAGGTCATTTTTCGTCGTGGCCCACAGTGTCTGCATGAGCGCGACGAGCGGAGCTAGACCAATTGTCAGTGGGACAAAAATGAAGTGGTAGACGGTGGTTATGCCAAATTGCCAACGAGATATATCGACGACATCCATGTTTCCTCGACTGAAAAAGTAGACATAAACGATGCGTGTACTTCGTCGGATTTGTCGAAGCCTGCATCAAGTGCCCGCAGTATTCCTGCTTATTAATTCAGTCGGACAGGAGGGGTAAAAAGTTCCGGGGTGTGAACTTATCGACGCGGGCAGGGCAAAACTCCGGAGGGCAATTATTAAAAACAAGCGCGTAATTGCTAGGCTATTTTGTTGCGCGGGCCTTTAGCTCAGCTGGTAGAGCTACGGACTTTTAATCCGCAGGTCGCGGGTTCGAGCCCCGCAGGGCCCACAAGCACGCAAAACCCCAGGTCATCAACAGCCTGGGGTTTTGTAGTATCTTGCCTGTATTTGCCCTCTGTGGCACCTACTTCTCCCGCTTGTGGTAGCCCATCCGTGGCTTGAAGCCCGCCGGGTGCTTAAGCTGCGCCACTGCATCGGCGACTATCAAGCGGAAGCGTGGCTTCATCGGTGGCATCTGTGAGATCTGGAACCATCCGACATCAGTGGATTCATCATCAGCGACATAGGGGACGTCGTCGCCAACAACACTGCAGCGCATGGAGATATCCAGATATGAGGAAACATCGCCGTTGAGGTGTTCGATAGGGCCAACGGCGCCAGTTCCAAGCAGGGCCTCAACTGTGACATCGAGTCCCGTTTCTTCCTTTACCTCTCGCACGGCGGCGTCGTGAGGCTGCTCGTCCGGGTCGATAATTCCGGTGACTGGGGTCCATTCACCATTATCGGAGCGACGAACCAGCAAGACCTCGGGCAAGGCGTACATCGGTGCATTCGGCGGAACATCGCGAATGACGATAGCCGTGACACCGGGGAGCCAGAGCGGAGCGTGGCCCACTTTTTCACGGAGCTGAACAATGAAATCCGGAATTGCCATAGTTGCGAGCTTATCTGAGTACTAGTAGCGTCCGCGGAAATAGTAAGAAACTCCAGTTCAACCGTGGATTTTGGGAAAAGGGTACTTATCCTCTATAGTTCTTTACGTTGCCAAGAGCGCGCGCAAATGCAATGTTCATACACTGCAGGTGTACGCGGAGTGTGCCACTGAGTGGGCAACTCTTTGCAGCGTTAAGTCGGGCTCCCATCGTCTAGAGGCCTAGGACTCCGCCCTTTCACGGCGGCAACACGGGTTCGAATCCCGTTGGGAGTACCACTAAAAATCATGATGGCCCTGTGGCGCAGTTGGTTAGCGCGCCGCCCTGTCACGGCGGAGGTCGCGGGTTCAAGTCCCGTCAGGGTCGCAATTCTAAACGCCAGTTCCGGTTGGAGCTGGCGTTTTTTGCTTTTGGTTAGTGGTGCGCTGGGCGTCGGGGGTTAAGTAAAGAAAAGTG
>NZ_NOVT01000013.1:0-73927 GCF_008042455.1 Corynebacterium sp. LK10
CCCAAAAGTGTCATAAACTCAGTCACTTTCTTGCTTTCTGAGGTTGGGGTGGGGGGGCTGAAGGCCCAAACCAGCCCCACACCAGCCCCACACCAGCCCCCAGACCCCTTACTCACCCAGCGCGAAGCGACGGTAGTGGTCGAAACGCTGCTCACGGCCAACGCGAGCCGGATTCTTCTCCAGCTCCCAGAGGGCGTGCTCGATAGCACTCAGAGCACGGCGGGGCAGTTCGGCCGGATTCTCAGGTTCGGCCACAATCTCGTCGATGACCCCGGTCTTCAGCATGGCCTCGGCGCCAACGCCCTGCTCCTCCATCATTTCCGGGGCATGCTCGGTGTCCCGGTAGATAATCGCCGAAGCACCCTCCGGCGGCAACGGAGACATCCAAGCATCGTGCATTGCCAGCACGCGGTCAGAGGGCAGCATGGCCAGCGCACCGCCACCGCAGCCCTGGCCGAGAATGAGTGACACGGTCGGAACCTTCAAGTTCACCAGCGTGGTCAAGGTGCGGGCAATCTCGCCGGCCATGGCATTTTCCTCGGCGTCCTTGGTCAACTCAGCGCCTGGGGTGTCAATGACCGTGACCAGCGGAATGTTCAGGCTTTCCGCGATGCGCATCGCACGGCGGGCAAAACGCAGAGAACCCGGACCCATTGGATGCGTGCCCAGGGGTGGCTGATTATGGCGATCCTGGGCGACCAGAATCACCGGCCGCTCACCAATCCGCGCCAGGCGAGCCCGAACCGACAGCGACTTGTGGCCATCGCCAGTGCCGGAAATCGGCACGGAGCAGTCGACAAGGGCATCGATAATGTCGCCGCCACCTGGACGAGAAGTATCGCGGGTGCGCAGGATAGCTTCCCAGGTATCGCGACCATCAATGGCTGCTACTGGCGGTGGGGTGGGTTCGCTGGGGTCTCCGTCGGCAAGCACGTCGATGGTGCGGCGGACAGCGCCGCGCAGACCTTCGAGCGGAATGATGCCGTCGATAATGCCCTGCTTGAACAGGTTCTCGGAGGTCTGAACGCCTTCGGGCATGGGTTCGCCGGTAGCGAGCTCGACGACGCGCGGGCCGAGGAAGCCGAGAAGTGCGCCGGGCTCTGCGAAGGTGAAGTGGCCTGCCGACCCCCACGACGCCATGACACCACCGGTGGTGGGATTGCGCAGGTACACCAGGAATGGCAAGTGAGAATCCTTGTGGCGCGCCACTGCGGTGGTAATAGAGATCATGAGCGCGAACGCCGCAGTGCCCTCCTGCATGCGAGTGCCGCCCGAGGTCGGGGAGAGCAACAGGGGCAGCTGCTCCGCAGTCGCGCGCTCGATGCTGCGAATAATACGACGAGCGGTTGCGGCGCCGATAGAACCGCCGAGGAAGCCGAACTCAGAACAGATGACGGCGACGCGCTTGCCGCCGACGGTGCCTTCGCCGGTGATAACGGCCTCATCGAGACCGGTTTTCTCAGCGGCGCGGGACAGTGTGCCGCGGTAGGCCTCGTCGATGTTGCCGTGCTCGGGCGCGCCGTCCCAGGATGTGAAACTTCCGTGGTCGAGGACGGTATCTATTACTTGTTGGGCGCTGATTCTAGCCATACCTCCACGGTAGTAAACAAGGGGTAAACCGGCTTAGTTGATGGTGGGCGGAAAGGGGTAGCGCTATTGTCGGAAAAAACGTGTCCGCACTACCGAGGAGTCGAACCAATGCCGATTACTGAGCGCCTCACCGAGCTGGCTGAACAGAGGCCAAACGTATGTGTCGTCGGTTCCATCAACGCAGACCTGACCGTCACCGTGAAGCGCCTGCCGCATGGTGGCGAGACTATCGAGGGCAGTCCTCTGCGCATTCTGCCGGGCGGTAAGTCGGCGAATCAGGCGGCGACGGCTGGAAGACTGGGCGCGGCCGTGGAACTGGTCGGCGCGGTCGGTTCGGATCCCAATGCGCAGTTGCTGCGCGACGCGCTTACCGACGCTCACGTGGACATCTCTGCAGTTGAGACCGTCGACTCTGCCACTGGTACAGCCATGATTGTCGTTGATGATGCGGCGGAGAATTTCATTGTCATCTCCGCTGGCGCCAATGGTGAAGTCGATGCTGAGATGGTGCGCAGTCATGCGGACAAGATTCAGCGGGCTGGGTGCCTCGGTCTGTGTCTGGAGATTTGTGATGAGGCTGTCCTGGCCGCCGCACAGATTGCCCACGATGCGGGTGTGCCGGTGGTGTTCAACCTGTCGCCGATTCGGGCGGTCAGTGAGGATCTGCTCGCGCTGGTCGATGTCCTCATTGTCAACGAGCACGAACTCGCAGCCATCATCGGCTCCGAGCGCGCGGTCGCCGGTTGCGAGCACGGTCAGTGGGATGCGGTTGGGCGCGCGCTTGCCGACGAACACGGGATTTCCACGGCCATTGTCACACTTGGCGGGGAGGGGTCTGCGGTCTTGAGGACGTCGGAAAGCGAGGTGGCAGTCACTCGCATTCCAGCGCTGCCCATCGAGGTCGTGGACACCACGGGCTGCGGTGATGCGTACATGGGTACGGTCCTCACCGCGTTGGCCGCGGGCGATGATGTGGTGACGGCAGCTCGTCTTGCGGCGGTGGTCTCGGCTCATGCGGCGACAGGCGTGGGGGCGCAGACCTCCTATGGCGAGACAGGAAAAATCGCGCAGTTTGCGGCGGACCATGTTCTATAAGGCGCGCTGCGCAAAGGCCTATAAGGTGCGCTGAGCAAACTACGCGATTGACGATGATTCGGTTTTAGGTGACCGTGACCGAAGGAGCCACGCTCTTTTGGGCAGGGCTGGGGCTAGCTCTTGGCTGTCAGAGCCTTCTTCCAGCTGACCGCGGCACCGGTGCGCAGGACATTGCGCGGGTAGATCCAGGCGGCGAGTGCGATGACTGCGGCTACTCCCACAACCATGATTAGCAGCGAAGCCGCCAACTGGAGTGCGGAGAAGTTGCCAACGGCGTACTGCATCGGGGCAGTGGTGATGGAAACCGGTGGAATCCACGCTGCAATCTGCATGACGGTAGAGTCCAGCTTGCTCCAGCCAAACAGCGGAACATACATCGTGATCAGCGAGAACACCAGTACCGGCATCTGTGCGCCCTGGAAATCTTCCATACGGCTGACCAAGGATGCGGAGGCTGCATACAGCGCGGCGAAGAAGAAGTAACCGAGGATGAAGCACGGGACCAGCAGCCAGACTGCGGACCACGGCACATCGAAGCTCTCCGCCAATCCGGTAATCATGAGGGCAACTGCGGCGCTGGCGGTCAGCACGCTCATCATGATGATGCCAGCCAGACCGGCGCCGAGGATCTTGCCAGCCAGCAGGTGCGCCGGGCGAACGGTCGAGAGAATGATCTCGATGACGCGGGAGGACTTCTCCTCGATGACGCTGGTGGCCACCGCGCCGCCGAAGACGAGGATGGCGGTCATCATGACCATCACACCAATCAGTGTGATGACCACTGCGGGCATCTTCTCGTCTTTGGCTTCATCCAGCGACTCCACCGACACGGCTGCGCTTTGAGTCTTGGAGAAAAACTCGCTGGGGTTGATTCCGTTTTCGCTGAGCAGCATGGCTTCATTTTGTTTCTGCAGCGATTCCTGCAGCATTGGGGCCAGCCAGGATGGGGCGTCGTCGGCAAGCAGCTTCCACGAGCTCTCCTTGCCTTCTGCGGTGTCGGGGACGAGAGCGGCGTCGGCGTCGCCGTCGGTGACGGCAGCGCGAGCGGCCTTGTCGTCTGCCGCGGACGTAATCTCCAACGGTGAGAGCGATGCTGTGGCAAATGCGCCGGCTGCGGCATCCGCGCCTTCAGCATCCTTTATTTCGGCGGTAGCGTCGGCGAGAGAGTCCGCGAACGGCGCTTCTCCGACGACCGCGATTTTTACGGTGTCATTATCGGACTTGGAGGTCATGTAGTCGGCAACGAAGATACCGCCGACGGCCGCCACTGCCATGATGATGAGCGTGATTAGCGAGCTTTTCTTCAGCAGATGCTCGCGGAGTTCGCGGACGAAAACAGTCTTGACGGCCGTTGAGGCGTTGTAAGTGTTGGTGCTCATTGCTGTACGGCCTCCTGGTAGAGCTCGGTAAGTGGAATTTGCAGAGGTCCAAACGAACGGACCGTTCCCGCTGCCATCGCGCTGTGTAGCAGCTTCTGGTCGGTGTCGGCGGGGGCGTTGGAATCGAGGTGAACGACGGTGGCACCATGGGTATCACGCTCCACGCTTGTCACGCCCTCGACGGAGGTCGCCCAATCCTGGGGCGCACCATCGAGCTTGACGACGAAAGCCCGTGGGCCCCGTGCTCGCAGCTCATCAACAGTGCCTTCCACGAGCATGCGGCCGTCGCGGATGATGCCGACGCGGTCACACATGCGCTCGACAAGGTCGAGCTGGTGGGAAGAGAACACAATCGGGGTGCCGCGGTCGGCGTACTCCTTGAGTACGGAGCTCATCACCTTGACCGCAACTGGGTCGAGACCAGAGAAGGGCTCGTCGAGGACTAGTATTTCTGGGTCGTGGACGAGGGAGGCTGCCAGCTGCACGCGCTGCTGATTGCCGAGCGAGAGCGTGTCGACCTTGTCGTTGGCACGCTCGGTGAGACCGAGGCGCTCCAACAAGTTGTCGGCATTGGATTCCGCGCGCTTGGTGGGCACACCGTGTAGGCGAGCAAAGTAAATCAGCTGCTTGCGGACTTCAGCCTTGGGGTAGAGGCCGCGTTCTTCTGGCATGTAGCCAATCGTGCGGCGCAGCGAGTCATTCATCGGGGTATCGCCGATGCGCACCTCGCCTTTATCGGTGGCCAGCACGCCCAGGGCAATGCGCATAGTGGTGGTCTTGCCGGCACCGTTAGAGCCGACGAAGCCGTAGATTTCTCCAGGGTGAACTTGGAAGCTCATGCCACGGAGAACCTGCAGGTCTCCGTAGGACTTCTCAAGCCCGTCAATAATGAGGCTGTTCATGGTGATCCTTAGATTGAGGAGTGAAGGGCAGAGGAGGGATATGAGTTTTTGAGCCCGTACTAGTCGTCGCGCAGATTCCAGGCGTAGACGACGGTGGGCAGCGTGGAAATGTAGAGGAAAGCGATAATTCCGAAGATTCCGAAGCTGTACGGAATGTAGCGTCCCCAGTCAGGTTGCGCGTTCAGGACATAGGTGCCCACCAGAACGAGAGCAAGGAAGGCCACCAAGCCGAAGTAGGTGAAGCAGCGATATGTCAGCCCCCGCAGGTTCAGAATCTGTTCCTGCTGGTATTCGTCCAGTAGCGAGGTCGGTGCGCTGTCAACCATGTCGACTGTGATGTTGAGGCTGGTCCAGACGACGACCATAATGAGGGAAATCACTGGCCAGAGCAGAGAAAGCCATCCCGGGAAAATATCGGTCAGGCTACCGAGAAGCGCGATGCCGCTCAGCAGCATCAGCACAAGGCACACCTCGAATGCGATGACCAGCTTCCGCCGCGCCGCCTGGTTGCGCCACTTGGGCAACCAGCTCGACATCTGCTCGACACGCTTTGTGTACTTCGCTTCGCGCCGGGCTTCTAGCTTTTCGAAAAAGTTCGGTGTTGCGTCTTCAGTCCGAATAGCTGGCATCGTTAGCTTTCCTTTCGGTATAGGGCAGAGGACATGGGCTTGAATTCCTCGCGAGAAAACACCGCCTCAACGGGGAGATCGAACACCGCGCAGATGCGAAATGCCAGATCCAAGCTGGGGTAGTGGTCACCTCGCTCCAACGCGCCAATCGTTTGAGGATTGACCTCTACTTGTTTGGCTAGTTCGGCTCGGCTGAGTCCGTGTTCTGCCCGCAGCACTGAAATTCTGTTGAATATCGGTTCTTTGGGTTTAATCTTTGGGGACACACTCCAAAGTGTTGTATAAACACAACGCTGCGTCAACTGTTTACAACAAAATGAAGCGCACTCACCTTTCTAAACCGCAGGTCAGCGGGGTAGAAAAAATCTAAAAAATTTTCAGTCCGTACACTCGGTTGGCATGACCACACTCAATCTGAAGTACGATGCAGCGACAACCGGAATTGCCAACGTGGAAATGGTCGATGGCAACGCCATCCCGATTCTGGGGTTCGGTACCTACAAGCTTGACGATGAGCAGGCGCGCGAATCCGTGCGCTACGCCCTGGAAATCGGCTACCGCCACATCGACACCGCATCGCTCTATCGCAATGAGCGAGGGGTTGGGCAGGGTATTGCTGATGCGGTCGCTGCGAACGTCGTAAAGCGTGAAGATATCTTCGTGACCACGAAGGTCTGGAACGATGCGCAGGGGTCGGCGGCGACGCGCGAGTCCGTGCGGGCATCTTTAGAACGGCTCAGCCTTGACTACGTTGACCTGGTGCTTGTGCACTGGCCGGTGGAGAAGCAGGGGACGTTTGGGCAGTGTTTCGATACGCTGCTGGAGCTCAAGCGTGAGGGGCTGATTCGCTCGGTTGGTGTGGCGAACTTTTACCCAGAGGTGCTCGACCAGCTCTCGGAGACTCCGGTGGTCAACCAGATTGAGCTGCATCCGCAGTTCCCGCAGAATGAGCAGGTTGAAGACGATCGCCGTCGCGGTATCGTCACGCAGGCTTGGTCGCCGCTGGGGCGCGCGAAGTACTTTGAGGGCTCGTCGATTGCTGAAATCGCAGATCGCCTGGGTAAAACTCCCGCCCAAGTTGCTATCCGCTGGCACCTTCAGCGTGGTATCGTGGCCATCCCGAAGTCGGGCACGCCGTCGCGCATCAAGGAGAACTTTCAGGTCACCGACTTTGAACTCACCGACGAGGACATGGAAACGATTGCGTCGATGGCGCGTGCCGACGGGCGCCTGAGCGGCGACCCGCGGGTATTCGGCAACGAATAAGCGAATTTAGATTTGCTTATAGCCCCATCACTATTGGTATTTCGCGGGTAGCCTAAATGCTATGACGAACCCAGCATCTGAAATCCGCGTCGAAGCCGACGGCGCAATTGTCACTATCACCATCGACCGAGATCATAAGCGCAACTCCTTGACTGCCGACGTGTGTCGTGACATCGCCGATGCGGTGGAAGCTGCCGCTGAGGTTCCAGAGCAGCGCGTTATCCTGCTGCGCGGCGAAGGTCGTGCTTTCTGCGCTGGTGCTGACCTGAGTGGCCAGCACCATGAAGATTCCTTCCACGAACAGCTCCGTCGAATGCTGCGCACAATCGAGGCCAGCCGTCTGGTGGTTATAGCGGATGTGCAGGGGCCGGCTGTCGGGGCTGGTATGCAGCTGGCGATGGCGGCCGATTTGCGCGTCGTGGGTGAGCGCGGCTGGTTTATGATTCCGCCGGTCAAGCTCGGTATCGCTGTCGATGCCTGGACAATTCGCCGTGTACGCGTACTCGTCGGCGGTGCCCGCGCCCGCACTATTTTGTTGGCGGCCGAGCGCATGGATCAGGAAGCCGCCCGCGGTTGTGGTCTGGCTTCCTACCTCGGTGGTCCGGACAAGGCGGAGGAGGTAGCGCTTCGTATCGCCACCTACGCGCCCCTGTCGCTGGCCTACCACAAGGCAGTGCTCAACGACGATGAGACACATAGCCCGTTGAAGGACTACCAGCAGGAGCTCTACGACACGGTGTGGGCTTCCGAGGATGCTGCGGAGGCATCGAAGGCGCGAGCCGAAAAGCGCGAACCAAATTTCATTGGCAAATAGGTCGAATAGGTTCAGCAATTAGGCGAATAGGGTAGGCAGGCATGGGCTCGTGGAAAACTCCCGACAGTGGTCTTACTCAACAGCAGGTCCAGCAACGCATCGAGTTGGGGCACGTCAACGAGCTGCCGCCAACATCCGGGCGCAGTGTGTGGGACATTATCCGTGCCAATGTGTTTACCCGGATTAACGGTATTCTCGCTGTTTTATTCGCAGTCGTGCTCTATACCGGCTCAATCGTCAACGGTGCCTTTGGTCTGCTGATTATCGCCAACTCTATCGTCGGCATCATCCAAGAACTGCGTGCCAAGCGCACACTGGACAAGCTTTCCATTGTCGGCCGTGCAAAACCCATGGTCATTCGCGACAGGGAGCCTGCTCGCGAGATCGACCGCGAGTCCGTCGTCCTCGACGATCTCATCGAGGTTGGTCCCGGTGACCAAATCGTCGTTGATGGTATTCTCCGCTACGCCTCTGACGTGGCTGTCGATGAGTCCTCTCTCACCGGTGAATCCGATGCCGTCGATAAGAGCGTTGGGGACATGGTCTACTCGGGTTCCTCGGTCGTGGTGGGGTCGGCGCGATATCAGGCCACCAAAGTGGGCAAGGAGGCTTACGCCGCCAAGCTCGCAGCTGAGGCCAACAAATTCACGCTGACTGATTCCCAGCTCTTCCGCGGCATCAACAAGATCCTGACCTACATTTCCTGGATTCTCATTCCCGTCGGCGCCCTGGCAATCTATACGCAGCTCTTTGTCGCCGGCGATGATTTCAACGATGCGCTGCTGGGGATGGTCGCCACGCTGGTGCCCATGGTCCCTGAGGGGCTTGTCCTCATGACCACCATCGCATTTGCCCTTGGGGTGGTGCGCTTGGGGCGACATCGAGTGCTGGTCAATGAGTTGCCCGCCATCGAAGGTCTCGCGCGTGTCGACACCGTGTGTGTCGACAAAACTGGCACGCTCACCGAAAATGCGATGCAGCTAGTGGAAGTCGACATCGTATCGGGTGACGGTACCTCCCGCGATGAGGTCGACTCCGCACTCATCGATCTGTGCAAGCTCGACGATCGTCCCAACGCAACGGCTCGTGCACTGCTCGATGGGCTTGCGGACGCAGGGGACGTCGTAAAGCATGAACAAGCCAGAACCCGCCCCTTTGCCTCGGCGAATAAGTGGTCGGCGCTGACGTATCACGGCGGTGCGACGTGGGTTTTCGGCGCGCCCGATGTGCTTGTCGACGACTCCGCGGTCGGCATGCAGAAAGCTCGGCAGCTTATGGAGGAAGGACTTCGTGTGCTCCTGCTCGCGCGGACATCAGTTGGGGCAGATGACCTGCCCGGCGGTGCGCTGCGGAAGAGTGGCGAGGTGGAGTTGGAGCCAGTCGCACTTGTCGTGCTGGGGCAGAAGGTGCGTTCAGATGCGGCGGACACGGTGGCCTACTTCTATGAAGAAGGCGTCGAGGTCAAGGTCATTTCTGGTGACAATGACCGCTCCGTGGGGGCTGTTGCACGTGAGCTGGAAATGGAGGGGGCTAACAATCCTGTCGATGCGTCTGAGCTTCCGGTCAGCCGCGATGAGAATAGCGAAGCCAAGCCCACCGAGATCCGCAACGAGTTCGCAGACATTGTGGAGTCGCGGCAGATCTTCGGCCGTGTCACGGCCGAGAATAAGCGCGATATGGTTCATGCGCTGCAGTCGCGGGGGCATCATGTGGCGATGACCGGTGATGGTGTCAATGATGTGCTGGCGCTAAAAGCGGCGAACCTGGGCGTGGCTATGGGCGATGGGGCGCCGGCGACACGTTCGGTTGCGCAGTTGGTGCTGTTGGATAATCGCTTCGCCGTGATGCCGATGATTGTGGCGGAGGGGCGTCGCGTCATTGGCAATATCGAGCGCGTGGCCAACCTCTTCTTGACGAAGACTATCTACTCGGTGGTGCTGGCGCTGGCTGTGGGGCTGTGGGGGATGGATTATCCATTCGAGCCGATTCATGTGACCATTACGGGATGGTTCACGATTGGAATCCCGGCCTTCGTGCTGTCGTTGGCTCCTAACTTGGAGCGTGCGCGCGATGGTTTCGTACGGCGCGTGTTGCGCTTAGCGATACCGGCGGGCATCACGGTGGGGTTGTTGACCTTCATGTTTTGGTTGTGGGCAAACCCGGGAGTCGACGCCAGCGATGCGGCACGAGGGGAGGCGTCTACTGCGACCCTCATTGTGCTGATTGTTTCGGCATTTTGGGTTTTGGTGGTCGTGGCTAGGCCATACACCTGGTGGAAGGTTCTGTTGCTGGCGGTATCGGCAGGAGCCTACCTGTTCATCTTCTCGGTTCGTTCAGTGGCCACAGTGCTTAATCTGTACTGGGTAGGGTGGGAGCTGTTGATTCCCGCGCTGATTGTGGGAGCCATCGGTGCGGGCATTATCGAAGCGCTGTGGTGGTGGCGTCAGAGTAAGCCATTGCCGGAAGAAGCGGAGAACACGAGTACAACGGCGTAAATGGGGGTAGTAAAAACGGCGCCTAAGTATGCAGGTAATGGCGTTTTTGGGGGTGCCTTAAGGCTCGCTGAGAAGTAGTTAGCCGCATTTAACTTCTTTGCTAACTGTGTTCCAGGTAACTTTGTTTCCACACATAATGAAAAATGTGGTGCATGGCACACCCTCGGGGTGGCTGTGCTGGACCTCATTACGAACACCTGCATAACTTCCTGGAAAGGATTAGCCCGTGTCCGCAACTCCCTTGCCGGCAGACCGGCATAAGCCACAGGCGGCCGAGTACCGCTACGTGCAAAACTCAGCGCAGTTCCAAGAGCTCCGCTCTACATTCCGTTCTTTCGCCATCCCGATGACCGTCGCAGGTCTGGTGTGGTACATCGCATTCGTTCTGTTTGCGACGTTCGCGCCAGACCTCATGGCGACTCCCGTACTAGGCAATATCAACCTGGGCATCGTCCTTGGTCTGCTTCAGTTCGTGACCACCTTCGCCATCACCTGGGTGTACATCAACTTCGCCAACAAGAAGCTCGAGCCGATGCAGGCAGAGCTGCGCGAGGCACTGGAAAGCGGAGAAATCGCTGAAATCGTCGCAAAGAAGGAGGCATAGGCATGCTGACTAGTTTCTTTGCTGCAGATGACACTGCAGCAGCAGGTAACCCGATTCTCAACATCGCGGTCTTCGTCGCCTTCATTGTTGCGACCATGTTCATCGTTACTCGAGTGGGCAAGGGCGGAAACAAGGGAGCATCAGACTTTTACACCGGTGGCGCACAGTTCTCCGGTACCCAAAACGGTCTTGCCATTGCGGGTGACTACCTCTCGGCGGCTTCCTTCCTCGGTATCGTCGGCGCCATCGCGCTGACTGGTTACGACGGATTCCTTTACTCCATCGGCTTCTTCGTAGCCTGGCTGGTCGCGCTGCTGTTGGTTGCAGAGCCGCTGCGAAACGTCGGTAAGTTCACCATGGCCGACGTGCTGTCCTTCCGTCTTAAGCAGCGCCCGGTACGTACTGCGGCTGCTATCTCGACCCTCGCGGTGACCCTGTTCTACCTCATCGCGCAGATGGCCGGTGCAGGTTCCCTGGTCGCCGTGCTGCTCAACATCCACGACTCCACTCAGCAGTCCATCGTTGTCGCAGTCGTCGGCATCATCATGGTTGCCTACGTCCTCATCGGTGGTATGAAGGGCACGACTTACGTGCAGATGATTAAGGCCGTCCTGCTGGTCGGTGCTGTCATCATCATGACCCTGATCATCCTGGTTGGCGTTAAGGGCAACTTCTCCCAGCTCCTGCAGGACGCAGTGGACATGCACGCAAGCTCGGATTACATCGCCGAGAAGGGCTACGAAGCCTCCGCCATTCTTGAGCCGGGTCTGAAGTACGGCGGCTCCTTCGTCCAGCAGCTGGACTTCATCTCTCTGGGCCTGGCACTGGTCCTCGGTGTTGCTGGTCTGCCACACGTGCTCATGCGCTTCTACACGGTGCCGACCGCAAAGGAAGCTCGTAAGTCCGTGACTTGGGCAATCATCCTCATCGGTGGTTTCTACCTGCTGACCCTGGTGCTCGGCTACGGTGCTGCTGCACTCGTCGGCCCGGACCGCATCATGGCCGCGCCGGGCGGGGCCAACGCTGCAGCTCCGCTGCTGGCCTTCGAAATCGGTGGCTCCATCTTCATGGCTGTGATTTCCGCAGTGGCGTTCGCTACCGTGCTGGCCGTGGTCGCTGGTCTGGCAATTACCGCTTCCGCGTCTGTCGGCCAGGACCTCTACCAGGCCGTGATTCGCAAGGGACAGGCCACGGAAGCCGAGCAGGTTCGTGTCTCCCGCATTACCGTTATCGTGCTGGGTGTTGTCGCCATTATCCTCGGCATCCTGGCCATGGGGCAGAACGTCGCCTTCCTGGTGTCGCTGGCCTTCGCAGTGGCAGCATCCGCAAACGTGCCGACCATCCTGATGTCCCTGTTCTGGAAGCGCTTCAACACCGCAGGCGCAGTTGCCTCCATGTACACCGGTGTCATCGCCTCGCTGGTTCTGATTATCTTCTCCCCGGCAGTCTCCGGCGCTGAGTCCTCGATGATTCCGTCCGTTGACTTCTCCTGGTTCCCGCTGACCTCGCCGGGTCTGCTCGCAATCCCGCTGGCGTTCCTGGCTGGCATCATCGCCACCTACATGGGTAAGCCGGATAACTTCGATGACCTGGCAGCTGAGATGGAAGTTCGCTCCCTGACCGGTGTTGGTACCGAGGCTGCGGTTGATCACTAATAACCACTGAGCCTTTGGCTGGCAACGCTGCCCGAACAGCTCGGCCAAACTCAATTAACTGAATAGACAAATGCAAAAGCCCCGTTATCGTCACTGGTAGCGGGGCCTTTGTGGTGGGCGCGGGGTCGTCGTCAAGCATGTGCGAATCAGTGCATGATAGTTAATGGACGGGCCTGTTGCCCTGGCTCCGCAGGGGCTCGCGGAAGCGAGCGCGGAGTCTTAGATATAAGGTGGGAAGGTAACAATCTGGTTTGCCCCACCGCAATAATTGGAGTGTGTATGACTGACAATTCTGGCGCTTCTGAGAACAACAATTCTTTCCGTAGCGCCCTGCATGATGAGCACGTAAGCCTTGGCGCAGAAATGCGCAATGTTGGTGGCTACGAAGTGCCGTTCCGCTACTCTTCGGAAATTGCAGAGCACAACGCAGTGCGTGAGGCCGTTGGTGTTTTCGACCTGTCGCTGATGGGTATCATCCGCGTCACTGGTGAGGATGCGGCGGCGTTCCTTGCACACTCCCTGATTTCGGCAATCAAGCCGCTGGCGTTGGGTCGTGCCAAGTACACCATGATTGTGCAGGAAGACGGCGGCATTATTGATGACCTCATCATTTACCGCCTCGGTAGTCACGAATTCATGCTGGTGCAGAATGCCGCAGCCGCTGAAGATGTGTACTCGACGCTGCGCGAGCGCGTTGGTGGCTACAACGTCGAGGTTGAGCGCATGAATGACAAGAATGTGCTCCTGGCCATTCAAGGGCCGAAGGCTGCGAAGCTTCTGCGCCGTCTGTTGCCACAGGATCTGCACGCGACTCTCGATGGCATGAACTACTACTCTTGCACTCTGCTCGAGGTCGCAGGTGTGGAAATGATTGTTGCCCGAACCGGCTACACCGGTGAGGACGGCTTCGAGATCTTCCCGCCGGCTGACCGCGCCGTCGAGGTCTGGCGTGCAATCATTGCAGCAGGTGGCAAGGTGGAAAACCCGGAGGATCCGGCTGACAACGGCGCTGACCTCGGCCTGCTGCCGTGTGGTCTGGCCTGCCGCGACACCCTGCGTCTTGAGGCCGGTATGCCGCTCTATGGCTACGAGCTGACTCGAGACCGCACTCCGCTGGAGGCCGGCTTGAAGTCCATCATGGGGCCGACCAAGGGGCAGTTTATTGGTCGCAATGCCCTGATTAACCGTCCGCAGTCGAAGGAGCTGCTGGTTGGTCTGCGTTTCTCCGGTGATGAAGCTCCCAAGCGTGGCACCAAGCTCATTGATGCGGAAGGTAACGAGGTTGGTGTGCTGACTTCCGCCAAGGTGTCGCCGACTTTGGGCCACCCAATCGGTTTTGCATACGTTCAGCGTTGGCAGTCCTCCACTGGCACTGAGCTGACCGTTGAAGGCGCCGACATTACCGCCACCGTCGTGCCGACGCCGTTCTACAACCGCCGTCACCGCAAGTAGGGGAGCGCGGGTGCTCCGCCGCATTGTGGCGGGCTCAGATCTGTTCAGGTTCGTCTCTTCGTATCTGTTGGGTAAATAAAAAATCCGCTGCAGTATTGTTGCAGCGGATTTTGGTTTTTAGGGCGAGCTAGCGCACCTTACCTAACGGAGCCCCGAGCCGACGAACCTCGCAGCCCGAGACGAACCTAGCGGAACAGGCCGGTGAGCCCATGATTATCTTCGCTTGGCTGCTCTTCCTGCTCCGATTCCGATTCTGTCGGCTCGCCGGAGGTTGTCGGAGTCGTTGAAGTATCGGGCGGCGTGGAAGTATCAGAGGTCGTCGAGCTCTCCGTCTCACTTGTCTCCGTTGTGCTCTCGCTCGGAGTCGTCGGCTCAGGTTCCTGAGGCAGTGGCTCAGTGGTCGTCGGAGTAGTGGAAATCCACATTTGCTGCGATGTCGGGTTCGCGGGGGTTTGCTGCAGCACCGTCCATACTTCCTGCTCGCCGACTTGTGCGCATTCAAGATTCTGGCCGTTGGCGCTCATTCGTATTTCCCCGGTCTGGTTCGGGCACAGCTGCCCGATGCGCGGCGTACCGCCTTCTCGAACCTTTGGTCCGGTCGTCGTCGGCGAACTCGTCGTCGACACCGTAGTAAGTTGGCTTGACGACGAGGTTTGCGTCGCGGCAACCTCCTCGCTTTCGCTGTTGGCGCAGCTGGTGGCCGTGGCTGCGAAGGTGAGGAAGCAGCAGGCCAGCGCCAGCTGCCGGCGGTTCTTGCGCCGGACGGCAGTGAGTTTAGGGTGCTGTACGGCTGACAGCTGAGTTCGCGTATTCACATCCATCTCACTTTCTGGGCTTCTCGGGCCTGCGTCGCGTGGTTTAATTCTCGGCTTTCTGGGGCGGCGTCTCCTGAAAAACCACTGGGGGTGCCAGCTATAGGGGAACTTGCCAAGTTATTGGCAAGGTAGTTGCTGACACCCAATAGATAGGTTGATTCAACCGGCAACTATACAGTCAACTTTTCGATTTGCATACTGGATGCTTCTAATCGTGGCAGAACGGGTGCGGTAGGGAAAGGCAATTCGTCTGTGAAGTCATAAGTGGTTTTGATAGCGTGTGTCCCATGTATCGGCGCACCCCGAATCGATTCCCCGTAAAGAGTAATGCGGATTTGTTCGCTCGGCGCAGTGGCGCGTGGATACTGGATTCGTTCCTTGTAGGAATCTTTGTTGCCATCATTATGGCACTTGGCAAACTTGCGTGGGAAGCAGCCATGGCGAACTGGGCGCTGCCGAGTCCGCCAGAGTTCAGGATTTTGTATGGTGTCATATTCCCAGCTGTCTTTTTCTTTGTGCGCGTGGTTGCAGAGGCTCGCGGTGAACAGACGTTTGGTAAAAGCGCATTTTTGCTACACGTTGTTCCAGCGCGGAAAGCAGACTCTGGGGCAACTCCGTTCGAAGTCGCTCAGCCAGAGGGAACATCGGAGCTCGAATCAGGAGACGATTCTTGGCACAGAGGTTGGCGGGCAGCGGTACGTAATTGTTACCTATTGTCGCTGATTTTCTTGCCTACGGGTTTTGAGCCAAACGTTGAACTGTTTTTTGGTGTCCTGATGATTTGGGTTGCTGTTTGCCGCTGGCACCCATTCGACTGGTTGGCAGGAAAACGCGTCGTTGTTGAAAGGCGTAGCGAGCGCTAACGTTCGAGCAAGCGTCAGGCCCTGGCTCTTTCCTCCTCGGCCTCAACCTCAGCGTTGAATTCTCGTTTAGAAGACTGCCACTGGTCTTCGGTCATACCGATACGCCAGTAGCCAGAAATGGAAACGTCTTTCTTCGGGATCTCAGATTCGACGAAGAGGAAGCGGCGCAATTCCTTGATCATCTCGGCGACACCGTGGATGAACCAGCTAGTTTTCTTACCTTCTGGAATGCCCGCCTCGCGCACTGCGCGGGATAGCTCTGTGCCGTGGGTTGCGCCGTTGCGGAGGACCCAATGGACTTCCACACCCTCTCGGGTTGGGAGCTCAAACTTCCGATCTTCGGACTCGATTTCGATGTATGCGGTTGCGGTCGTGCCTGCTGGGAGGTGCTTCAGTCCGGCGCTGATAGCTGGCGCTGCGGACTCGTCTCCGGCGAGTACAAAGTGTTCATATTCTGCTGCAGGTCCCCATGCGCCTCCTGGCCCTAAGAAGCCACGCTTGTCTCCGATTTCGGCTACGCGTGCCCACGGTCCAGCCAGGCCGGAATCGCCGTGGGTGACGAAGTCGACGTCAAAGTCGCCGGTTTCGGAGTCCACATTAATCAGAGTGTATGTGCGGGTGATTGGCAGTTTGTCTCGCGGCTGTTCGGCGCGAATTTTCGCAATATCGAACGGCCAGGAGTAATCAGCGTCCTCTGGCACAAACAATAATTTGATGTAATGGTCGGTAAACTCCAGCTCCTTGCCCACAAATGCAGGCGAGTTCATGCTCAAACGAACAAGGTCTGGGGAAATCTGGCGACGTCCAGTAACTGTTGCCTCGTGTGCCTTACGGGGCTTACGCTTCGGTGCTGCTGCTTTAGCTAGGCCAGCCATAGTTGTCACTGTCCTTCAACAAGTCTTGGGCTGTTTTGTACTGGCGGAAGTCTACACGCCACGTGATTAGGTAAGCCTAACACAAGTGTTTCTGGAAATTGCTGGGTGATGCGTTCTCAGGAGGGGGCGTAGTGGCCGGTCGTGAGAAAAACAAAGAACCCTCGCGCCCTATATGTAAAAGGTCACGAGGGTATTTGTGCCCCAGAGAGGAATCGAACCTCCGACACCGGCTTTAGGAGAGCCGTGCTCTATCCACTGAGCTACTAGGGCAATCATCTTCCGGGTAAAACAGCCGTGAAAACACATTCTCGGCGGCCGGAAAATTACTTCATCACTTTAACGCATCTGCGAGCTCTAGTGGCAATTGGGTCCTCGACCTGACACGCAAACATGCAGGAAGCTCGCTATTACCCCCATGTGCTTTTGTGCTCGGCGGTGCCGCCCGGAATCTGGCTAACATGGTTTATAACGAGCGACTTTCTTGCGCTTGCGGTCGCAACAGCGCTACTTATTTTCCGGTCGCTGTTTTGGAGGAGGATGACAATATGATTAAGCCAACTTTCACGGATGTCAACGGTGTCAAGATTAAGTGCTCCATGACCACGGACTCGGACAAGCCGCACCTTTTGGTTTCGCGCATGGAAGATGATGGCTCTTTGACTCCGATTCTGGAGATGAACGTGTACGACTCCAAGTACATGGCCAACGCTTGCGAGATTTACTTGAAGCAGGCCGCTTCGGCTAACCTCCAGGGTTCGATGGCTGGCCTGTCTCCAGATGAGATGGCTGAACAGTTCGGTTACGAGGGAGATCCGACCAATCACTAGTCGAAACGACGCCGCCCGCACTCAGGCCGAGAGCCCTGTATACAGCGGATATGTCGATGTAGACGTCATCGGAATCGGCGCCGGTAGTCCGAGCCACATTACGCTCGAGGCTATCGGCGCTCTTGCTGATGTCGACGTAGTTTTTGCTCTCGACAAGGGTGATGCCAAAGCGGACTTGTTGGCTGCGCGACAGGCGATCGTCGATAAGCATGCGCCGCATGTCGAACTCGTTACCGTTCCCGACCCGCCACGTGACCGCACGCCCGATAACTACGGCGCAGTCGTCCGTGACTGGCATCAGCGCCGTGCAGAGCTGCTTGCCGACGCCTTCGTCGCTCACCTCGGACGAGAGGGCAAGCGCCGCGGTGCGTTCTTGGTCTGGGGTGACCCCTCCTTGTATGACTCAACATTGCGGATTTTGCAGCGCGTCCGCGACCTTGGGCTGGACGTGCGCTCGCGAGTTATCCCCAGTGTGACGGCGATTTCCGCGCTGACCGCAGCGCATGGAGAGTGCCTGAACCAGATTGGTAAGCCGGTATTGATTACCACTGGTCGGCGCCTGGGGGAGCGTGCGCCTGGCATGGATGCGGTGGTGATGCTCGATGGCGGTGCAGCCTGGCTCGAGCACGCGGACCCGGAGGAAGAGATTCTCTGGGGTGCATTCCTGGGAACGGAGCTGGAGACGCTCCGCCGTGGTCGCGTTGGCGACGTCGGCGAAGAGATTGCGGAGCTGAAAAAGAAGCTCCGTGCGGAGCACGGTTGGATTATGGATATCTACCTGCTGCGTTCCGGCGCCTAGGACTGAGCAGTCGCAGCGGTGCCAGTTCGGCTAGCTGACTTTCTTGCCCAAGAAGCCCTCTGCCCATCGGTGGAGGGCTTTTTCGGCGGCTTCGACGCCGTCGGCGACGGTTACCTTGGTGAGGACCTGATCGTCGTTAGGCAACACGCGTGCGGGATCGCCTGCGGGACGGACGGTGATGCTGACGTGGTCGGCATTGATGACCTCGACGGTTGCTAGTGCGAGCATCTCGACGTTCGTCTGCTCAGCAACCGCAAAGCGGTAGGCGGTGTCGTTTTCCCACTCGGTGGTGGAGTTCCGAAGGAACTCGGCGACGGAGTCAGGGGCCAATTCTGTGAGTAATTGGGTTGCGACCGGGGCGTCATCGACGCGGGAATCGTGGCGCAGCGGACGGCAGTAGAAGCGGCCGGCATTTACTTCCATGGGTTCCATACCGTCCACTCTAGACGTCCTGAACAGTGTTTAAGGGCGCCGGGGGAGGGGCTGAAAAGAATCAAGCGGGGCTGGCTGCGAATCCCATCGCAACCAGCCCCGCTTAGAGCTTTAGAACTACTTCAGTTCCATCAGGACATCGCCCTTGCCGACACCTGAGCCAGCCTCGGTAGCCAGACCCGTGACAACGCCGTCCTTGTGAGCCTTGACTGGGTTTTCCATCTTCATGGCCTCAAGGACAACCACGGTGTCACCCTCGGAGACTTCCTGGCCCTCTTCGACGTTGACCTTGATGACGGTGCCCTGCATCGGAGCAACCACAGCGTCACCGGAAGCGGCCTTCTTGGAACCGCCAGCGCGCTTCTTCTTGCTCTTCTTCTTGGCACCAGCGTTGCCGCCGCCCAGAGCCAGGTCGCCCGGCAGGGCTACCTCGACGCGGCGACCGTCGATCTCGACGACAACCTTCTGAGCCGGAACGGTGTCGGTGTCAGCGTCGGAGTCACCGTCGTACGGAGCAATCGGGTTGTCCCATTCCTCTTCAATCCACTTGGTGTAGACGTCAAACTTCTCGCCATCGCCGACAAACGCCGGGTTCTCCACAATGTGGCGGTGGAACGGAATGACCGTTGCCAGGCCCTCAACCTGGTACTCGGACAGAGCACGAGCGGAGCGGCGTAGGGCCTCTTCGCGGGTCTCGCCCCAAACAATCAGCTTGGCCAGCATGGAGTCGAACTGGCCGCCGATGACGTCGCCCTCCTTGATGCCGGTGTCCATGCGGACACCCGGGCCGGACGGTTCGACGTACTTGGTGATGGTGCCCGGAGCCGGCATGAAGTTGCTGCCGGCGTCCTCGCCGTTGATGCGGAACTCGAAAGCGTGACCGCGCATCTCCGGGTCTTCCTTGATGGACAGTTCCTTGCCTTCAGCAATGCGGAACTGCTCGCGGACCAGATCGAGGCCGGTAATTTCCTCGGTGACCGGGTGCTCCACCTGTAGACGAGTGTTGACCTCGAGGAAGTTAATCAGACCGTCAGCGCCAACCAGGTACTCAACGGTGCCCGCACCGTAGTAGCCAGCCTCGCGGCAGATGTCCTTAGCGGACTGGCGCAGGCGCTCATCCTGCTCTGGGGTCAGGAACGGAGCGGGTGCTTCCTCGACGAGCTTCTGGAAACGACGCTGTAGCGAGCAGTCACGGGTGGAGGCGACAACGACGTTGCCGTGCTTATCAGCGAGAACCTGGCACTCGACGTGGCGTGCCTTGTCCAGGTAGCGCTCTACGAAGCACTCACCGCGACCGAAGGCCGCAACGGCCTCACGGGTAGCGGACTCGTAGAGGTCGGCGACCTCTTCCATCTTGTGTGCGACCTTCATGCCGCGGCCACCGCCACCGAAAGCGGCCTTAATGGCGATTGGCAGACCGTGCTCCTTAGCGAACGCGACGACCTCGTCTGCATCCTTAACTGGCTCCTTGGTGCCTGGAGCCATTGGAGCGTCAGCCTTCAGCGCGATGTGACGAGCGGTGACCTTGTCGCCCAGGGCGCGGATGGACTCTGGTGACGGGCCAATCCAGATCAGGCCAGCGTTCTCAACAGCCTCAGCGAAGTCGCCGTTCTCCGACAGGAAGCCGTATCCCGGGTGGATGGCATTAGCGCCGGACTTCTTTGCGGCGTCCAGAATCTTGTCGAAGACTAGGTATGACTCAGCGGAAGTGGTGCCACCGAGAGCAAAAGCCTCATCCGCCATGGTCACGAAAGGAGCGTCCGCATCCGGCTCAGCGTAAACGGCGACGGAAGGAATGCCTGCGTCCTTCGCAGCGCGAATAACGCGAACGGCAATCTCGCCACGGTTGGCGACGAGAACCTTCGTGATTTTTTCAGTGGTCTGCTCGGACACGAAATCCTCCATTTTTCGTGGGCACCCCGAGAATTGGCCCTCGGGGCAAGGTTGCGACAGTCATTTGTAGGAATCACAAGCAGCACTGCAGTTAACTGAGCGGTGAACCGCAATGCGGTTAACCACGCGGTAGCTAACAGCGTGTGACCCAATGTCTCCATTGTGTCACAGGTGCGGTAAGCAACCTCTTTTTGCTCGCTACATAAGGGGGTAGGGATTGTGGTCTTGAGCAGCGTTCAAGTGGTCATGGGGGCAGCTGAAGTGGCTATTTTCCGCCCAAAAACCTAGGTTTGTGGTTAAAATTATCACCCAAGAGTGCAAGAGCCGCCCCCTTGATTGGGGGCGGCAGGGGGAAACTAAATCTCCGGTGTAGCGTCAGCCGCTGACGCTGGAAAAACGGTGGGGGAAGCGCCCACCGGTTGCGTCGATCGCCTACAGGCTTCCCGGCTCCGAACCGTGGGCAATGGGCATGCCAATCATATTGCCCCACTCAACCCACGAGCCGTCGTAATTGCGAACATTCTCGTGGCCGAGCAGGTGGTGCAGTACAAACCAGGTGTGCGCGGAGCGCTCGCCGATGCGGCAGTAGACAATCGCCTCATCTTCAAATTGGACGTGCGCGTAAATCTGCTCGAGCTCTTCGCGATCGCGGAAACGCGAGTTCGGGTGAACGGACTGATTCCATGGAATGTTTACCGCGGTTGGAATATGGCCACCACGCAGGACACCTTCTTGCGGGTAATCGACCATGTGGGTTCGCGCACCGGCATACTCCTCCGGAGTGCGTACGTCGATAATCGGAGCCTTTCCAATGAGCTCACGTGTGTCGCTGAAGTAGGCGCGCAGTGTCTTGTCGTCGCGCTCGACGACAGGGTAGTCAGTGCGTGGGTAATTGGGGACCTCGAAGCTCGTGTCTCGTTCTTCAGTCATCCAGGCATCGCGGCCACCGTTAAGCAGGCGCACGTCGGGATGCCCAAAAAGCTCGAAAACCCAGAGTGTGTAGGCGGCCCACCAGTTGGACTTGTCGCCGTAGATTACGACGGTGTCATCGCGCGAGATGCCCTTCTCACGCATAAGCTCGGCAAAGCCTTCGGCGTCGATATAGTCGCGGCGCACAGGATCGTTGAGGTCGTGATGCCAGTCGATGCGAACCGCGCCCGGAATATGTCCAATGTCGTAGAGCAGTGAGTCCTCGTCGGATTCAACAACGCGCAGACCGGGAGAGCCCAGTCGGGCAGCAAGCCAGGAGCTAGAGACGAGGCGCTCAGGGTGGGCGTACTGCTGGAACTGGGGGTGCGGGTCGTGCGGAACAGCCATCGGATACTCCCTTGGCGCAAGTTGGGTGGGTGGGACTTTCTGACGTTTATCGTCAATTGCATATCTAGTTTACGGGTCGCGTGGCGAACGGCGGAATAGTCCCCAGTGTGAGCGCTTTCCGACGGCAACAATTGCGTCCGCGGCCACCCTGGGATACGCCTCACAGTTGGGGGTAAAAGCAGTGTTTTCAGCGCGCTTGGAGTCCAGGTAGTGCCCTAAAATTTAGCTGAGAGTTAGCGCAAAAACTGTGTTGATTCGTATCACTGGAAAATGGGCTGAAATGGGCTATCTGCCTGGGTATTCGCTGCGTTACGGAGACAATTGAGTGCCGGAAGTCCATGTATTTTCTTAAAAGGAGTGCCTGTGCACAAGAACATTGTTGTATTCGAGATCGAGGGCGGCTCGGACAAGTACTTCGACGGACACCGCAAGGACACCATGCCAATCGTCAACGCTATCCGCGAAGCCGGTTGGTCCGCTGAGGTCGTCTACTACCGACCGGAGTGGAAGGACGACCTGTACGACTACGTCTCCCAGAACTTCGACGGCTACATCTCCCGCGTAAACCCGGGCAACATCCCGGGTGGTGAGAGGGGCTACTTCGAGCTTCTGACCAGTCTCTCGGTCGCTGGTTTGGTTGGTATGTCCACCCCGGGCGAAATGATGGCCTACGGCGCAAAGGACGCACTGGTTAAGCTCAAGGACACCGACCTGGTTCCGTCTGACACCGCTGCATACTACGACGTCGAGGCATTCCACAGCACTTTCCCGACCTCCCTGTCCTACGGCGAGCGCGTCCTCAAGCAGAACCGTGGCTCCACCGGATCTGGCATTTGGCGCGTGCGTATCGCTGACGAAGAGGTTGCTAAGAACGTTGAGCCGGGCACCCCGCTGCCGCTGAACACCAAGCTGAAGTGCACCGAGGCCGTGGACAACCACACCGAGACTCGCGAGCTCGGCGAGTTCATGGATTTCTGCGACCAGTACATCATCGGCGATAACGGCATGCTCGTGGACATGCGCTTCATGCCGCGCATCACCGAAGGCGAAATTCGCATTCTGCTGGTCGGTCCGCACCCGGTCTTCGTGGTTCACAAGAAGCCGGCCGAGGGCGGCGACGCTTTCTCCGCAACCTTGTTCTCTGGCGCGAAGTACACCTACAACAAGCCGGAAGAGTGGCAGGACCTCATCGACATGTTTGCTGAGGCTCGCCCGGTCATTGCCGAGAACCTCGGTGGCGACAATATCCCGCTAATCTGGACCGCTGATTTCATGCTGGCAGACGGCGAGGACGGCGAGGACACTTACGTTCTCGGCGAGATCAACTGCTCCTGTGTCGGCTTCACCTCCGAGCTGGATATGGGTATTCAGGAGCTTGTTGCTCAGGAGGCCATCAAGCGCGTTGAGGCTGCTAACAAGTAGTCTCAACAGCTAAGAAAACCGCACCAATTTGGTGCGGTTTTTGCTTTACGACGTCCTTGCGATGCCTACCGATTCCAGAACTGGGAGACCGAATAGCCGTAGCGATACAGAGCTCGGCGCACGACAGGTAGCGACAGTCCGATCACACTGGATGAGTCGCCATTGATGCCATCGACAAACCAGCCGCCTAGAGCCTCCAAAGTAAACGCGCCAGCGCACTTCAGCGGCTCGCCCGTCGCAGCGTAGGCACGGATGTCCTCTTCTGGGACTTCAGCGAAATCGAGGGAAGTAATCGCCACCTCAAGGTGCTCGCCCTTTGGTGTCACGACACAGTGACCAGTAATCAGCTCAGCCGTCCGGCCACTCTGTTGATGCCAGCGCTCAATGGTCTTTTCTTCCGTGTGGGGCTTGCCCTGCAACTGCCCGTCGAGAAGCAGCATTGAATCCCCGCCAATGACAATGTCATTGGGGTAGGCCGGAGAGGCAGCGTGTGCCTTGGCCTGTGCGAGTTCCTCGACGATGCGTACCGGCGATGCGTCCGGAAGGGCTGTGATTACGGCATCCTCGTCGACGTTGGGCGCTACTGTGATGGGCTCGATGCCTGCAGAGCGCAGAATGTGCAGTCGCGAAGGGGAAGTGGAAGCCAAGACGATTCGGGGGCTGCTCATAGTTAGTGATTTTAGTGAGGGCGGAATCGTAAAGCCTAATTTTTGTGGCAAACATGCGTGGGGTTGGCCCGATTGTAAGAACAGGCAGATTTTTTTAGATGGCAGCTGCCTTCTAGTGATGTAAAGTAAAGTGGACATCAAGTTAAAGAAAGTACACAGATGAGTGGGGAAGAACGTTCGAACCAGGTCAGGAGATACCGACGCTGGTTGGAGCTGAGCCAAGCGGATTTAGCCGCGAAGGTGGAGGTCTCGCGGCAAACCATTGCAAATATCGAGCGGGGAAATTACTCGCCTTCGGTGTATTTGGCGTTGCGTATCTGCAAGGTACTGGGAAAAACAGTCGAAGAAATTTTTGGTGAGGAAGGATACTGACAATGTCCTATGCGGATGTCGTAATTGAACGCAACAGCGCCACGGTGGACGATGAGTATCAGCAGATGTTGCTGCATAAGTCCTACACGTACGGGTTCACAATGATGATGTGGGCTAATTACGTGCTTGCAACGGTACTGATTTGGCTCATTCCAGAGCCAAAGATGGTGGGCGTGACAGTGGCAATCATCTTGATGCCGCTGGTTGGACTCCTGTTTTCGCAGCGGTGGTTGCGACGTCAAGTGCCAATGCCGAAGATTAATGGTCTTACAAAAGGCGAGATTGCAGCACTCGTAGCCGTCATTGGGCTGTGGCTGATTGGTTTTATCAGAGTGCAAATGCTCTCTGAGGCAAGCGCTGGTGGGGCACTATCGGAATCGTGGGGATTCATTGCCGGCGCTGTGGTGGGTGCTGCCATCGGTCTGGCGTTTGTGTATTTCCTGTTCAAGGTGGTGTGGCCGGTAGCTCGCAACCGTGATCAGCGTCGGCTGGACCGGGAGCTCGATGACGAGTTTGATGGCGAGTCGCTGGGTGAACAGCGCTAGTAATAAGCAGTGGTCAAGGCTAAGGCAGTAACAAAAACCAAAGCGCCACCATCGGAAAACCCGATGGTGGCGCTTTGTGCTAGCGAATCGACGCAGCTAGCGTGCGGTAACGACTACGCGGTAAGCGGTAGCTGTACTAGTAGAAATGGACGTTGCGGAACGTGCCCGGTACGTGCTGGTGCGGCTGGTGGAAACCCTCTTCCAGCCGACCCCAGTTGTTACGCGGGCCGCGGTCCTCTGGGGCGCCGCCGGCTGCTGCCATACCTGCGAACAAAAGCGCGAGCGTGGCGGTTTCAGCGTCTGACGGGTTGCCTTTGAGGACGGACATGAACGGTGCAGCCGGGGCTGTAGCGGCGTCCTTGTCTTCGGTTGCTGGGGTGTTTTTGGAATCGGTCACAGCGGAATGTTCCCATGCTTCTTGGCGGGTACGTTAACAACCTTGCGATCCAGTAGACGCAGACCCTCGATGATCTGGCCGCGGGTCTCGCTCGGCGGGATAACGGCGTCGATGAAGCCGCGCTCAGCAGCCATGTACGGGTTGACCAGGGTGGCCTCGTACTCTGCCTCGTACTCCTTCTGCAGTGCGACGACGTCCTTGCCCTCGGCTGCAGCAGCCTTGAGCTCCTTGCGGTAGATGAAGCCGACAGCGCCGGAAGCACCCATGACCGCAATCTGAGCGGTCGGCCATGCCAGGTTGATGTCAGCGCCCATGTCCTTGGAGCCCATCACACAGTAAGCTCCGCCGTAGGCCTTACGGGTGATGACGGTAATCTTCGGGACGGTGGCCTCAGCATATGCGTACAGCAGCTTGGCGCCACGGCGGATGATGCCGTCGAACTCTTGGTTGGTGCCCGGCAGGAAGCCTGGAACGTCAACCAGCATGATGATCGGAATGTTGAAGGCGTCACAGGTGCGGACGAAGCGAGCCGCCTTCTCGGATGCCTTGATGTCGAGGCAGCCAGCGAACTGAATCGGCTGGTTGGCGACGAAACCGACCGAGCGACCTTCCACGCGACCGAAGCCGATGACCACGTTCTGTGCGTAGTCCTCCTGAATTTCCAGGAAGTCCTCGTCGTCGACCAGACGGGTGATGACGTCCTTGATGTCGTACGGCTGGTTTGGGGAGTCCGGAATCAGCGTGTCGAGCTCGAGGTCAGTCTCAGTGATGTTGTCAGCGATGGAGCCCTCGAACGGCTCAGCCTCCATGCGAGGAGCCTCAGCGCGGTTGTTGGACGGCAGGTAGCTGACCAATTCCTGAACGAAAGTCAGAGCGTCTTCGTCATCAGCGGCGGTGTAGTGCGAAGTACCGGAGGTGCTCATGTGAGTACCAGCGCCACCCAGCTCTTCCTGTGTGACCTCTTCGCCAGTGACGGTCTTAATAACGTCCGGGCCGGTGATGAACATCTTGGAAGTGCCATCGACCATGACAATGAAGTCGGTCAGAGCCGGGGAGTAGACGTGGCCACCAGCGCAGGCGCCCATGATCAGGGAAATCTGTGGGATAACACCAGAAGCCTGGGTGTTTCGGAAGAAGATCTGGGAGTAGAGGCCGAGGGAAACAACGCCCTCTTGGATGCGGGCACCAGCACCCTCGTTGATGCCGATAATTGGGACACCGGTCTTGATGGCCAAATCCATGATCTTGACAATCTTTTCACCGTAGACTTCACCGAGCGCGCCACCGAAGATGGCGCCGTCCTGCGAGAAGACACAGACCTGGCGGCCATCGATGGTGCCGTAGCCTGTCACAACACCGTCAGTGACAGGGCGCTTGGCATCGAGGCCGAAGTTCTTGGAGCGGTGACGTGCGAGAGCGTCAACCTCCACGAACGAGCCCTCGTCCAAGAGGAACTCGATGCGCTCACGAGCGGTCATCTTGCCCTTGTCGTGGACGCGGTCAATGCTGGCCTGGCCCATTGGAGCCTGGGTCTCTGCGAGACGGGCTCGCAGATCGGCCAGCTTTCCAGCAGTAGTGGTCAAATCCGGGGTTTCACCGGTTGATGTATTTGCGGCAGTCGTCATACCAACTAGTTTACGTTTCGAAAACGGGGGGAGGTAGTTGGGGGCAATCGCTGTTAACAAAAGTAGGGGTAATGACTAGCTCGTTGTACAGCAAAAAGCCTGCTCTTACAGTGGAATATTGCCGTGCTTGCGCGCAGGCCACGGTACTTTCTTTGAAGTTAGAAGGCGCAGATTTTTTATCACCCGAGTTCGTGTCTCGGAGGGGAGGATGACTTCATCAATTAACCCCCGTTCGGCGGCGCGATAAGGCGTGAGCATGTGTTGCTCGTATCCCATTTCCAGTTCAGCAATGAGTTCTTTCACACTCTCGGGAGTGCCAAATCTATCGGCCGCTGGATCTGCTGCGAGAGCTGCTTCGGTGGCGGTTCGAATCTCGGCACGATGGAGGAAGCGTACTGCGCCAGAGGCGCCCATCACGGCGATCTGTGCCGTCGGCCAAGCCAGATTTACATCCGCGCCGAGCCCCTTTGATCCCATCACGCAATACGCGCCGCCATAGGCCTTGCGCATGGTGACGGTGATTTTAGGAACGGTTGCTTCTGCATACGCATAGAGCAATTTAGCGCCACGGCGCAGAATTCCCTGGTGTTCTTGATTTGAACCGGGGAGAAAGCCGGGTACGTCTACGAGAAAGACGAGTGGAATGTTGAAACAATCGCAGGTTCGGACGAATCGCGCGGCCTTCTCCGCTGCATCGATATCTAGGCAGCCCGCGAATTCCATGGGCTGATTAGCGACAAACCCAACAGATTGACCATTGAGACGGCCAAGGCCAATCACGACATTGGCTGCCCGGTTTTCCTGGATTTCCAGGAACTCCGCATCGTCGCAAAGCGCGTAGATGACTTCATGCACGTCGTACGGCGTGGATGGGCTGTCGGGAATGAGACTGTCGAGGGTGCGATCGGTGTCGGTGATTTCGTCACTGGCATCGGAATCCCAGCTGGGCGCGGGGGAGGTTGTGTTGTTGGGGAGGTAGTCGAGCAAATCGCAGACCCAGTCGAGTCCATCCTGCTCGCTAGTGGCGGTGTAGTGGGAGTTTCCGGCGATCTCCATATGGGTGTCGGCGCCGCCGAGCTCGTGCTGGCTGATTTTTTCGCCTGTGACTGTTTCGATTACGTCAGGGCCGGTGACGAACATACGGGAGTTTTCCTCCACCATGACAACGAAGTCCGTCAGTGCTGGAGAGTAGGCATTTCCGCCCGCGCAGGCGCCAAAAATGACTGAAATCTGCGGAATGACGCCGCTGGCGCGAACGTTGTGGTGGAACGTCTGGGCAATAAAGTCCAGTGAGACTGCGCCATCTTGGATGCGGGCGCCGGCACCTTCGTACATGCCAATAAGGGGTCGGCCGGTAGTGATGGCAAGCTCCTGAATCTTGACCATCTTTTCGCCGTAGACCTCTCCGAGTGCACCACCGAAGATTGTGCCGTCCTGAGAGAAGATGCAGACCTCACGGCCGTCTATGGTTCCCCAGCCGGTGATAATTCCGTCGGTCACGGGGCGTTTGGCTTCCATTCCAAATGCGGTAGTGCGGTGGCGGGCTAGTGCATCGAATTCGACAAAAGACCCTTCGTCCAGCAGGTAGTCAATGCGCTCGCGGGCATTCATGCGCTCAGTCAGTTTGAGCTTGTCGTAGCCTCGCGACCCCATCGGAGTCAGTGCAGCAGTGCGTCGGCGTAAAAGGTCTTCATTGAGAAAAGCGGTGGTGTGTTGCTCCGCCGCCAAACGTGAGGAAATAGTCATGTTATGGAATGTAGTGTTTGGGAAGGAAAATAGTAAAGCAGGCGAGCTGTGATGATTCTCACGCTGTCGAGCTCTTGAGAAAGGTCACGACTCAGTGAATCCGGCCATGGCGCTAGACTGCTGTGCATGACCGACCCCAGAATTGTTGCTTCCCGCAAGCCTCTTGACGCCACGCGTGTGCGCGCAGCCGCGCCGGGCTGGAGTTCCATTGAGGTTGTCGAAACCACTGGTTCGACCAATGCCGATCTTCGGCAACAGGCGGCACTGGGGCAGGCGGCAGATCTCAGTGCGCTTATCGCCTCGGAACAGACCGCAGGTCGCGGTCGGCTGAGCCGTAGTTGGACGGCCCCGAAGGGTGCGTCCATTGCACTCAGCGCGCTGCTGCGCGCGGAAGGGCTCGCACCCGAGCAACTGGGGCTGTTGCCGTTAGTCGCGGGCCTCGCAGTTGTCGATGCTGTCGTGGAAGTTGCGGGTCTTGCACCTGAACGCGTTTCCCTGAAGTGGCCGAATGATGTCCTGGTTGACGGTCGTAAGCTCTGCGGAATTCTGGTGGAGGCTGCTTCGCTGACACCGCCAATTCTCATTCCGGGAATCGGCATCAACGTTTCCCTGCAGGAAGATGAGTTGCCTGTGCCACACGCCATTTCGCTATACCTGGCGGGAGCGGAGAACCTCGACCGCGACGACATCTCCGCTGGTGTGCTGCGTGCGCTGGGACGTCGTCAAGCGCAGTGGCGAAAGGGCGATGCTGAGCTGCTGCGGGACTACGAGGCGGTGTGCGCGACCATCGGTTCGAACGTGCGCGTGGAGTTGCCGGGGGACCGCGTGCTGGTGGGTAAGGCGGTTGGCGTGCGTGCCGACGGCGAATTGATCGTCACCGACGAAGCTGGCACAAGTCACTTTGTTGCGGCCGGTGACGTGTTCCATGTTCGCGCCACTGACGGCGGCTATGCGTCCCCGCAGGCTGATTCGGAGCGGGGGTAGTGCTGTATGGCCTTTCCCGATGATGAGTTGGACACGCGCGAGGCAATTCTGCTGGACACCAATCCAACTTTTGGTCGGCTGGTGTGGCCGCTCTTGGAACTCATGGTTATCACGGGCGTCTGCTGGTTGCTGATTGGTTTTATCGACGGCCCTGCGATTGCTCCGGGAGATCTGCAAGGTGTGCGTCAGCTGCTGCTCTTCGCGTGGCTGGGGCTTATTCTCTGGCGCGTCGTTCGTCCGGCACTAAGTTGGCTGGGGGAGCGGTTCGTACTGACTGATAGGCGAATTATTCTGCGCCGTGGCATTCTGCGCCCGCAGGTGGTCTCGATTGATCTGCGTTCGGTGCGTGCTGTCAATCGCAAGGGCGGCGTGCTGTATCTGCACACCCGCAGTTTCGGCCCGCCGCTGGCTGTGGAAGATATTCCCAGCTCCCGCAAGGTGGCTAAGTTGGTCTCCCGGTTGACTTAGAATTTTGGGTCATAACCTACAATCAGGGGTGTGATTGCTTCGGATACCCCTGAAAACCCCACTAATTCCACTTCTGATTCCGCTGCAGCGCTAACCGCTGCGCAGCACCCCGCGCATGCTGATGGCGTGCCGGTTGTAGCGGTGATTGGTGACGGTCAGCTGGCTCGTATGATGCAGACTGAGGCCATTGAGCTGGGACAGTCCATCCGTTTGCTCGCCGGTTCGCCGGATGCTTCCGCGGCGCAGGTGTGTGCGGACGTTATCATCGGCGACTACCACGTCTGGGAAGATGTTGAACGCGCTGTCGCCGGTGCGCAGGCCGTGACTTTCGACCATGAGCACGTTCCCACCGAATTCCTCAACAAGCTGACCGAGATGGGCTACTCCGTTCAGCCGCAGCCGTCGGCGCTGCTGTACGCGCAGGACAAGCTACTGATGCGCCAGCGCCTGGAGGAACTGGGCGCTCCGGTACCTGCCTACGCTGCAATTGAGTCCGCCGAGGATGCCGAAGCATTCTTCGACCGCGTTGACGGTGCCGTCTGCCTGAAGGCCCGACGTGGCGGTTACGACGGTCACGGCGTGTGGTTCCCGAAGGACCGCGAGGATCTGCGCGCGCTTGTCGACGAACTGTTGGGCAAGGACGTGCCGCTGATGGCCGAGCGGAAGGTCGCGCTGGTTCGTGAGTTGTCAGCCATGTGTGCGCGCACACCGTCGGGTGAGGTCAATGCCTGGCCGGTCCTCGAGTCTGTGCAGCGTGACGGCATCTGTGTTGAGGCAATCTGCCCGGCACCAGGGCTTTCCGACGAGCTTGCGAGCGCGGCCGAAAAGCTCAGTGTGGCTATCGCTTCCGAGCTGGGAGTAACCGGCGCGCTGGCAGTTGAGCTGTTCGAAACCGTCGATGCTGACGGCAATCCGGAGATTTACGTCAACGAGTTGGCTATGCGCCCACACAACACTGGGCACTGGTCGCAGGACGGCTGCGAGACCAGCCAGTTTGAGCAGCACCTGCGTGCAGTTGCTGACATGCCACTGGGTTCCACTCGCCCGACTGCGCCGGTGACGGTAATGGTCAATACGCTCGGTGGCGATGAGGCCTCGGACGTGCCGATCTCGCACCGCTTTGCTGAGGTATGGCGTCGTTTCCCATCAGCGAAGATTCACTGGTACGGGAAGGATTGGCGCCCTGGACGTAAGCTGGGGCACGTCAACCTGTGCGGCTACGACGCAAGCCCGGAAGGCATCGCGGAGACCCGGCGGGTTGCCAACCTCGCTGCTGGCTACATCGTCGATGGCGTGTGGGCAGACGGCTACACCGCATAGGTGGCTGGCGCTGTATAAGAATTAGATTGCTATCTCAAGGAGACAACATTGGCTGAAGCAAACCAGGTGGCAAGCCCGAAGTTGGCCAACGTAACCGGTCCGCTGGTCGGTCTGATTATGGGGTCGGACTCGGATTGGCCGACCATGGAGCCCGCAGCGGAGGTCTTGGCTGAGTTCGGAATTCCCTTTGAGGTAGGTGTGGTCTCTGCACACCGCACTCCGGAACGCATGATTGACTACGCAAAGTCCGCCGCTGACAAGGGGCTGCGCTGCATTATCGCTGGCGCCGGTGGTGCAGCACACCTGCCGGGCATGGTTGCGTCGGCCACTCCGCTGCCGGTTATCGGCGTGCCACGCGCGTTGGAGAACCTGGAGGGTGTCGATTCCCTGCTGTCAATCGTTCAGATGCCGGGCGGCGTTCCGGTGGCAACCGTCGGTGTGGGCGGCGCTAAGAACGCTGGCCTGCTGGCTGTGCGTATTCTCTCGGCCGGTTACCCGGAGCTCATTGTGGCGATGGAGAACTACCAGGCCAACATGCGCGATCAGGTCCTGGAAAAGGACGAGCGTCTGCGCAAGAAGCTGATGGGTGAGTAGGGCGCGCAACCAGCCCCGAACTACCCGCGCATATGAACTGCGGGGTAGTGGAACGTGTCCGGGTCGGCAGTCTCCCAGGCTTCGGCCCAGTTGTGGAAGCGAGTTCCGCTCAGCAGCTCGCCTGGCTGCAGCCAGTTGTAGAGCTCCGCGTAGGTCTCACCGACCTGCTCATTGGTGCGCCGCAGCAGGTGGGACGGCCCCAGCTCAGAGAAGCTATTCAGGCCCATCGATGCCAACAGGCTAGCTGCTTCCGCGACCGTGGCATTGTGATAGTTGGCCACACGCTGACCCTTGTCGTCGACATCCAGGGCCTTCCACAGGCTCGGATCCTGGGTAGCCACACCCACCGGGCAGGTGTTTGTATGACATAGCTGAGATTGGATACAGCCGGTGGCCATCATCATGCCGCGAGCCGAGTTCACAAAGTCAGCACCGATGCACATGCGCTTCACAATATCGAAGCCAGTAATGACCTTGCCGGACGCACCGAGCTTAATGCGATCGCGCAGACCGGCACCTACGAGCGCGTTATGGACGAGAATCAGGCCGTCGGTAAGCGGCAGGCCAACGCGGTCGGAGTATTCCAGCGGTGCAGCACCGGTGCCGCCTTCAGCGCCGTCGACGATGATGAAGTCCGGGGTGATGTTCTCTTCCAGCATGGCCTTGCACACGGCGAGGAACTCAAGCTGGGAGCCAACACACAGCTTGAAACCGACCGGCTTGCCACCGTTGAGCTCACGCATGGTGCCCATAAACCGAACAAGTTCACGCGGGGTGGAGTAGACGCGGTGGTACGGAGGGCTCATCACGCCCTTGCCAACTGGTACGTGGCGAGTAGCCGCAATCTCTTCGTTGACCTTGTGACCTGGCAGCATGCCGCCGAGTCCAGGTTTTGCGCCCTGGCTAACCTTCAGATAGGTTGCCTTGACCTGCGGAATCTTAGCCTTTTCGCGGAAGAGCTCCGGGTCGAAGTCGCCATCCTCAGTACGTGCACCGAAGTATCCGGACCCCAGCTGCCAATAGAGGTCTGCGCCATACTTCAAGTGGTAAGGGCTGATAGCGCCCTCGCCGGTGTCCTGTACGAAGTTGCCCAGCTTCGCGCCCTTATTCATTGCCATGACAGCGTTAGGGGACAGAGAGCCGAAACTCATGGCTGAGATGTTGAAGATAGACGCTGAGTACGGCTGGGCGCAGTCCGGACCGCCAATATCTACGCGCGGATCCTCGATGACGTGCTGGCTCGGCGCCATCGAGTGGCGGACGTACTCGTAGCCGGGCGCATTAATCTTTCGCTCAGTACCGAATGACTTCTTCGAGGACAGCCCCTTCGCACGCTCGTAGACCACGGTACGAGTATCGCGGTCGAACGGAGCGCCGTCGAAGTTGCGCTCGATGAAATACTGCTGCATCTCAGGGCGAATGGTCTCACCCATGTAGCGCAGATGGCCGATGACCGGGAAGTTCCGCAAGATGGAGTGCTTCCTCTGAAGCATGTCATAGATAGCCACAACATCCAGGAAGAGGATGAAGGCCATCAGAATCCACCACCATGGGCTCAAATCCCATACAGCCAGTGCACCCAAGACGTTGATGAGGGCGAGAATCGCAAGAATATATGGTCGGGTAATCACGGTTTCCAGGTTATCGCGACTACTTAGAGCGCTTCTCGACGGGACAGCTGCGACTAAATCACACGGGCTTTTTCGGCCGTAGAAATAGCAGTGACACGCTCGCTATCGCCACCGCGCACGACGACGGCAGCACCTCCACGAACCCAAGCCGACAGCACATTACGTGCCCATTTATCTGCGGTGACCTGTGAAGAATCAGGCACCAGCCAGCCGTCGGAAACAACGCGGGAACCGGGCGTGATCTGCATCTCGTCCGCATAATCGCCAGCAGATGAAAGCAGTTCTGCAGCCGCCTTCTCCCCAATAACGGGGGTTTGGTCGGAGTCCGGGCCTGCGCCTAGATATGCGTCGGGGTGGAAACGAACTTCCGGACCGAAGTCAATGACTCCCGGTGGAATATCAACACCGCATTCCACGACACCGCGGCCAAAGGGATCGTCGGTAAGCACTGCGATATAGGCGTCCGGAAACTTCTCCTCCCACGTGCTGACATTGGCGACCGTGGTGAAAACGACCAGAGGCTCCTCGTCGCTAACTGTGACACCAGCGCGTTCGCAGCCGAGGATGATGCAGGCGGACTGCCAGATCAACGGCAAGTCAATCCATGCTTGGTCTCCGGCGACGAGGTCGAACTCATCGTGCAGCATGTTGGCGATCTTGCTGGCCCAGTTGTCCAGGGTTTGGGCCGATAAATCGGTACGACCGCCGGTAGTTTCGTCATAACAGGTCAAACGAGGCACGGACGGGTCGGCCTCGAGAAGTGTCTTCAGAATCTCCACGCCTCCAAGGGTAACGAGATTCTCTCCAGGCCGTCGGGAAGAGTCCCCTAACTCAACAGCAGGGTGAACAACAGGACCGTCGGCAAGCAGGCGATTGTTGTAATCACGCCGCAGTCGCGCGCCTGCTCAAGGTTCCGGCCGAAGCGGGAGGCGAAGGTGTAGACGTTTTGGGCTGTCGGCAGGCCGGCGATAATCACAGCTGCCAGCAGCGCATGCCCGCTGAGACCGAAGACGAAATGGCCGAACAGTAGAGCGAGCGCGGGGTGGAGGAAAAGCTTCAGCGTAGACGCCACCACGACAGCGCGACGAGGGGAGCGGCCGGCTTCCATAAAAGGCATGCCATGCAGGCTGATACCGAAGGCCAGAAGTGCCATTGGCACCGCGGCCTGCCCCAATAGCCCCACTGGATGCGCTACGAACTGAGGTACGTCGATAGCAAACGCATTAATCGCAAGCCCCGCCACCGCCGCCAGAAAAATAGGGTTCTTCAGCGGTGCCATGATGACATTGCGCGGTCGGAAATGACCGCGGTTAGTGAGGATTTCCAGCACGGTCATGGAAGCGGGCGCATAGAAGGCAATCTGAAAGATAAGGGCAGGGACGACGGCGGTAGCGTCGTGAAGCACTGCGACAGCGATCGGCACGCCGAGATTAGCGACGTTGTTGTAACTCGACGACATCGCGCCGACCACTGCATCGGCGCCGCGCTGTTTGAACATGGGCGCCACAAAAATCCGGTAGAACGCCGCCGTGCCAAGCGCCGACAGTGCCGCGACACCAAACGCCGAACCGAAGACGCTCGCCGAATCCGCCGTTGCGAGAGTGTGCGCGAGCATGCACGGCATCGCGATCCAGAACACGACCATGTTCAGGGTAAAAGATGCCCGCTTATCGACGATCTCACTGCGCCCAAACAACCAGCCAACAATGATCAGTACTGCGACGGAACCAAAGCCGGTGAATATTTCGGTGAGAGCGGGCATAAGTGCATATTTTAGACAATAAAAAACGGACCCAATCCAATCCCCTCGGTGGGGAAGGACTGAGTCCGTTTTACGCTGTTATCGCATGTATCGTCATGCGGCCAGCGCGTAAATAAGGCCTTTCGGCGGGTGTTCGAATGATCGGCTCCCGCCGACCAGCCATCTTTAGCGGCTGGTGAACGGCAGGAGTGCCATCTCGCGGGCGTTCTTCACAGCGGTAGCGACCTGGCGCTGCTGCTGCGGAGTCAGACCGGTGACGCGGCGGGAACGAATCTTGCCACGGTCAGAGATGAACTGGCGGAGCAGGTTAATGTCCTTGTAATCAACCTTCTCAACGCCTGCGGCCTTGAGCGGGTTCTTCTTCGGGCGGCGGGACTGCTCCATCCGCGCCTTCTTGTTAGAGTGATTGCGCTTCATTGGTGCTCCTCGACTTACCAGCTGGACTTACGGACGCCCGGGAGTTCGCCACGGTGGGCCATCTCACGAACGCGGACACGGGACAGACCGAACTTGCGGAGGTAGCCGCGCGGGCGACCATCTGCAGCGTCACGGTTGCGGACGCGAATCGGGGACGCGTCACGCGGCTGACGGTTCAGCTCGTACTGTGCGTCCATGCGCTCTTCGTCAGTGGAGTGCGGGGACTTGATGATGCGCTTCAGTTCAGCGCGACGTTCTGCATAACGAGCGACGATTTCCTTGCGCTGCTCGTTCTTGGCAATCTTGGACTTCTTAGCCATGAATTAGCGCTCCTCGCGGAATTCGACGTGCTTGCGGACAACCGGATCGTACTTCTTAATGGTGATACGGTCCGGGGTATTGCGCTTGTTCTTACGGGTCACGTAGGTGTAACCGGTGCCCGCAGTGGACTTCAGCTTGATGATTGGACGAATGTCATTACGTGCCATTTTTTAGATCTTCTCCCCACGTGCACGAATCTGAGCAACAACAGCCTCGATACCGTACTTGTCGATGGTCTTCAGACCCTTCGGGGACACATTCAGAGTGATGTGACGCCCCTCAGAGGCGAGGTAGAACTTCTTACGCTGCACGTTGGGGTTCCAACGGCGCGACGTGCGCCGGTGGGAGTGGGACACGGTCTTGCCGAAAGACGGCTTGCGTCCCGTAACCTGGCAAATCGCCGACATAGGGATTCCTTTGCTTCCTTGCCGCCCAATGCCGACATCACTGGTGCGCCACGCCGGATTATTGAATAACCGAGGAATCCACCTGGCCTTTTCCGGGGCGCTGCCCACTGACACTCGACGCTGAGCGCGTAAACGAATAACTAGACAACAGCGAGAGAACAGTTTACACACGAGTTGCGGGATAACCTAATCGCTGTTCCACTGTGGTTTTCTCGGTGCGACTCTCGAGTGTCGTCATAGAGTTCGTGCTTGTCGACGGGCGTTAGTGCAGGGCCCTTTTTTAATTTTCGGGCTCGAGCCTGTAATATTCCATCGAGTGTCACATGCCGGTTTATAGAAATATTGGCCCGGTGCGTGTCATTGTAAGTCGTGTTCGTACCCAACTCAGGCACGATTCTCTCACTCTTAGCTGGGGGAAAGCGACCTGAAGTTCAATCCTGAGGGAAACGAGAATTAATGAAGAAGGACATCCATCCTGATTACCACCCGGTGGTTTTCAAGGACGCAGGCACGGGTCACTCTTTCCTTACCCGTTCCACCGCCACCTCCGACCGCACTGTCGAGTGGGAAGACGGTAACGAGTACCCGCTGATCGTCGTTGACGTCACCAGCGAGTCGCACCCGTTCTGGACCGGTGCTCAGCGTGTCATGGACACCGCTGGTCGCGTCGAGAAGTTCCAGCGCCGTTACGGTAACCGCATTCGCCGCGCGAAGAAGAACTAAGAATAGGAGGGGAATAAGAAAATGGCAGTACCAAAGCGTCGCATGTCGCGTGCTAACACCCGCGCTCGCCGTTCCCAGTGGAAGAGCAACAACGTCGCTCTCCAGGAAGTCAAGGTAAACGGCCGCGTCTACAACGTTCCTCGTCGCATCGCCAAGGCTGTTCAGCTCGGCCTGGTTGACGTCGAGAAGTTCTAACGCGCATCTTTTAGGATGCTGACAACGTTCCTCGCTGAACCGCGAAGCGCTTCGCGCGCCCAGAGTGCGTTCAGTGCGTAAGGAACAGTTGATAAAGAGCTTTTTAAACCTCACCCCATCGCTTGTACTCGGCGATGGGGTGAGGTTTTTCAGTTCTATGGCCAGGTTTTATGGGAGCACTCTCACGAAGAATCTGTGTCACATTTACACTCACCTTATATTTTCAAGGCACAATGGGCAGTATGAAGATTTTGGTAGTTGATGACGATCAAGCGGTACGCGAAGCGTTGCGGCGATCGTTGACTTTTAATGGCTACACGGTCGAGCTCGCCGAGGATGGCGCAGAGGCCTTGGAAAAGATTGCCAAGGATCGTCCGGATTTGGCTATTTTGGATGTCATGATGCCGAAGCTGGACGGCCTGGATGTTTGCCGTCGGCTGCGCAGCGAAGGCGATGATCTGCCGGTCATGATGTTGACTGCACGTGATTCGGTCTCCGAACGCGTAGCTGGTCTTGATGCCGGCGCAGATGACTACCTGCCCAAGCCGTTCGCATTGGAAGAGCTGCTCGCTCGTGTCCGTTCGCTACTTCGTCGTTCTGCTTTGGAAGTGCCTGCGATGGAGGATGCCGCAACTCTGCAGTTTGAGGATCTCTCCCTGGACCCGGAAACTCGTGAGGTCTTCCGCGGTGAACGCCGCATTAGCCTCACTCGTACAGAATTTGCGCTGCTGGAATTGCTGATGAGCAACCCGCGGCGTGTACTCTCCCGTACCGCCATCTTGGAGGATGTCTGGGGCTATGACTTCCCGACGTCCGGCAATGCGCTGGAGGTCTACATTGGCTACCTGCGGCGCAAGACGGAGGCAGAGGGAGAGCCGCGTCTGATTCACACCGTTCGTGGTGTCGGTTATGTGATGCGGGAGACCGCACCGTGATGTTGCGCCGTCGTCGTTCGACCGGCGGTGGCGTGCAATCAAATCAGCGTTCTGCCACGGAGGCCAATCCGGGGCAAGGTACCGTCGGTAAGCAAGAGAAGTCCGCGAATACTGAGACGATGGCAGGGGAATCGCTTCCCGGCCTGCCGCGGAGCTCGCGTATCCCTTCGCTGCGTTGGCGGCTGACTATTCTGACAGCGCTCATTGTGGCGATGTCGGTGGGGCTGATGACGCTGGCTGCTTTTTTTACTGTGCAGGCAGCGCTATACCGCGAGGTGGACAGTAACCTCCGTAACCAGGCGGAAAAGCTGCTGATGTCACCGTACGCTTCGGAGTTTGCCATTGGCCCCTCCTTTGAAGCGGACTCGAACAGGATTCTGAACCCCGATCTGGACGCGGTGTACTTTGCCCACGGCAGTGTGGCGGGCAAAGGCGGTGGCTCAATCTCTATTGGTGGCCCCGAACTTGCGGTGTTGCGGGGGAATCGACAGGAATCGATTCGCACCGATGAGTACAACGGCCGTCGTGTATACGCCGTCCGCTCCGAAGACGGTGCGACGCTGATCCTTTCTCAGGATCTGAGCTCGACGCAGTCGGTCTTGAAAGCGCTCAGTGCAGTGCTGCTGAGTATCTCTGCTATCGGAATCCTCTTCGCAATCGGATCAGGTATTACGGTGGCAACAACGGGTCTGCGCCCGGTCACTCGGCTGCGCATTGCTGCGGAGCGAGTGACGGAAACCGACGAGCTGCGCCCAATCCCTGTGGAGGGCGATGATGAGCTTGCGCGCTTTACCCGCAGCTTCAATGAGATGTTGGCTGCACTTCAAGCGTCGCGCATTAAGCAGGCGGAGCTGGTTGCAGATGCTGGTCATGAGTTGAAGACTCCGCTGACGTCGTTACGCACAAATATTGAACTGCTGATGATGGCCTCCCGTTCGGGAGCGGCAATCTCGGATGAGGATCGCGCGGATCTGGAAGCTGACGTCATCGCACAGCTGGAAGAGTTGTCGACGTTGGTCGGTGACTTGGTTGATCTGGCACGCGAAGATGGCCCGCAACAGGTTATTGAGCATGTCGATGTCGACGAAATCATTTCCACGTCGCTGGCGCGTGTTGAGCGTCGTCGTCCGGATATTACCTTCGATGTGCAGACAGCTCCGTGGTATGTCTACGGGGATTCGGCGGGTCTTGGTCGCGCAGTTTTGAACTTGATGGACAATGCTGCAAAGTGGTCGCCAGAAAATGGCACCGTGCGGGTTCGTCTGACGCCGCTCAGCGAGGTTGTTGCTGAATTCACGGTGGCGGACTCGGGGCCAGGTATCCCGAAGGAAGATCGAGACAAGGTCTTCGAGCGTTTCTACCGTTCCATTCAGTCGCGGTCGATGCCTGGATCCGGCCTGGGCTTGGCCATTGTGAAGTCGGTCATCGTCCGCCACGGGGGTACGATTACTGCCGATGAGTCCGATGATGGCGGTGCCTTGATGCGAGTAACGCTGCCGGGCAGTCCGCACAGCGGAAAAGGTGACGACTCCGATTCAGCTCAAGAGCCTAGCTAGAAACGCATAACCCCACGTCAAAGCTGATGTAATCCCCGCTGCGCGCGGCCTTTTAAGGAAGCGTGTGGCGGGGATTCGGTGTTTCATTCGGGGAATTATCGGCGAGACCGCAGACTGCTCTCAGCCAATTGTTAGACAGACAGTGCAAGGTATTACGTATGAGCAACTCTTTCAACGATTCCTCGCGGGGAGATGAGCGGGGACACTACTCCTCGCAATCTCACAACTTCAGCGAGAACCGTGCCATGGGGGATGCTGGTGAGACAAACCAGTTTTCTGTCAATGAGCGCGGCTGGGAGAATTCCCACTACAACACCATCCCGTCTCAGCCGAACGGCGCTTACGGAGGCGGTTCAGAGTGGGACGTTGCGGCCAATCAGCAGAAGACCAAGGGTGCCCAGGGGGCTAAGGGCATGGGGGCGCTGGCAGTCGCTGCCCTGATGCTGTGCTCGGCCGGTATCGGTGGCGGTGTCGGCGCATGGGTAGTTCACAACTCGCAGTCGTCGGCCCCCGCGGATAACGCGCTGGATAAGCCTGCGGAAACCCGTCAGGTAGCAGCAGCTGAGGGGTCCGTGGAGAAGGTCGCGCAGAAGGTCCTTCCCAGTGTCGTGTCCATCACCACTGCCTCGGAGCGGGGCACGGCGTCGGGGTCAGGTTCCATTCTGTCGTCCGACGGTCTGGTGCTGACGAATAATCACGTCGTCGCAGGCGCGGGTCCGGACGCACATATGGAAGTCCTGCTTTCCGACGGCACCACGCACCCGGCAACTCTGGTTGCAGGGGATGCGGCTACGGATATTGCCGTTATTCGAATTGAAGGTGTTAACGGGCTGCGCCCAATCTCGCTGGGCAACTCCTCGCAGGTTCAGGTTGGCCAGGAAGTGGTGGCCGTTGGTTCGCCACTGGGACTGACCTCCACTGTTACGCAGGGCATTGTCTCCGCTAAGAACCGTCCGGTGACCGCCGCTGGTGAAGACGGTCAGTCCTCGGTCATTGATGCAATCCAGACCGATGCGGCGATTAATCCGGGTAACTCCGGCGGAGCGCTAGTGGACATGGAAGGCAACCTCATCGGTGTGCCCAGCGTGATTGCCTCTAACAGTGAGGCATCGGAACAGGCGGGCAGCATTGGCCTTGGTTTCGCAATTCCGGTTAATCAGGCTCGTCGCATAGCGGAAGACCTGATCGATTCCGGCAAGGCGCGGATGCCTGTCATTGGTGCCCAGATCGATTCGCGTCCGATTGCACGTGGTGCACTGGTGCGAGAAGTAACGCCAGGTGGCCCAGCTGATAAGGCGGGTCTGAAAGATGGTGACCTGATTACCAAGGTTGATGACCGCACACTTGACAACGGCGTTGCACTAATTGCGGCTATTCGGTCGCATCGGATCGGGGATTCTGTCACACTTACAGTTACAGATGAGCGAGGCGGCAACGAGCGAACGGTCGATGTCACCTTGGCAGAAGCCCAGGATTGATAGGCAGCGTGGTGGAGTGAGTACCTCACCATCTGTAGAAGAGTTTTCGAGTGAAACTTCGAGTGAAAAGCTGTGGGAGAAAGCGAGATAGAGCAGATGAGCGAAACCGTGAGTACTGAGCCAAGTGACGTCAACCTCGCTGAGATGGAGCGTCTTATCAACGACGACGGCCAGGTCCGAAATGCGTTCGTTGTCCTCGTGGGGGACCATTTCGAGAACCCGGATGGTGCGGCTTCGCTCATGGTTGAGCTGTTGGAAGAAGACGGCTACTCGGTCGATGCCGTGGTCAGCACTGGTGCAGTCAAGCGTGAGATCCGGAAGGCTCTAGATACCGCTGTTGTCGGTGGCGCAGATTTGGTCGTCACGGTGGGCGGTGTTGGAGTTGGTCCTCGTGCGAAGACTCCGGATGCCACTCGCAAGGTTCTCGATGTGCGGCTGCAGGGCATCGAGCAGGCTATTCGTAACTCCGGTATGGGAGCTGGCGCCTTGGATGCGGGGCTGTCCCGCGGTTTGGCCGGTGTGTCCGGTCAGACAGTGATTGTCAATCTCGCGGAGTCTCGCGCAGCAGTGCGCGATGGCATGGCGACAATTCTCCCGCTGGTCTCACATGTGCTTGATGACCTCTGCCGCTGGAGCGTCTAGGAATGGGCGACGCCAAACATCCCAATCAGCCCAATCAGCCTGAGCAAGCCGCGCCGCGCAGTGGCAGCCGTAGGCAGCGTCGTCGCGCAGGTGCACCGGCGAAAAACTTTGCCCAGTCACGCAGTGCGAAAACTGCGCGCACAGTGCACTATCACGATGAATCCCCGGAGGATGCTCGTGATTTTGATGCGGACTACTGGACAAAACAGCGCCCACCCCATTGGGGATGAGCGCTGTGTAAAAAGCGTTAGTTAGCTTCTTATCGGAAGCTCGCAACTAGCAGCTAGAGGCTAGTTCAGCTCCGTCTTCGGCTTGCCGTTCTGCTCTGCCAGCAGGTCACGAATCTCAGTCAGCAGGTCAGCCTCGGTGACCTCCGGTTCAGCGGAGGTCTCCAGACGAGCCTCACGCATCTCGTTGAACTTGTTCATCGGAGCAACGATGACGAAGTAGACAACCGCTGCGACCAGCAGGAAGTTGATGACTGCGGTGATGACAGCTGCGAAGTCAAGGTAGGTCGACGGGTTGCCGCTGATGATTTCGAAGCCAAGGCCAGTGACCTCAGCGCCACCGATGGTGTTCAGCAGCGGCTCGAGCAGGCTGTCGGTGAAAGCAGTGACGATTGCGGTGAACGCAGCACCGATGACAACACCGACCGCCAGGTCGATGACGTTGCCGCGCATGATGAACTCTTTAAAGCCCTTAAACATAGGAAATTTCCTTCTGTAGAAACGGAACAAACCAAACGAGACCTGTGAGTCATCGCGTTGCTCATGGCAGGCCCATACGATTTTGAGAAACGGGGCAGTGCGATATCTGGCAGTGCCACTCTTCTTCGCTCTAATCGTAGTTTTGAATTGCCTGGCCATTGTATCCCCGCACTAAGTTGTGGGACAAGTCAACTTTCTGCGAAAAACACTGTTCAGGACCATAGAATCTTTGAACCAGTGAGATTTTGGTCACTAACCCGCGAGTAACAGTGTGAGCGGAGATGCTAGCGATGTCGCAGCCACCACCTCCGCGGCGCCGGTGGGCAGAGCGACCAAGACCACCTCATCGTCGACGATGTTGACCACCCTTGCCCCGTGTGCAAGCGGCGCCGCCACCCCGCGCTCATCCGCTGTCGACACAATATCCACGCTGTCACCAGTGCGAAGAGCGGACACAATGCCCGCATCAGTCAACGTGATGGCAATAATTTTGCTTTCCGACGTCCCCGTCAGCGACTTGGCAAGTGACGGGCCGACCATTCGCTGCTCTGTAATTATCTCTCTCGGTGACATGCCGGTGGCCAGGGTGCGTCCCCGCACAGAGGCGATGTCCGTTACGGCTCCACCGGGAACGAGCTCCCGGGGAATGTCCTTGAAAGCCACATCTTGTTCTGCCACCGATGCGCCAGCCGCAATGGATTTGGCGCTAACCACTACCCGAATATGGCCGCTGCGGGGTGTCAATGACTCCACCGCCGCCAGGCCGACTGCGCATAGGAAAACAGTGAGGGCAACCATCCGCCGAATAGTTGTGGGGCGGAGCTTTCGGAATGGACGCGGAAACCGGGACGAATATTTTGGGCTCATATTAAGTTAGGCGCGAAAATCCCGGAATCGGTTCCATTAAATCTGTGAAATCCCCGCTGGCGTGATCACATAATCGGCAGGAATGTCGTGCTCATCGTAGGCAAGCTCCGTGCGCAATTCGGTGTCGAAAACCGCAACAGCGATGACCGCAGTTCTCGCTCCATCCGTATCGTCGTCGCGTCGAGCGAAAACCAAGCTGCGATCGTAGTAACCAGCGCCACGCCCTAACCGCATCCCGGTTGCGGGGTCGGCCGCAACTGCCGGCAGGATAATGGCGTCGGCAACACCCAGCTCAGCTGGGCCAGCAGAGTCTTCCACCGAAACAGGTTCTAAGAGTCCAAATCGGCCCTTGTGGAAGCTGCCGTTGTAGTAACCCCAGTGCAGCGGTTGTGGTGGACCGGGCGGGCAGACGGGAAGCAGAATTCGTGCTCCGGGAACCGCGTTGGCCAGAGCTTCCACAAAGCCCTGGCCGGGCTCACCACCAGTCGAACTAGAAACGCTTGCGCCGGGTTCGTCGCCAGCGGGGACATAGGCGGCAATGATGGGTTTTGCGAGGTCGCCGACGGTATTGGATAACCATTCTTGCAACCGCTGTACCAGTGCTTCGTCGTCAAGCATGCGCTCACGCTGCCCCTTGGCGGCGCGTGCGGCGAGTACCTCGTGCCGTGTGCGGGCTTTGAAATCAGACGTGGTTTCGGGAAGCGGAGCCATACCTGCAAACCTACTCTGTCAGGTAGGGGAGCGACCTCTGTCGTCAGCGCAGGAGAAAATTTCTGATTAATGCGTTGAAAAAGCGGGGTCAGCCTCCGAGCAAATGGAAGTTATATAGGTATCGTTGCCATTATGGTCTCATCGTCTAAAGAGTCTGGTTCGGACATGACTACTCCGGTTCGAACTGTCATCGTTCCTGCCGCGGGCATGGGTACGCGATTCTTGCCTGCCACCAAGACAGTGCCGAAAGAATTGCTGCCCGTAGTTGATACGCCGGGCATCGAGATGATTGCTGAAGAGGCCGCCGCCACGGGTGCGCAACGCCTGGCTATTGTCACAGCGCCGAGTAAGGATGGCGTGCTTGGGCACTTCGACCCGCGCCCGGACCTTGAGCAGACTCTCGCCGAGCGCGGCAAGGACAAAATTGCAGCGAAGGTACGCCGCGCCACCGAGGTTATCCGCGTCGAATCCGTTGTCCAGGATCGACCGCTGGGCCTGGGGCATGCGGTGCTGGTCGCAGAGCCGCTGCTCGAAGACGATGAGGACAGCGTTGCTGTCATGCTTCCCGACGATCTCGTGCTCCCAGTGGGCGTGATGGATCGGATGACGGAAGTGCGCGAGCGCTTTGGTGGTTCGGTGCTGTGTGCGCTGGAAATTCCTCATGAAGAGGTCTACAACTACGGTGTCTTCGATATTGAGGACGCCACCCCGGCGGAGTCTGGTGAGCTCGGTGCTGACGCGGCCGACGCTGATGCCTGGGACGATGTGAAGCGAGTCAAGGGCATGGTGGAAAAGCCGGACCCTGCGGATGCTCCATCCAACTTCGTTGCAGTCGGACGTTACTTGCTCGATCGCGCCATCTTCGATGCGCTGCGTCGCATCCCGCGCGGTAAGGGCGGCGAATACCAGCTCACCGATGCAATTGAGCTGCTGATTCAAGAGGGGCATCCGGTTCATGTGGTCGTTCACAAGGGGTTCCGCCATGACCTGGGAAATCCTGGTGGCTTCATTCGTGCTTGCGTAGACTTTGGACTCAGGCATCCGGACTACGGCGAGGGGCTGCGCGACTACATGCAGCAGCGTCTGGCGCAGGATGAACAGGCTTAAAGCCTTTTTATAGAGGCTTGTACTGAAAAGCTGAATAGCCATAAAGCGCACCGCGGGTTGGTGTCGAGGAAGGTAAAACATGCGTTCTGTGGAAGAACAGTTGGCGGCAATCACCGCACACGCTGTGATGCCTGATCCTGTGCGCGTTGCTATTTCGGAATCCCTCGGCATGCTGTGCGCTGAGGATGTCATCGCTGAGCAGCCGTTACCGGGATTCGTGCAGTCAGCAATCGATGGTTATGCGGTGCGCGCTGTCGATATCGTCGGCGAATCTGGTTCTTTACCTCCGGATGCGCGTCAGAGTGATGTTGATTTTCGCGAGGTTGAGCTACCTGTTGTCGGTGAGGTGACAGCGGGTTCGCATCACCCGATGCGGCTACAGCCGAAGCAGGCCGTGCGCGTACAAACTGGTGCGCCGCTGCCATCGCTTGCCGACGCCGTCGTGCCCCTAAACTGGACCGACCGCGGTGGCCGTCGAGTTAATGTTCTCCATCCGGTCTACTCCGGTGACTTTGTGCGCAAGGTCGGTGACGACGTGCAGCCGGGTGACGTGGCGGTGTCCTTGGACTCGGTGATTTCGCCGTCACAGGTTGGATTGCTGGCAGCGGTGGGGCGTTCGAAGGTTTTGGTGCACCCCAAGCCACGTATGTCCGTGATTTCCATTGGTAATGAGTTGGTCGATGTTGACCGCACACCGGGGCTCGGTCAGGTCTACGACGTCAACTCCTACGCGCTGGCTGCAGCCGGCCGCGATGCTGGGGCTGAGGTACACCGAGTGGGTATTGCCACCGGTGAGCCCCGCCGCATCCGGGAAATCATCGAAGGCCAGCTCATTCGCAGTGAGCTCTTGGTCATCACGGGGGCTGTCGGCGGTGCCGCGGGTGAGCAGATTCGCCGTGTGCTGGCTGAATTGGGCGAGGTTGATGTTTCCCGCATCGCTATGCATCCTGGTTCAGTCCAGGGCTTTGGTCTGCTGGGAGATGACAAGATTCCAACGTTCCTCCTGCCGTCGAATCCGGTCGGCGCATTGGTCGTTTTTGAGGTCATGGTTCGTCCCCTCATCCGACTGGCGTTGGGGAAGCGCAATCCCCGCCGCCGCGCTGTCACCGCTCGTGCTGTCGGCCCGATCGAGTCGGCGGAGAAGCGCCGTGGCTACATCCGTGGCCAGCTCATGCGTGACCGCGAGACCGGCGAATACATGGTGCAGCCGCTGGGAGGTTCCGGCGGTGCGCAAGCCCACCTTTTGGCCGGTATGTCGGAAGCCAACAGCCTCATCGTGATTCCGGAAGACGTGCTGCACGTGCGTCCGGGAGATGTAGTTGACGTGCTGTTCATGGCGCGCCAGGCCTAACCTCACTCCACTACCGCGAGTATTGTTGCTGTGCGTACTTCTCGTCTAGTAACCAGTGGCGGCCGAGTCCGCCTGCGTGTGCCAGAGCGCTCTGATGCCTCTGCATGGCGGGCACTGCGGCTGCGCGACGAGCCCATTTTGCGCCCCGTGGAGCCAACCCTCGAGGACGACTGGGATAACGCCCACAGGGCTTCTGTTTTCCGCCGTAACCTGCGCAGTTGGCGTCGTTCAGAGGCTGCGGGAGACATGATTGTCTCCACCATTGAGGTAGACGGCCAGTTCGCCGGCATGCTCACACTCGGCGGTATTACGCCTTTCCCCGTCGCTCACGCCTGGATTGGCTATTGGGTCGGCAGCGGCTTTACATGTGGAGGGGTCGCCACTGCTGCAGTGGCGTTGGCGTCGGATTATGCCAAGAAAGTTGGCGTCCACCGAATTGAAGCGACTGTGTTGGACAGCAATGTCCCGTCGATACGCGTGCTGGAAAACTGTGGGTTCGAGTACGAAGGCGTGGCGCGGGAAGCCTTCCATATGGATGGCGCGTGGCGCGATCATCTGACCTATGCACGGGTGGGCGAGGACAGTGCAGTGGACCTCATCGTGGCGAGTGGTCGTGCGCAATATGAAGAGGCGGAGAAATACCCACCGCAACGGCGCGCCTGAGTAGTCTGAGTAACACACGCCGATAGGGTGATGACAACTCTACTATTGGGCGAATTCGCTCTAGATACGCTGACTGCCTTCGCAAATGCCTCTGTGGAAGGGCATGTGGGTGGCGTATTTGGGCCGGGGAGAGACGGCGAAACCCCGGGCGAAATCGCAAGGAGACACAAAATATGTCAACTTCACTGTTGCTGATACTCATCGTTGTACTGTGGCTGTTTGTGCTGGCCCCGCTGGTGGTCAATACGCGCAAGCCGATTCGTCGTACCTCCGATGCGCTAGGTAAGACCCGCGTGCTGCATCGTGGTGGCGAGGAGTTGGCCACGACGCGCCGCCGTCCGTCTTTTAAGGAGTCGGACGTGCGCGTGGCCGAAGAAGTCGACGATTCTCTCGAAACCGTTGACGCGCAGGTCGACGATGACTTCGATGTCAGCGACGTGCTTATCGACGACACCGTGGACGAGGCGGCCGACCCGGCCGTCGTTGACGGCGATATCGTCTACGAGCTGGAAGCGGCAGATGCAGAGGAGGAGACCCCGCAGGCGGATGATTCCGCTACCGAGGAAGCCACTGCTGAGTCTTCTGACCGCTCTGACATGGACGTGTCCGATGATGAGTCTGCAGACCAGTCGCTGCAGGCTGTCGTTAATGACGAGGATGCTGAATCTGACTCCGCCGTGGCCTCCGCCGAAGGTGACGTGGTTCGTGCAGATGAGTCCTCTTCCGATGTGAGCGTTGACGTTCGCCGTCAGTTTGTCGACGCCGATGACTTGATGTTCGAAGATGCCGTTGAATCTGACGCTGATTCCGGTGCCGCGGCTGACGCTGAGCACGCGGACGCTGAGGCTCTCTCTGAGACTGAAGAGGCAGCAGACACCGTAGACGAGCAGGCGGAACCCGACGAGACCGTCGAGGACGACAGCGACCACAGTGTCGAGTCCAACGATGACGCAATTGCTGTCGATGACACCTTGACCGAAGATGATTACGCGTTCGCTGAGAAGCGCCGTGGTCGTGGTGGGTTCGATCCGATTTCGGATGCCCAGTACGCTGAGACTCGCTTTGCCCGCCGCCGCCGTTCGGTTGCTGGGCTGGCAGCGTTCATCGCGGTCACGGTCATCATCGCTGCTTTCGCCGGTGGTTGGACCTGGTGGATTCCACTGGTCGGTGTCGGCTTGATGACCCTGTATCTGGTCAACCTGCGCCGCACCGTGCGTGCAGAGCAGGAACTGCGGGCTCGCCGAATTCGCCGTATGAAGATGGCCCGCCTCGGCGTGCGTAACCGCGAGGATGATGAGCTGGGAATTCCACAGCGTCTGCGCCGTCCGGGCGCGGTAGTGGTCGAGCTTGATGATGAGGACCCGGATTTCGCAGATCTGGCCTACACTGACTACCGCTTTGATGACGACGATTATGACGAAATGCCACAGGCTCGTGTGAGCTAGTCCTGTGAGCTGAGCCGTAGAACAACCTTAAAGTTGTCTGAGCACGTCAGCGCGATTTTTTGTTAGAAACTCGGCCTGTTACGATGTCACTACCTAAGACATGACACACCGGGTGTGTTTGGCGGAAGGCTTCTCCCGAGGGGTTGGGAGAAGCCTTTTTGCATGTTTAAGTCGCTGGCCTCTCGCAGCCGCAGTGCTACCGTGTTTTGACCGTGCCGTCGGGTAGCATGTCCCTCATGGATCGACCGGTAATGCGCGACATCGCGCTCGTGATTCTCCGCCTGATACTCGGAATTATCTTCATCTGCCATGGCTGGGACAAGATTTTCATCACCGGTATCGACAAGATGACCGGTTACTTTGTCGCCGCGAATATCCCGCAGGCGCACTTGACGGTCTGGGTTGTCGCTCTAGTCGAACTGGTCGGTGGCGCGTTGCTGATTCTGGGACTCTTGGCCCCGACGGTGGCGATGGTCTTCATCATTGAGATGATTGGTGCCTGGTGGTCGATGCACTTGGGCAATGGCCTGTTTATCCGCGACAACGGTGCAGAGCTTGTGATGTCACTCATCGGTGGGCTGGTGATGATTTTCGTATTCGGGGCCGGCCGTTTCAGTTTGGACAGGCAGTTCATCAGGTAAGACCTCATCAGATAAGACCTCATTAGGTACAACCCCCTTAAGAGTTAAAGGCGGTGGAGATCCCCCGTGGAGTGCGAGGAAATTCGCGCAGCATTGTCAGCTCGTCTCGATGGCGAGCAGGCAAGCATTGCCGATGAAGTCATCGATGCCCATCTTGGGGCCTGTGAGGAGTGCCGAGCTTGGTATGAGCGAGCGGTGCGGCTGAACCGCGCCCTTACGGTTGGGCCTGCCGATGGTATGCCGGAGATTTCCACGGATGATCTCTCGGAGCGCATTTTGGTCTCCATCGAACCGGAGCGCCGCCGGCGTGAGCGCGCATGGCTGCTCATGGCCGGCACCGCCCGCGGGGTGCTCATTGCACTGGGCCTTTGCTGGGCGGTCTGGGGGATTGCGACACTGGTCGACGCCTCCGGCATGATGACGCTCGGACTTTCCTCGACGCAGCCGCAGGGCGGTGCAGGAATCGCGACAAGCACGGAAGCGCCTATCGACGGTTCCACTGCCACTGTTGACCCAATGGAGCTCGGAGCACGCCTTGCCATCCAGCTTGCGGCAATTCGGCTTGCATTGGCAGTGGGATTGTTCTGGGCTGCCTGGCGGCCACGCGCTGCCATGGGCATGGCGCCGGTCTACGGTGCCGTCGCCACGTTCAGCATTGGTTTTGGTATTCGTGACATTCTCATCGGCGCCCAGGGAGCATCTGAGATTGCTGGCCTGGCCTTGATGTTTGTCTCCGCTTTGACACTGGCCGTTGTGTGGCTGGGCGGTTATACGCCGACGGCAATCGCACAGGCATGGCGAGCCGCCTCCGGGTTGCCGGTCACAGGCGTGCCGCCACAGCGGGACTAGCTCCAGGACGGCAACCAGAACCGCCAATCGAAGTGGTTGAGAGGCAGCGGGTAGCCGGTCAAAATCGGCAGCCAGAACACAAACGCGGCCACCACTAGTGCGGCGTGTGCGCCAACGATTACTAACCCCACCGGCTTATCGCGGGGCCGCCAGTGTGAGAGATCGTCGGCAAGCAGAGCAAAGGCGATGAGTACGAATGGAATCAGCGCGGTGGCGTAGAAAAAGTACATCTGCCGGTCGTAGCCGATGACCCACGGCAGCCACGAGGCGAGGAAACCGATGACTGGCAGCGCGTAGCGGCCGTCGCGGCGGCCGAGCCAACGCCATGTGGCCCACAGGACCACGGGGACCAGCAACCACCAGATGGGTGGGGTGCCAAAGAGCATCATCCAGCCCTTGCACTCCTGGCCGTCACTGCAGGTGGTTTCGGTGGAGTAGTAGAGCATTGGCCGCCAACTCACCAGCCACTCCCAAGGCTTGGACTCCCAAGGGTGTTTGTGGCCATTAGAGGTGGTCAGCTCGGCGTGGAACTTCAGCACGCTGTTTTGGTAGTGCAGGTAGTTCTGCAGGGCCTCGGGAAGCCAGTCGGTGCCGGGGAGTCCCGTATCGCGGTCTTCGGGCGAGACATGGCGATAGACCGACGTTTCTTCGGCGAACCAGGAACGCCAACTTAAGAAGTAAACGCCCAGCGGAACCACCACCAGATCACGCAACGCCGGGGCGGTATCGCGGGCGAGCGCGCCGAGCACGGGCTTGTCCGCACCGGCATTCTTGCGTGACACCAGATCCGTGAAGACGGACCACAGGCCGAATGCGGCCATGTAGTACAGACCGGACCACTTCACCCCGGTGGCAAGCCCCAGCATGATGCCGGCGAGCAGTCGCCACCAGCGATAACTGAGATAGGGGCCGAAACTACCTAGCTCCGTGGCGGATTCCAGGCGCTTGCGGGCATCGGCCTGGTCAATGAGAAGTGCCCACGCGGCCGCGATGATGAAGAAGGTCTGAATCATGTCCAGCATGCCGACCCGAGAGGAGACAAACAGCACTCCGTCGGCAAGCGCGTAGAGACCAGCAATACCCACCGCCAACCGCGAGCCACGAGAGATGCGTCGGACGATGTCCATGAGCAGCAGGATAACCAGCGTGCCACACACCGCCGACATAAACCGCCAGCCCATTGGTGAGTAACCGAAGATCCATTCGCCCACGGCGATGACCTGCTTGGCCACTGGCGGATGCACAATCAGACCGTAGCCGGGATTGTCCTCAATGCCAGACGAGATGGGGTCGCGGGTGGACTCCAGAATCTGCCATGCTTGCGGCACATAGTGCTTTTCATCGAAGAGCGGGGTGCCATTGTCGGTCTTGGCAGCAAGCCCGATGAAACGGGTTAGCGCTGCGACGATTCCGAGAACCACAAAAGTGGCGGTATCCCATTTGTCCCACCGCCGCAGTGGCGGCAGCGAGGGCACCGGGGGAATCGGGCGCAGGAAACGCTTTTTCGCGCGGCGCTTGGTTTCCGGTGGTGGGGTTAAAGCGGCATCGGTCACGAATGTCAGTTTAAGCTATGGAATCATGACGCATTCGGCATCGAACTTCCAACCGCACGAGAACGCGCCTCTTAGCGAGGCAATGACGCTGGCCCCTGGCATCACTCTGGTGGCAACGCCGCTGGGCAATATCGCCGATGCCTCCGACCGCTTGCGCGGTGCGCTTATCGACGCCGATATCATCGCCGCGGAAGACACCAGGCGAGCACGCAACCTGGCCACAGCGCTGGGCATTTCCCCCAAGGGGAAGTTTGTTTCAAACTTCGATCACAACGAAGAGAGCCGCACTGAGTCGCTGATTCAGGCGGCGAAGGCGGGACAGAAAGTCATTGTGGTGACCGATGCGGGGATGCCGGTGGTGTCGGATCCTGGCCTGGCTGTGGTGGCGGCTGCTCACGACGCGGGCGTGCCCGTGTCCTGCGTACCGGGGCCGAGCGCGGTGACTACCGCATTGGCTCTCAGCGGGTTGGGCGTCGGCCACTTCTGCTTCGATGGCTTTGCACCTCGTAAGCAGGGGGCGCGCCGGGCCTGGTTGGAATCACTGAAGACAGAGAAGCGAGCCTGTTGTTTCTTTGAGTCGCCGCATCGATTGGCTGACACGTTGGCGGATGCCGCGGAGATTTTGGGTGAGGAGCGGCGCGCGTCGGTAAGCCGTGAGTTGACCAAGCGCTTTGAAGAGACTCGCCGTGCGACGCTGGGAGAGCTGGCTGCGTGGGCGGAGGAAGGTGTCCGCGGCGAAATTACGGTGGTGATTGAGGGCGCGGGGCAGCAGGCGACGGTGGTATCCACGGAGGACTTGGTTGACCGCGTGGAGGAGCTCGTGGCTGATGGCATGCGGCTGAAGGATGCCGCGAAGCAGGTTGCGGCAGAGGCTGGAATGACAAAGCACCGTGATCTCTATCAGGCGGTTTTGGCTGCTCGCGAGGAAAATCGTTAGGTGATTGTTACTTTGTGCCAGAAAATCTCCCAGCACACGGCAGTGAACAGGGTAAACGCCATTAGTGGCAGTTTTTGCACTCTGGGAAAAATGAAGAAAACCTGAGAAAACCCGCATTCTAAGTTGAAATCCCAGGTCAATGGTGGACATGGTGGAGGAATGACGAATCCACCAGAACATGAAATACAACAAGAAGTAGGGGAGTCGGTCGTTGGCGAAGTCAGGGCCGACGATTCTCACGCTCCCGTGAACCTCGGGGTTACCGTCCCCGCCATTGTCGCAATTCTGGCAATTATCGTCTGGGGCCTGGTGTGGCCAGATAGTTTCTCCACGTTTGCATCTAGTTCTCTGAACTGGGTTGTGGAGAACACCGGCTGGCTGTTTATCTTGGCCAGCACCGTCTTTGTCTTCTTTATTGTGTCCATCGCAATTTCCAAGTTCGGTCACATCCGCCTGGGCAAGGACGCCGAGAAACCAGAGTTTTCCACACCTAGCTGGATTGCCATGATGTTCGCCGCCGGTATGGGCATCGGTCTGATGTTCTACGGCGTTGCTGAGCCACTGACCTTCTACCGCGAAGGTGTACCGGGTCACCAGCCAAAGGAAGTCGGTACCGCCATGGCATCGACGATGTTCCACTGGACTCTGCACCCGTGGTCGCTCTACGCCATCGTCGGCCTCGCCATTGCTTACTCGACCTACCGTCTTGGTCGTAAGCAGCTAATCTCCGCGGCGTTCATTCCGCTCATCGGTGCACGTCGCGCTGAGGGATGGTTGGGCAAGCTTATCGACGCACTTGCGATTTTTGCCACCGTCTTCGGTACGGCAGCCTCTCTCGGTGTTGGTGTGCTGCAGATTTCCGCTGGTTTGGAGATCAACGGTTTCACTGCCATCAAGGGCACAAGTTTGTGGATTGGTCTTATCCTCATTCTGGGTTGTGCCTTCTTGGCTTCTGCGCTGTCGGGTGTGGGCAAGGGCATTCAGTACATCTCGAACTTCAACATGATTGCCGCTGGCCTGCTGGCCCTGCTGGTGTTGGTCCTCGGCCCTACCGTGGTGATTCTGAACCTGATTCCGACTTCTATTGGTAGCTACCTGAATTCCTTCTTTGAGATGGCCGCCCGCTCCAGCGCTTCCGCTGACGGTACCGCCGGCGAATGGCTGTCGTCCTGGACAATTTTCTACTGGGCCTGGTGGATCTCCTGGTCGCCGTTTGTCGGTATGTTCATCGCGCGCATTTCTCGCGGCCGTACTATCCGTGAGTTCGTCTTCACCGTCGTCGCAGTTCCGTCGATTGTCTCTGCGGTATGGTTCTCCATCTTTGGTGGCACCGCCATTACCCGCGAGCAGGAGGGCGCGTCCATCTACGGTGACGGTTCGGCCGAGAGTCAGCTGTTTAACCTGCTGGATTCCATGCCGGGTGGTGCGATTACTTCCGTCATCGCAATGGTTCTGCTGGCTACCTTCTTCATTACCTCGGCGGACTCCGCCTCCACGGTGATGGGCACCATGAGCCAGTTCGGTCGACTCACAGCATCGCGCACGGTCACTGCTATGTGGGGTATTTTCACCGCTCTGATTGCGATTGTCCTATTGGTCACCGGCGGCAGCGATGCCCTGTCCAACCTGCAGAACATCACCATTTTGGCGGCAAGCCCGTTCGTCATTGTTATCTTGGCGCTGATGGTGGCGCTGGTTAAGGGGCTTTCCGACGATCCGATGTACCTCGATGACAAGGAACAGCGTCAGTTTGCCCTGCGCATGGCTCGCGAGCGCCGCTTGGCGGAAGCGGCCGAACAGCGCGAACGCCGCCGTGCTCGTAAATTGCGCAACTAGCTTTCCAACAGCAGCGGTGCGGCCTTGGCCTCAATCTCGGCCCATTCGCCCTCGGGCGTAGACCCGATGGTGATGCCACCGCCGATGCCAGCTTCGACCCGAACTCTCCCCGAGTTCGGGTCTTTTGCATACTCAGCGGTACGAATGGCGACATTGAGCTCAAGTGCATCCCCGTGGGCCGCACCAATCGCGCCACAGTGAGCGCCACGGGGCTCGGGTTCCCACTCGCGCAGAAGCTCAATTGCTCGCAGCTTCGGTGTACCGGTGACTGAGGCCGGTGGGAAGCAGGCATCGATCAGCTCAGCGTGGCTGAGCTGATCGGGAAGTTCCGCGGAAACTGTGGAAAACAGGTGCCACACGCCCGGTGCCGGACGCACACTGAGCAGATCCGTGACCTTCACAGTGCCAGTTTTGGCCACCTGGCCGAGGTCGTGGCGCACCAGGTCGACAATCATGATGTTCTCGGCGACATCCTTATCGCTGCGCAACAGCTCATGCGGGGGCCGGTCAGCGGGAATCGTGCCTTTGATAGGAGTTTCAGTCACGCTTGTGCCAGCGCGGATGAGGAACTCCTCAGGACTCAGCGAGGCCAGAATTGGAATTCCAGCATCGAGGTTGCCGGGCAAGAATGCCGCTCGAGCCGGCTGATACCGCGCCACGCGGGAGGAAAACCACGCGCCGGCGTGGGCTAGTGCAGCATTGTCCACATCGACGTTCGTGCCCGATCCCGCATTCAGCTCCGCGTGAAAGCGTGTAGAGATGCAGGTTTGGTACACCTCGCCCGCGGCAATTGCTTCCTTACAGTTCTCCACTGCAAGCTGGTGGCGTTCTCGGTCGCCCTGATCCCACTCCAGTGGTGTGGCCGCGGGGAGCGCGTCGTCACGCGTGTTTTCGTGCGAGTATTTGATGGTCTCCTGAAGGGCTTGGAAATCCGGATTTGAGGGGTCACCGGTGCCGGGGCCGTCGAAATGCCACGTGCCGTCGTCGGCAAGCAATGCGACGCAGGCAGCGATCCCATGCGCGCTGGTGCCGGAGTAGGGGCGGAACCCAAATAGCCACGCATTGGGGTCGGGGCTGGTGAAAAGCGCTGTCGAATCGCAGGCGGTGAGCTCGACGTTAGCGGCGAGAACCGCGCGATAACCGAACCAGGAGCCGACGAGTGCGGCGGGGCGATGACCGGCGGCGATAAGACGAGCTAGCGCAGTGGTCGCGCGCGAAGTGAAGTCAGCGGCCGAGTCGGAGGAGGTGGACCGAGTGGACATAGGACATAAGCGTAGTGACTGCGCGAGCGCGCGATGACGCTAAGGGACAGTTCTTGGAAGACTTCATGAGGGCACAGTTCATCGTGATGGTAGGTCATCTATTACCCTGTTAGATATGTCTCGCATTTTCACAGCAGTTGCGTGGCCGTACGCTAACGGTCCGCGACATATCGGCCATGTTGCAGGTTTCGGTGTCCCCTCGGACGTTTTCGCTCGCTACCAGCGAATGATTGGCAATGACGTGCTGATGGTCTCCGGTACTGATGAGCATGGCACGCCACTGCTTGTGCAGGCGGAGAAGGAAGGCGTTTCTGTCCAGGAATTGGCCGACCGTTACAACCGCCAGATTGTGCAGGACCTCGCGGGTCTGGGGCTTTCCTACGACCTGTTTACGCGCACAACCACGCGCAACCACTACGCCGTTGTCCAGGAGCTCTTCCGTGGGCTCTACGAAAACGGCTATATGGTCAAGCAGACCACGATGGGTGCGATTTCCCCGTCGACCGGTCGCACCCTGCCGGACCGTTACATCGAAGGTACCTGCCCAATTTGTGGCGCTTCCGGTGCCCGCGGCGACCAGTGCGACAACTGCGGTAACCAGCTTGACCCGGCCGATCTGATTGATCCGGTGTCGAAAATCAACGGCGAGCCCCCGAAGTTCGTTGAAACTGAGCACTTCCTGCTAGACCTGCCGGCTCTGGCAGAGGCCTTGACCGAGTGGCTGCAGGAGCGCAAGGACTGGCGCCCGAACGTGCTGAAGTTCTCCCTGAACATCCTGAAGGACATCCGTCCGCGTGCAATGAGCCGTGATATTGACTGGGGTGTGCCGATTCCGCTGGAGGGCTGGTCGGAAAACGGGACGAAGAAACTCTACGTTTGGTTCGACGCCGTCGTCGGTTACCTATCCGCTTCCATCGAGTGGGCCTGGCGCATTGGTGACCCGGAAGCGTGGCGCAAGTGGTGGAATGACCCGGAGGCGCTGTCCTACTATTTCATGGGCAAGGACAACATCACCTTCCACTCCCAGATTTGGCCGGCTGAGCTGCTGGGCTACCGTGGCGAGGGCTCCCGCGGGGGCGAGGTCGGGGAGCTCGGTGAGTTGAACCTGCCGACGGAGGTCGTCTCCTCGGAGTACCTGACCATGTCGGGCTCGAAGTTCTCCTCTTCCAAGGGCGTTGTCATCTATGTGAAGGACTTCCTGGCGGAGTTCGGTCCGGATCCGCTGCGCTACTTCATCGCCATGGCTGGTCCGGAAAACCAGGACACCGACTTCACCTGGGATGAGTTCGTCCGCCGCGTGAATAACGAGCTGGCCAACTCCTGGGGCAACCTGGTCAACCGCACCGTGTCCATGGCTTTCAAGAACTTCGGTGAGGTGCCAACTCCGGGCGAGCTCACCGACGCTGACCGTGAACTGCTCGACTTGGCTGAGCGCTCTTTCGCCGAGGTCGGCGACGCACTCGCACTGTCCCGTTTCCGCGCCGGTATCACCGCCGCCATGCACCTGGTCGGAGAGGCGAACGCCTACATTGCGGCGCAGGAGCCGTGGAAGCTGGCGAAGGACGAGTCCCAGCGTGAGCGTCTCGCCACTGTGTTGTGGACAGCGCTGCAGGTAGTCAGCGACGCCAATGTCCTGCTGACCCCGTACCTGCCGGAAAGCGCGCAGAAGGTCTTCGAGACCCTGGGCGGCGAGGGCATCTGGGCCGCAATGCCGGAAGTCCAGGAAGTCGAGGACGACATGCCGGTCGAACCGGTCGGCGCAGACCTGCCGGCAGAGGGCAGGAGCTACCCAATCATCACTGGTGACTACGTCAATCAGAAGGCCGCCTGGCATCGCTTCGACATTGAGCCGGGTACGCAGCTTGTCAAGCCGAAGCCGATTTTCTCCAAGCTCGACTCTGAGCTGGCTGAGCACGGCCCTGAGTGGGCACAGGTGAAGTAGGGGGCGCAGTAGAAGAATGGGAAAGCGCAAACGCAAAATTGCAGAACCCGCGGAGTATCTCACTCCGCTGTTTGACGCCCACACGCATCTCGCGTCCTGCGGGGCGCAAACTCCGGAGGAGATTGCGGTTCTCATGGACCGTGCCGCCGCAGCGGGCGTCGTCGGAGTTTGCACGGTCGGCGATGGCATGCCGGAAACCGAACTGGCCTTTACCGCCGCACACGCGCACCCCAACGTCTGGGCCGCCGCCGCCATCCATCCGACGCGCGCACACGAGCTTGACGACGACGCCAAGGCCCGTCTAACCGAAATGGCTGCCGACCCCAGGGTTGTGGCAGTGGGGGAGACGGGATTGGATTGGTACTGGCTGGATTCTCTCGACGGCTGCGCGTCGAAGAGCGAACAGCTGGCTGCGTTGCAGTGGCATATGGAGCTCGCAGCAACCGTCGGCAAGCCGTTGATGATTCATAACCGCGATGCCGATAAAGATCTGATGGCGGCGTTGGACGGCTATGACAATACGGTCATTTTGCACTGCTTCTCCTCGCCCATTGAGGTTGCCCGCGAGGCCATTGCGCGCGGTTACCTACTGAGCTTTACCGGAAACGTGACCTTCAAACGCAATGATTACCTGCGGCAGGCTGTGGCTGAGGCGCCGGCGGAGCAGCTGCTGGTGGAAACCGATGCTCCGTACATGACCGCGGAGCCGTTCCGAGGTGCGCGCAATGAGTCAACTTTTATCGGTCATCAGGCGCGTGCGATGGCTGCGGCCCGAGAAATCGGGGCGGAGGAGATGGCGCAGATTTTGACGGATAACGCACGTCGGGTGTACGGCATTTAAGCACGTGCCGGCGTATTGCCGCCCTGAGCTGTGGAAATGCAGCCGGGGCGGTTTGTTGTATTTCCCGTCACTTTTATCGATATATTTTAGACAACACTGAATCTTTACCGTACTGTTACAAACTGTATTTCTTTCATCTGATAGCTGCCCATCCTCCGAAAGGCTGTGACGAACCCCGTGAGTGCTGCGAAGAAGCGTCATCTCAATCGTGCTAACGACGGAGTCTCCACTTCGTCCAAGATCGCTGCTGGCGGTCTGGTCGCTGCTGTTGCTCTGGGTGGCACTGTCGCGGCATCCAACTACGACACCATCACCGTCGAAATTGACGGCAAGGTCGAGCAAATTGCAACCTGGTCCAAGGATGACAAGGCCATTCTAGAGAAGGCTGGTGTCGAAACCACCGGCGGAGACCTGGTTCAGCGTCAGGGCGACCTCACGGACGGCGGCAAGCTGGTCTACCGCTCTGCCAAGCCGGTCACGATGATTGTCGATGGCAAGCCGCAGGAGCACAAGACCAATGCCATCACTACCGATGAGCTGATTGAAGGTCTGAAGAAGCAGGGGCTCATCTCCGATAAGGACAAGGTCGAGGTCGAAAAGGGCGAGATTTCCGCTAAGGGGGTCGAACTCGACGTCGTTCGTGCCAAGAATATTGTGCTTCACGACGATGCCAAGGACATCGACCTGACCGTCCCGGCTTTGACCGTCGGTGATGTACTGGCACAGCGTGGCATTGAGCTGCGTGAAGACGACACCGTTGAGCCGGGTCTGGATGCGCCGGTCACTGAAGGCATGCGCATCGCGCTGTCTCGTCTGATTGATAAGACCATCACCGAGACTGAGGAAATTCCAGCTCACGAGAACATCATTGAAGATGATTCGATGTTCGAAGACGAGCGCATCGTTGAGCAGGAGGGTGAGCCGGGCCAGGTAGAGCGTCAGGTCAAGGTCACCTCTCGCGACGGCGAAGAGCTCGGACGCGAGGTCCTGGAAGAAAAGGAGCTAAAGGCTCCGGGTATCTCCACTATCCGCCAGGGCACTAAGTCTCGCATTGCAGCTCCGGCCGCTGGCTACGGTGTGTGGGATCAGCTGGCTCAGTGTGAGTCCGGCGGCGACTGGGCTATCGATACCGGTAACGGTTTCTCCGGTGGTCTACAGTTCACCGATTCCACCTGGGCAGCTTACGGCGGTACTGAGTATGCACCGCGTGCATCGCAGGCTTCCCGCGAGCAGCAGATCGCTGTTGCCGAGCGCGTCCAGGCTGGTCAGGGTTGGGGTGCATGGCCCGCTTGCACCGCTTCCATGGGGCTTCGTTAAAGCTAGTTCAGACTAGCCAAAACGAGCTAAACCTATTTTGTCTTTTGACCCCGTAGTATCTAACTGTGACTAAAGCAGAAGTTTCTTTCCTGGGGCCGGTCGAAGTGCGCGACTTGGCGGCGCAGTTGGATATTGTCCCGACGAAGAAATTGGGGCAGAACTTCGTCCACGACGCCAACACCGTGCGTCGAATTGTCGCTGCGGCGGACTTGCCGGAGGATTCCTACCCTGTTGAGGTCGGCCCCGGCTTGGGCTCGCTGACCCTCGGGCTGCTCGAACACTGCGGCCGCGCCGCGGCTGTTGAAATCGATTCTCGGTTGGCGGAGCGTTTGCCCCAGACAGTCGCTGAGCGCGCTGACGGCTGCGCGCTAGAGCTCATTGAGAAAGATGCGTTGAAAGTCAGTCGCGAGGACTTTCGGACCGCCCCAGATGCGCTGGTGGCCAATCTGCCATACAACGTTTCTGTACCGGTGCTGCTGCACATGCTTGCCGAGCTCCCCACCATCCGCCGCGTGCTCGTGATGGTGCAGTCTGAGGTCGCTGACCGGCTGGCGGCTCAGCCGGGCTCCAAGATTTACGGCGTCCCCAGCGTCAAGGCCGCCTACTACGGCACAGTGCGTCGCGCCGGTGCCATTGGTCCGCACGTCTTTTGGCCGGTCCCGAAGGTTGATTCCGGGCTTGTGCGCATTGACTGCTACGCCCGCTCCGACGCTCCTGAGAACCCCAATGCCGCCGATGCCCCCGAGGCTCCGTGGGAGATTTCGCCGCAATTTCGCGCGCGCCTTTTCCCGCTTATCGACGCTGCTTTTGCGCAACGCCGCAAGACCCTCCGTGCGGCCTTATCGGGGATTTACGGATCTGGTGCCGCAGCCGAAGAAGCGCTTATGGCAGCGGGGATTGACCCCAAGCAGCGAGGAGAGAAGCTCGAAATTGCCGATTTCGTTCGCCTCGCTGAGGTCTCACGAGACTAGCGCTTTTAATAAAGGACAGGCGATCTTTCCCCATGCACCGTGATGACACCCCCAGTAGGGCCGAGATCGGCCGGCGCGAACCACGCGGTTTGGCGTGCACAAAGTACTGGCCTGACGACGACGGTTGGGTATGCAACTGCATAGTTTTCCGAGGTAGTCGCCTGCTGCTTCTGCTGCGTGAATACGATGGATTCCTCGGTGGCCAATGGGATTTGCCCGGCGGCAAACTCGATGCCGGGGAAGAACCGTCAGAGGCCGCTGTGCGCGAACTGCGCGAAGAGGCCGGTCTGCGCGCAGCGGAGGTCAGCGAGTTTGCGCATTATTCCAATCCTGATTTGGGCGGGGAGAACTTCCGTTTCCACACAGTGACCTTCCTAGTGCGCGAGGCCGACGACACGCAGAATGTCCAGCTCAGCGGCGAGCATCCGGAGTTTAAATGGGTAACCCGAGAGCAGTTCGAGGAGCTGCCGGTGGCTTGGTATGTTCGGCGTGTGCTTGGCAACGTCGAATGGGGCACAATAAATACTCATCATGGCGAATCTGATTAATTGCGAGAATATTTCTAAGTCCTTCGGGCTCAAGACTCTGCTCGACGGCGTTAGCCTCGGTGTTCAAGAGGGCGACCGCATCGGTGTTGTCGGCCTGAACGGTGGTGGCAAATCCACATTGCTGAAGATTTTGGCAGGTGTGGAGCCGGCGGACTCCGGACGTATTTCGCGGGCTAATGACATGGCTATGGCACATGTCACCCAGGGCGCGGAGCTCGACCCGAACTCCACCGTGTTTGAGTGCGTCATCGCACCGCTGGGACTCGCCGAACACGAATGGGCCGGTAATGCCTCCATCCGCGAGGTTCTCGATGGCATCGGTATCAATGACCTCGGTATGGATACCAAGGTCGCTAATCTCTCCGGTGGTGAGCGGCGCCGAGTTAACCTGGCGGCTGCGCTAGTCCGTGACCTGGATCTACTCATTCTCGATGAGCCAACGAACCACCTCGATATTGAGGGTGTGCAGTGGTTGGCCGATCATGTCCTGTCGCGCCGGGCAGCCCTGGTCGTCGTCACGCACGACCGTTGGTTCCTGGACACTGTTGCCACGAAGACATGGGAAGTCCACGACGGCACCGTCGATTTCTACGATGGTGGTTACAACGACTGGACGTTCGCGCGTGCCGAGCGTGCGCGCCAGGCTGATGCCGCCGAGCAGCGTCGCCAGAACCTTGCGCGTAAGGAACTCGCCTGGCTGCGTCGTGGGGCGCCGGCCCGCACGTCGAAGCCGCGCTATCGTATCGAAGCAGCTGAGGCGCTCATCGCCGATGTACCGGCGCCGCGTGATTCCGTGGAGCTGATGGCCTTTTCGCAGCGCCGTCAGGGCAAGGTGGTCGTGGAACTGGAACACGCGTCCCTGGAAACGCCCGATGGTAGGGAATTGCTTAACGACGTCACGTGGCGTCTGGCCCCCGGCGAGCGCATTGGCCTGGTCGGTGTCAACGGCTCGGGTAAGACGACTTTGTTGCGCGCATTGGCGGGAGACTACCCCTTAAGCGATGGCAAGCGGATTGAGGGCAAGACGGTGCGTCTGGGTTGGCTGCGACAGGAGCTCGATGATCTGCCGCTGGATATGCGTGTGCTCGACGCTGTGGAGGACGTGGCGACCTACATTGACCTGGGCAAGAAGCAGATTAGCGCCTCGCAACTGGCGGAGCGACTGGGTTTTTCCCCGAAGCGGCAGCGCACCCCAATCGCAGACCTCTCCGGCGGTGAGCGTCGCCGCTTGCAACTCACACGCGTGTTGATGAGTGAGCCGAACTTCCTGCTGCTCGACGAGCCGACGAATGACCTGGATATTGACACGCTGCAGGAATTGGAAGACCTGCTGGACAATTGGCCGGGCACGTTGGTGGTCATCTCGCACGACCGCTACCTGATTGAGCGTATTGCCGACTCGACCTGGGCCCTCTTCGGCGATGGCGAGCTGACGAACTTGCCAGGCGGGATTAGTCAGTACCTCCAGCGTCGCGCACAGCTGGCTGACTCGGCCGCTAGTGGTGGTGCATCTCAAGCAAATGCCGGTAGTCCGCAGACCCGTGGCGCAGCTTCAGAGGAGGATACCTCGAAGCTCTCGGCTGCGGAAGCTCATGCTCTGCAAAAGAAGATGAGTGCTCTGGAGCGGAAGATGGCGAAGCTCAGCCAGCAAGAAAGTGAACTGCATGCGCAGATGGCGGAAGCGAGTGCTGATGTAGCCAACTTGGACACACAAAAGCTGGCGGACCTCGATCGCCGTGCTGCGGAGGTGGTTGAGCAGAAGGCAGAGCTGGAGATGGAGTGGCTGGAGCTAGGGGAGCAGCTCGAGGGCTAGCATCTTACTTCAGCTACTAGCCGAACATTTTAGGTATGAGCCGGGTACTCGTGGTCAGCGTGCCCGGTTCTTTCAATTTGCACCGTGGCGTGTTCAATCCCGTGGACGTCGTGAAGCAGTGCCTGCGCGCGGTCGAGCAATGCGTGCTCGTCGCCGTTGGGGAGCGTGTCGCAGCGCACGAGATGGACAGATGCCAGTAGGTCGCTGCCGTTGAGGGACCAGACGTGGAGATCGTGGACATCGACCACTCCGTCCAAGTCAGACAGGTCAGCAGTGATTCTCTCAGTGTCGACGCCCTTCGGGGTGTACTCCAGCAACACGTGGAGACAGTCGCGCACCAGAACGGCGGCTCGGGGGACGATGAAGAGCGCAATCACGATAGAGACCACCGAGTCGATGGCAGTCCAGCCGGTGTATGCGATAGCGATAGCGGAGATAATGACGGCGACCGAACCAGCGGCGTCGACAAGCACGTGCAGATACGCGCCGCGGACGTTGACGCTTTCCTTGGCAGCGCCGGCGAGCAGAAACGCCGCAATCACATTGGTGAGCAGGCCGATGACTGCGATGATGAGCATCGACGTGGTTTGAATCTCAGATTGCTCCACTGACCCGAATCGCCGGATTGCGCCCCAGAGAATCACAGCGGCAATGATGAAAACTGTCAGACCGTTGACGAGAGCAGTCAGAACCTCAACACGACGGTACCCGTACGTCGCGCGGTGATTGGCTCCGCGCTGGGCGATAGCCAAACCGGCAACTGCCATAAGCAGGCCTGCGGAGTCCGTCACCATATGGCCGGCATCTGCCAGCAGCGCCAGTGAACCCGAGACCAAGCCGCCGATGAGCTCGGCGAGAAATACGACAAGAGTTAGACCCGCAGCTGCGAGCAGGCGACGGGCAGGAGTATTCGCGGGGTCAATATGAGCGTGGTCATGGCCGTGTGAATGACCGTGGCCGTGTGAGTGGCCAGAGTGTTCAGTTGTGTCCATAACCCCTAATGATAACAGGGCTATTCAGCCTCCGGAAGATAGCTATCCGCCCACGCATAAATCAGGTCAGCAGCGCGCGCGGCGGACTTAGCGCGAGTGAGCAAGTGGTCTGCGCGATCCAAGCTCATCAGGGATTTTGGATAGCGAGAGACCTGGAAAATCTTCTGGGCGCTATCGATACCAACAGTCTGGTCGGTCGGGGAGTGCAGAATAAGCAGTGGCTTGCGCAGCTGGCTGAGATAAACCTCCGGGTTGTAGTCCGCCAACACTTCCAAGAACTCACGGGAGATGGGAATGCCACGACCTTCAATCTGCAGAACCTGCGTGCCGTGCTCATCGACCGTCGAAATGTCACCGGCGATGCGCACAATCGAGTGTGCCGGATCGAAGGGTGCACCGATTGTCGCTACCGCCTTGATTTTCGGCATATCGTGGCCGGCGTTCAGCGCCGCTGCGCCACCGAGCGAGTGCCCAATCAGTAGCGAGGGGGCCTCAAATTCTGCCTCCATGAACTCGTAGGCGGCCTTAAGGTCATCGATGTTGGTCTGGAACGTCGTCTCACCGAAATCACCAGTGGACTGCCCGAGGCCAGTGAAGTCGAACCGGAATGCCGCAATGCCCTTCTTCGCCAGCGCCTTGCAGGTGCGTGACGCGCCGGGCACCATCCGATTACACGTGAAGCAATGACCAAATAGCGCCCACGCGCGTGGCTGACCGTCCGGCAAATCAATTGATGCAGCCAGAGTCTCGCCGGTCGATCCCGTAAATTTTAGGTGCTTTGTTGGCATAGGTTATATCCGCGTCTCAGTGTGTGCTCAATGTGTGTACGTTTTCGCTTTACGACGCCCGTTGTGGTGGCGACCGTACGCAATATTAAGCCCGGGTGCCACAAATAAGTGAGGGATTGGGCGAAAAATTCGACCAATCCCTCAATCTCCTAGTGGCTGTGAGTTAACGCACCGGAACCCCCGGCCCCAGCGGAATGCCCGCGAGATACCAGAGGACGAAGAATAGGAACCAGCCCACCATCATGCACAGCGAGTACGGGATAGCCAGCGACATCAGCGTGCCGACACCCGCAGGCTTGTAGTACTTCTGCAGGAAAGTCAGCGCCAGCGCAAAGTACGGCGACATCGGCGTAATGATGTTGGTCGGGGAGTCACCAATACGGAATAGCTGCTGGGAGACCTCTGGAGAGACGTTGACGTACATCAGCATCGGCACAACGACCGGCGCCATCAGAGCCCACTGTGCGGAGCCCGAGGTAATCAGCAGGTTGAGAACAGCCACCATCAGGACGAAGGCAGCAAAGAGCAACAGCGGCGGCAGATCCGCCTTGGTCAGGAATTCGGAGCCCTTGATAGCGGTCCACTGGCCGATATTGGACCACTTGAAGTAGGCCGTGAACTGCGAGACGGCGAAGAAGAGCACCATCATTGTGGTCAGTGTGCCCAGGCCGCGTTCCATGAAGGCGGGCACGTCTGCTGAGGAGGTGATGGTTTTGGCACCGATGCCGTACGCAATGCCGACCACTGCGAAGAAGAGGGCGATGGACGCCACGACGTCGGTAAGCAGCACGGAATTCAAGATGCCGTCGCCTTCGCCGCGCAGAGGCGAACCCGGGATGAACAGGGCAGCGAACCAAAGCGCCAGGAAGATGACAGCGGCGATGTTGCCGTAGCGGAGGCCACGTCGTTCGGCATCGTTGAGGATTAGCTTGTCGCGGCCATTGCTGGAGCTGCTAGATGCGGTGTTCCGCTCCTCCTTCTTGGCGTTTTCCTCGGCAGCTTCCTCCGAAGCGCCCGGTTTGGTGAATTCCGCGGCATCGTGGTCAATGTGGTCGTCGTGGACGGTCTTCTCCACGTGCTTGGTAATAAACAGTTCAGTAACGGCGGTAATAATCAGAGCCAGCACAATCGACGAGGCCATAGTGAAGAAGTAGTTGGCCAGCGGTGAAACTACGTATTCCGGATCCACGAAGTGCGCTGCATGCGTGGAGATACCTGCCAGCAGCACATCGGTGATGTTGAGCACCAGTGACGAATTGAACCCGGCCGACGAGGCGGCAAAGGCGACCATCGCACCGACAATAGGGTTACGACCAACTGCGGCGAATGAGGCGGCACCCAGCGGAATGAGAATCACGTAGACGGCATCAGAAGCGATTGAACCAGTCACGCCGGCCAGTGCAACAATGAATGTCAGCAGGACAGGGGAGTGCACCTTGGAAATTGCCGCGCGGATTGCCGAGCCGATGTAACCGGAGTACTCCGCAATTGCGACACCGAGCATGCACACCAGAATCAGGCCAACTGGTGCGAAGTCCGTGAAGTTCGTTACCGCCTCAGAGACCATCTTTTGCAGGTACTCTGCGGTAGCAAGGCTTTCCACCTCGATGATGTCACCCGACGCGGGATCCTTGGCCTGCATACCCGCAGCCTCACCGAGCCACGAAGAAACGATGACTACACCGGCAAGAATCACGAATAGCCAAAATGGATTTGGCAGTGCGTTGCCGATACGTTCCAGTGTTGCTAGGAACCCCTTTGGCTTCGGTGGCGCTTTGTCCGGTTCCAACGTTTTTGACTGTCCCATATATATATAAATCCCTCTGTGTTAGACGTTGGTAAAAGGTTAGGGGAAAGTAAGTTGCGTCACAACGTAAAAGGCCAGAGGCATATGTATGTCGGGTGCGAGCAGGCGCATAAGGGAAAGTTAAGGGAATAGCTAGGGAATAGCTGTAGTGCACCTTCTTCGACTAGAGTTAATCAGGTTATGGGCAAGAAGAAGTCGAAGAAAGAAAAGGTCAGCGCCAACAACGCGGTGGTGGCCACCAATCGTCGTGCCCGCCATGACTACAACATTCTGGACACCTACGAATGCGGTGTCGTTCTCGTGGGCACTGAGGTCAAGGCGCTGCGCGAGGGCAAAGCATCGCTTAATGACGCCTTCGCGACCATCGACGACGGCGAAGTGTGGCTCCGCGGGCTGCATATCCCGGAGTACTCCTACGGTTCGTGGACTAATCACTCACCGCGTCGCTCGCGCAAGCTGTTGTTGCACCGCAAGGAGATTGACACCCTGTGGGGCAAGGTCCGCGATGGCAACAACACGCTTGTACCCCTGAAGCTGTATTTCACCGACGGCCGCTTGAAGGTCGAGCTCGCACTCGCCCGCGGTAAGCAGGATTATGACAAGCGCCAGGACATCAAGCGCCGCACGGAGGAGCGCGAAGCTACTCGTGCGCTGGGCCGTCGTGTGAAGGGCATCAAGGGGTAAAAGAGGTCTTCATTAGAAGAAACCCTTTTTAGAAGGGGAACTCAGTCGCATCGACTGGGAGGATGAGTAGGCCAATGACGTTTTCGTGACGGTCAAAGGCAACTCGAGCCATCCATTCGCCAGCCTCATGTTTGAGGGTGGTGATGACGAGACTTGTGCCGAGAATCTTCGACAGGAGTTTCTGCGAGGTCGGTTCCTTAGTCCTGGTTCCCCCGAGGCTGGTGACTTGGGTGTCGTCGAAAGATTCGAACGCCCCAGTCTCGGTGAGAACATCTTCCCAGACAGAGTAGATAGTGGACCAGGGGAGATCCTTCCGGAGCTTTGGGGAAATCATGCTTACGGTTTCTGCTTCTTCGCCGTTGATGATGTGGCGAAGGAATTTTTCGCCGAGCTCGGCGATATGTGTAGTTTTTGTGGCAGTCATCAATTCTCCTGAAACGGGGTTTTGGACACTTCCGAACCGCTTGAATGCCGCTTGCCGGGAGATATTGAGTACATTTCCAATCTCTGCCCATGAATGGCCCGCTGCGCGAGCCTGCGCCACGGCATCTTCAAGTTCTTGTTCGGCAATGTTCGTTGCTTGCAGTCGGTGACGGATTGTCGTCAATGGATCCATGACTGCAGTCAACCATTGGTTGACGTCAGTGTCAACCCGGAGTTGACATTCGGGTGGGGGGGCGGAGCCTTGCGGCGAAGCTTGTTGACTTTTCCCGTCGTAAAGCGTTATTCTTGAACATCCTTTGAGCGCAACGCACTTTCCCGTGCTCGAAGGCATTGTATGGGGCTGACATGGTTTCGACACCGTACAGTGAGCCAGGGGAAGCGTGCCGGTGCAGGCTAGAGACCACCGTTTAAGCGTCGTAGCAACTGATTAAGCGCCGAGAACACTCAGCGCGACTACGCTCTCGCTGCCTAATTAAGCGACTAGCGTGTCTGTCAGACCGGGCTTGCCCTTTGGTCCGGACCCTGGCATCGACTTAAAAGGGCTCGCCCGATGGGTGTGCCGTAAGGCTCATCGGGGATCTTCTTACTTGCGGCTGGGCCCGTCATTCGGACATGTTTGCCTGAGCCGAAGGGTCGAGTAGAGGCGATCGTGCGAACTGCGCACGGAGAAGCCCTGGCGAGTTGGCGGTGGACCCGAGTTCAATTCTCGGCAGCTCCACAAATAGAAATCCCCGGTCATTACGACCGGGGATTTTTCGTTGTACTTGAAGACGTCTGAGCGACGTCGGGCAACCTTAGAAGGTGCTCTTGTAGACGTTGGCGATGGTGGTGCCAGTAACTGCCGAACCGTGGAAGGTCGGGTGGTTGGTCATGTTGTAGGAAGCAACGTCAGTATCCAGAATTGCCGAGACTTGACGCTCACCGTCCGGGCCGCACATTGCGACGTCAATGTTTGCAACGTTCTTCATGTTGACGAAACCGATGCCGGACTCATTTGCAGCGCGCTCCTGACGGTTCTGCAGAGCCATCTCAAACTGGTGCATGCCGGCAGCCGGAATGTGCGGTGCAAAACCTGCGGCGTTGACCGGGCAAGCGTAGTGAGTCGGGTCATTCGAGGTGAAAGCTGGGTAGCCAATCAGCATGACGCGAGCAGTTGGATTAGCAGCCTTGATTTTCTGTACCGCGGCAACAACGTTGGTGGTGTACAGGTCATCCTGAACCGGCATTGGCAGCACAGCGCCCTGCATTGCGTCATTGGCGCCAACGTAGATGGTCACTAGCTGGGTGGCCGGGCCGAGGGAGCCCTGAGCGATAGCGTTGTCAACCTGGCCCATCAGGGACTTCTGCGGCTGAGTCGGCATGAAAGCGGTAGTGCCGTTGCAGGAGTAGTCGTGCAATTCAAGACCGGTCTCGCGAGCAACGTGAGAGCCGATGTTCGAGACCGAAATCGGGCAGCCACCACGGCCCGGTACGGCCGGGTCGGACTGACCCGGGTTAGCAGCGAAGGAATCGCCGAAGGCAACGTAGTTACCAGTAGGAAGAGCGTTGGCAACACCGCCAGTCAGGAGGGAGGCTGCCAGCGCAGAAGCTGCAGCTGCCGAGGCTGCTGCACGGCGAACAACGTTGTTCTTCATAATTAAAAACCTCTTAGTTGAAAACCTATAGAAGGAAAAACTCGCGCTACACTCGCGATTTCTTCGCCACAGACCGTCCCTGGAAGAACCGAGTCCGACAGAACCAAGTCCGACAGAACCCTGAGCGGATACTTAAAGACGCGCCTTTATCACTTTGTTATACAACTAGGTTCTAGTCCTGATGTCAACCGGAACCAGCTAGTTATATGGATATTCGACTCTTTCAACGCCTCTTGTTTGTCTCTTATCGCTGGTAGGTGGAGTTATGAGTTACTTCCGAACGTGGAATACAGCGCAGCGATGACACCATCGGCTACCCCAGAACCATCTTTTAGCTCAATCTCATCTTCGGCAAAGAGGCCACGCTCATCCAGTTCCGCTTCTGTGGGGCGCGGCTGAATCAGTGTTAGGTGTGGACCTTCACTGATAACACCACTGAAAAGACGTGCCTGACGAGCCGCCTCACCATCCGCCTGCGCCCGTACCTCGTCCAGGGATGCACCCTCAAAACTGTCCGCCTGCTCCGGGGCAATCACCATAATCTCCTGCGCCAGCACGGCACCAACGACACCTGCCGGCCACGATGTCCGAGCGATAAAGTCCGCCAACTCAGGGCTACCACCTTCAATTCCCTCGGGGAGAGGTTCCTGCTCAACGACAGTCAGCGGGGCGCTGTCAATCAGCTCGTCGGCAAGCACGTCGGCAAGCGCGGCGGTGGGGACGAGGGCGAAGAGACTCGGGGCGCGGTCCCAACCTTCGGCGTGGACGTATTCGACAGCCTCGCGTACGGCGCGATTGAGTGCCTGCTGGCTGAGATGAGTCTGGGTTCCGCTGTTTTCGCTCATGACGCTTGACGACGCCCCTTTCCTGGCAACGCTGTATTAACAGCATCCTTAGTCAAATGTTAGGAACTTTATTTAGAGTAGATGACAGATAAGCGTACGACCGACTTACCAGCTCGCTGGCAAGTCAAGCTCAACTCGAACAGGAGAGACGTTGTCTCTAAACCAGACTCGACCGAGACGATCGGCGGGTGGCCGACCGGGGTGGCTGGCAATTACCGTGTTGGTGATTGCCGCGCTGACCTTTGTTATTCCAATCGCCGTCAATTTTTATACGGACTTTCAGTGGTTCGGTGAAGTGGGGTATCGAGGGGTATTCGCCACCACGTGGCTCACTCGTATCGTCCTGTTTATCACCGTAGGCCTGATAACGGGCGCACTGACATTTCTATCTATGTGGCTGGCGTGGCGCTCCCGTCCCGTCGACCTCGGGCTGACGGATCCGCGCAGCCCGCAGGCAGTGTACCGACGGATGGCTGAATCTGGTTCGAAGTCGATGTTCACCACGCTGCCTGTTGTATTCGGCGTACTCGGTGGCCTTGTGGGGCAGGGCAAATGGCAGACGGTGCAGCTGTTCTTAAACCGACAGTCCTTCGGTGAGACGGACCCGCAGTACGGCAAGGACTTGGGCTTCTATGCGTTCCAGTTGCCGCTGTGGTCGTACATCGTGTCGACGCTGGTTGTCCTGGTAGTTATTGCGTTCCTGCTGTCGCTGGTGACGCATTACTTCCTTGGTGGCATCCGCCCAGGTAACCCGACTACAGGGGAGAAGACCCGCGTTTCCAATGCGGCTCGTGCGCAGTTGGCGTGCTGGGCCGGTGTTTTCATGCTGCTCAAGGCTGTGTCTTACTGGCTGGACCGCTATGAGCTGCTGAATAACAAGCAGAAGACCTTCACCGGTGGTTCCTACACCGATATCAATGCGCTGCTGCCGGCGAAGATTACGCTGCTGGTCATCGCAATCGTCGTGGCCGCTGCATTCTTCGCGGCCATTTTCCTGCGCAATCTTTCGATCCCGGCGTTTGCCACCGTGCTGATGTTGGTTTCCGCAGGTCTGATTGGCGTGGCCTGGCCGATGGCAGTTGAGCAGTTCTCAGTTAACCCGAACCGCGCTTCCAAGGAACGCGAATACATTGCGCGCAATATTGAATCGACGCGCTACCACTACGGGCTTACCGACGACAAGGTGAAGGTCGAGCGCGACTGGGGCGTTCCGGCTGAAAAGGAAGGCGATAAGGAAGCCGCGAAGGAAGGTGCGGACTCGATTTCCCGCGATGCCGCTACTCTGGCCAATATCCGAATCCTGGATCCGGAAGTGCTGCCACGTACCTTCACGCAGCAGCGTCAGCTGAAGAACTTCTATGGTTTCTCCGATCCGCTTGCCATTGACCGCTACCAGATCGATGGCGCGTCCCGTGACTTCATCGTCGCTGCTCGTGAACTGAACCCGCAGACGCTGCAGGGTAACCAGACTGACTGGATCAACCGTCACACGGTCTATACCCACGGCAATGGTTTCGTTGCTGCGCCGGCTAATAAGGTCGACGAGGTTGCCTCCGAGTCCGGTTCCGCCCGCGGCGGTTACCCGCTGTACACCGTGGCTGACCTGTTCGAGTCCGAGGACCCGAACGGCATGAACCTGAACCTGAAGCAGCCGCGTATCTACTACGGCCCGGTTATCGCCAACAGCGATGCCGACTATGCGATTGTTGGCGGTAACGGTGACGGCAAGGACTATGAGTACGATGCCGACGGCCGTAACTTCACCTACGACGGTGAGGGCGGTGTTGGCGTAGGCGGACTTGCCAGCCGCATGATTTTCGCCACCCGTTACCAGGAGCTCAACATCCTGCTGTCCGACCGCATTGGGCCGGACTCCAAGATCATCTACAACCGCGATCCGCGTGACCGTGTTCAGAAGGTCGCCCCGTGGCTGACTACTGACACCAAGACCTACCCGGCTGTAGTCGATGGCCGTATGAAGTGGATTGTCGACGGCTACACCACGCTGGCCAAGATGCCGTACTCCCAGCGCATGAGCCTCCAGGAGACCACGCAGGATTCCATTAACCCGGATGGCACTCCACGCCCGCTGCCGAACAGCGAGGTCAGCTACATCCGCAACTCGGTCAAGGCGACCGTCGATGCCTACGATGGCACCGTTGAGCTCTACGAGTTCGATGAGAAGGATCCGGTGCTCAAGGCCTGGGAGGGTGTCTTCCCGGATGTGGTGAAGCCAAAGTCGGAGATTTCCGAGGAGCTGCAGGAGCACCTGCGCTACCCGGAGGACTTGTTTAAGGTTCAGCGTGAGCTGATGGCCAAGTACCACGTCAGCGATCCGGGCGTTTTCTTCGCCAATGACTCCTTCTGGTCCGTCCCGTCCGATCCGACCGCGCCGGAAGAGCAGAACCTCTCCCAGCCGCCGTACTACGTTGTCGCTTCCGATCCGAAGACCGGAAAGCCGAGCTTCCAGCTGATTTCCGCCTTCCGCGGTCTGGAGCGCGAGTTCCTCGCCGCCCAGATGAGCGCTTCCTCCGATCCGGAGACGTACGGTCAGATCACCATCCGTGCCCTGCCGACCAACACCCAGACCATGGGTCCGCGTCAGGCGCAGGACACGATGATGTCCGCAGATGAGGTCGCCCAGGACCGTACTCTGCTCGAGGGCACGAACGTGGTCACCAACGGTAACCTGCTGACGCTGCCGGTCGGCGATGGCGAGATTCTCTACGTCGAACCGGTCTACACCCAGCGCAAGGGCCAGGAGACCGCATTCCCGAAGCTGCTGCGTATTCTCGTCGCTTACCGCGGTCAGGTGGGCTACGGCGCCACGGTCACTGAGGCTCTGAGTCAGGTCGGTATCGATGCTTCCGCCGCGACTAAGGTCCGCGGTGAGGAAGAGACTGAGGAGCAGTCGGCGGATAAGGACAAGGATGCCGCTGACGCTGAGTCCGACGACGAGGCACCGAAGGAAGAGCGCAAGGTTGATGTCGCCGCGCGTGACGACGCCGCTCGCCGTATCTCCGACGCACTGCAAAAGCTTAACGACGCTCAGAAGAACGGTGACTACGCGGCGCAGGGCCAGGCACTTGCCGAGCTCGACCGCGCTGCCGCTGACTACCAGAAGGCCAACGGCCAGTAAGGCGTGCAACGAGTAGTTAGCCGAGAATCATAGGTTTCTATGGTCCGCAGACTCCCCAGGTTGTAGCGAAACCGGCTATGACCTGGGGATTGGTCTTTGTTGGGAGCATCGTGCTACAGTTACTTCTCGTTGGTCAGAGAGACCAGCGCCCGCTGTGAGTGCTTGTAAAAGCCAGGACAGTTGACGCGGGGTGGAGCAGCTCGGTAGCTCGCTGGGCTCATAACCCAGAGGTCGTAGGTTCGAATCCTGCCCCCGCCACTAAGAAAAGACCCCTACCGGTGCAAACGCCGGTAGGGGTCTTCTTTATTCTGGGGCCACATCAC
>NZ_NOVT01000014.1:0-63611 GCF_008042455.1 Corynebacterium sp. LK10
TCCGAATACATTACACACATGCCCCTATTTAAGCGAATCCGCTGGTAGAACCTGGAAAACGAATCACTTTAGTTAACTCTGTATGCCAGATTTGAGCCTTCCTACGGCTCGGGCGCTACTTTTCAGCAACTCAGCAATTGACCAATTACTTAGTCAGAGCCGCCTTGTCACCTGCGAGTCGTCGCCAAGCAGTGGCAGACGCGACCCCCATCAGCGCACCCGCACCCAGAAACACGCTGCCTGCACCCATCGCGGTAGCACCCAAACCAGCAACCGGCGGCAGGATGACCTGCGCCAAGCGGTTACCCATCAGTCGGATGGATAGCGCCTGAGCGCGCACCTCGGCATCCACCAGGGAGCTCACCCACGTCATTGACATGGGCATGACAAAACCCCACGCCAAGCCACAGATACCAACCGCGACAACCATCAGCCACGCACTCTGTAGCCACGGCATTGCCAAAAGCGGCAGGACACCGGCACAAACTGCAATGATAAGGACTCGATTGCGATTAGCTCGGTGCAAAACAGTCGGCATGAGGGCTCGGGAAATAATCGCGAGGCCACTACGCGCACCAAGGATTACCGTCACCTCGGCAACACTAAAGCCCAGTTCGCGTCCCAGCACCGGCACATATGCCGTCAACAGGTCAATGGCTACGATGACCGCAATTGATACAGCCATGGCGCTGGACATGCCGTCGATACGCAGGATGCTTAAGACCGATGCGCCGCTGGCTTCGGCCTGCCCCGGCCGCCTCTCGTCCATCCGGCTGCGGTCGCTAACAGTCGACGCCGGGGATTGCTCAGTTGAGCTAGCAGCTTGCACTTCGGCGGCTGCATTCGCTTCGTGCCGTCGATAAGCAGTTGCGACCGGCCAGCCGATGACCAGGGCGACCGCGCCGATTCCCGTCATCACCCAGAGCGCGAAAGTTGTAGCGGTCATAGTGCTGCCGTCGTGGTTGGGAGTGAGCAGACCTGCACCGACAATGCCGAGGAACTGCCCGACGGAAATTCCGAGCGTGAAATAAGCAAAGAGGCTATCGAGCCCGGCGACGCCGCCACGCAGGTGCGAAACCATGCCTTGAGCGGCGATGAGCGTGGTCATGTGGGCAAAACCCAGGGCCACGTAGCCGAGCAGAAGAATAGGTAGGTTCGGCGAGAGCGCCATTACTGCTGCCGCGATGACGGTGGCGACGAGACCGGAGTACATGACTTCGGTGGCGCGATGACTGTCGACAAGCTTGCCGGCGGGAAGCGCAATAATAAGAGGTACAAGTGAAAATGCGGCAGTGAACCAGCCGACGGTGGCGGCGGAACCGCCAAAATCGAGGACTCGCCAAGAAAGCAGCACGCGACCGCCGTTGAAAACCGCTTGTCCCAACACAGTAATGAGAACCAATAGGCCGAACCAGCGTCTCATACCTGTTTGTAACTCCCCTTCTCCTGTGTGGTCGTACTCTTCGCGGGGCGATTTCTTTGCACGTCAATACCTAAATTGATCGGTGCCTTCTCGTCGACTCGCACTCCTGCCAACCCGCGAAGAGCGGTCAAAGTGATGCGGCTTATTAAGAATAGTCCCTGAAGTTAAACATGTTTAGCGCATAGAATGAATTATTCGGGCATCCTTGTCGATGTAACCGGTTTGCTTATTTAGTTAATAAAGAATCAGGAATTAGGAGCCATGCTTGAACGCACATTGGTGTTCGTCGATACGTCATATTTATTGGCGAGCTTTTACAACTCGTGGGAAACCGGAGCCCGCGGGCAATTAGAAATCGACCTTAGAGAAGTAGTTAGTGTCCTTGACCGAATGATTAACCAGCAGCTGAACCAGCCAGTTCAGCGGCAACTTTGGTACGACGGCATCCCGGAGTCGGGGCCGCATCGTTACCAGCGCTCACTGCGCACGATCGATGGTGTGCAGCTGCGCGCAGGTCAACTCATTGAATGGGGTGACCGACGGACGCAGAAGGCCGTCGATACTCGGCTCGTCGCAGACATGGTTGTCGCCGGCCTGCGCAACCAAGTTTCCGATATCGTGCTGGTCTCGGGCGATGCGGACATGCTGCCCGGCGTCGCTGAGGCTTCGGCTGCCGGTGTGCGTGTGCATCTCTACGGCTTCGGCTGGGACTCCATGTCCGGTGCACTTCGCCATGCCTGCGATTCGACGACAATCCTCGATCCCCGCGAGGACTTCGCCGACGCCATGCAGCTCAATGTCCTCGAAGGCCCAATCCCGCCGGTCGTCCGCACGAATAAGCCGCTGGGCGATGCCGAACCAATCGAAGATCTCGGCGCTACCTGCGTGCCGGATACGCGCATCACTCCTCCGGGCGAGGGCTCGCTTGACGACGGCACGGAGAACACTCCCTCCGCCGCCGACGGTGACGCTGCTTCGCCGGAGGCCGGCACTCCGGAGGTTCCGCAGGACCAGCGCGTTGTGCCATCCCCCACGGCTGACAGCGACTCCGACTGTCGCAGCGAAGACAATGCCGCAGCCACGCCGACGGCCAAGGCCGACTCGCCGAAGTTCAACGAGGTCGAGCACGCGGCCAAGATGGGTGCCCGGGAAATCCCGGCGCAGGCTGAGCACCGCGCTGAGGTAGAGCGCACCGGCGGTTCGGAAGCTACACGGGTGGATTCCGCTGCTTCGGGCGTTTCGGCTGCCTCACCAGCGCAGCCAACGCAGCCAGCACAGCCTTCTCCAGCGACCATGCCCGGCGCGACAGTCAACACTGGCAGTGGGGCTGGTAACGACACTGTGAACAACACCGGAGCCGAGCATGCAGGCGCGTCTGCCTCCGATTCCGCGTCGTCGACTGCAACCGGCAGTGGGGAGTCGGCGACGGAGTCGTCGACAAGCGAAGACGGTGCCAACACGAGTACGCCGAAACCAAGCCCGCGGCCGAATCCTTCGATGATGGCGCCAAGGAGGAAGCTGCGTAGTCGATACGTGCCCCTGCCGAACGAGGTGTGGGCATCCGCGGGTTTTCAGACGCCGTTCGATGTGGGACAGCAGTACGCGAACTGGTGGTACGAGAATATTGCGAACGAGCAGGCGCGCGATAGTGCCCACTTGCTCTCTGGTGGTGGGCTGCCACCGGACATTGATCGTCCGCTGCTGCAGTTTGCGTGCGAAACCCTGCACGAATACACGCTGACGGAGACGCAGCGCGTCAATCTGCGCGATGGTTTCCACGCCGGTATCCGCGGAGTGCTGCTCGCGCGGAAGAACGGCGAATTGGAGTAATAGCGCGCCTCACGGATTCGGCAGTTTCGGTGGCTTCAGCACTGCTGGCGCTACTGTCGCTGCTGGCGCTACTGTCGCTGCTGGCGCTACTGTCGCTGCTGGCGCTGCTGGCGCTGCTGGTGCGAGAAAGTGTCGGGGTTTATGTCAGTTTAGGGTGGTTTTCCCGCTCAAACTGACATAAACCCCGACACTTTCTTGTTGACGATTGTTGGCAACTGGTGAACGCTACTTCGCTTCGTCTGCGTCCGTTGTGGTGTCCTCAACGGCCTCAACGGACTCGGCGGACTCGGCGGACTCGGCGGCCTCCAGCTCGCCGGCGTTATCCTTCGCGGCAGAACCGGATTCGAGAGCAGCGTTTTCATTATTCATCTGGGCACGAATTTCGGCCAGACGCATGTCAGCAGCGGCATCGCGAGTCGAAGTCTCGATCTCAGCCATACGACCTGCCTGTGAGGATTCCGCGAGCTCCTGAGCGCCCAACGCATTGGCGTAGCGGCCTTCAATCTTCTCACGGACCGAATCCAAAGTCGGCACATTCGGATCCTCGGAAATACCCTGCATGCTCTGGAGAGTCTTCGACGCGGTCTCTTGCATCTTGGCCTGATCGGCCTGCGACTCCAGCTTGCGGATATCCTGCTTAATCTGCTCGTAGCGAGCCTGCGACTGCTGCGCCTGACGCTGTGCCTCCTCAGCAGCAGATACGGCCTGCTGGTGGAGCTGCGTAGTATTTTCCAGCTCCTTTTCAACATTCACCAGCTGGGTGGCAAACACCTCAGCAGTGCTTTCCATCTTCTGTGCAGTGGCCTCATCGCCCTTGGCACGAGCTTGATCCGCATTGGCGAGTGCCTGCCGGGTGTTCTCGGTAATCTTGTCACGCTCAGAGGTCAACCGCCCCAGCTGCATTTCCAGCTGATTGCGGTTGCCGATGATAGCCGCAGCCTGACGCTGAATCTCCTGATGGCGCTGACGCTCGGCCTCAGCTGCCTGTGCAATCTGAACCTTAGGATCCGCATTGTCCTCGATCTTCTTATCGAACGAAGACATCATGTACTTCCAGCCCTTGGCAAATGGATTAGCCATGCAAATCCAACCTTCCTCAACATATGCGGAATAACTAATCGGAACCGAGAAGATTCCATCTCTTAAAAAATTGTACGTGAGCTAGCTCGCTCTCTCTCGGCAAACGGAAAGAGCTGGTTACCGACAAGCAAGACTCCCCCAGAGTTGTAAACTCTCTAAACATGGTTCATTGCCCTCAACGCACGTACCGCGGACTGGCCGCGAGTCTCGCCGCGGTAATTACTCTGTCAGCAACTGCGCCGCTGGCTAACGCGACAGTCACCGCAACTGCTGACTCCACCGATACCGGTGCATTTTCGCAGGTAGTCGTAGCAGCTCCATCGTCAACGGAGCCGGCTAAGCCCTCCGACGCAAAAACCAAGAAGACCACCGAAAAGCCAACTGAAAAGGCTCCCGAGAAGAGCACAGGGCGAACCGCAGAGAAGTCGGCGGAACAGTCGGCTGAGAAGTCGACCGAGAAAACCTCTTCACCGACATCGGAAACGTCCTCGACGGAGCCGTCGGAAAGCACTGTGAAAAGTGAGCCGAAGGAGTTTCCCCCACTTGTGCCAGGGGCGAAGACCCAGTGGGGCCTTGGCGTGCAAACTCGTCTCGACGAAGTGACTGAGAAGTTCGACGCTAAGGGCGGCATGCTCGGCATGGGCATTCTGGATCGCCAGACCGGTGAGTTCATCTGCAACTCACACTGTGATGATGTTTTTCGCCTCGCCAGCCTGATGAAGGTATTCGTCGCCGACGTTGTGGCCTATTCCAACTACACGCAGCCGAAGAAGGGCGAGATTGTCGCTGGCCAGGGTGATATGCCGGTTGAGGGCAACCCCGACGCCATGCTGCGCGACGACATGATTCGATACTCCAACAACGAAGCAACTGACGAGCTGTGGGATTCCTACGGCGGTGTACGCATCGTTGACAATGTCCGACAGCGCTACGGCCTCTCGGATAAGACTGTCGGCTCACCTATGTGGGGAGCCACCACCAGTACGCCAGCCGACATGGTTGCCTACTTTGACCGGATGCTGAGCGAAGAAGGCGGGCTGAGCGACACGGAGACCAAATACATGCGTCAGCTGATGTACTCACTGCCGCGCTACTCCTACGGCGATGCAGACCAGAACTTCGGTCTGCGTGCAGCGCTACCGAAGGAAACGATTGCCAACAAGTCCGGTTGGTACGAAGAGCAGCACACCACTGCCGGATTCCTTGGCGACGATGACCGTTACGCTATCGCGGTTCTGGGCAAAAACCTGACCGCCAACGAACTCACCGAAGCTGTCAAGCACGTGTTCCCAGACGGGCAGGTTCTGCCAACAGGTGAGAAGGAGACAAAGCACGCCCGCACCAGCGCACCACTGTCGATTGAGGAGGACTCAAACAAAGTCGCTCCAGCCCTGTGGGCGCTAGTAGCAGCACTCGCTGGCTTTGGTATTGGCTGGCTCATTCGTGGCCAGCGCGCGGACTAGATACAAAAAGCCCCCGCGCGCTTGAGGGCTAGTTCAGGCGCGGGGGCTTACGCGGAAGTGCTCCAAGTCGGAAAACGCACAGTATGCGGGCTGAACCGCAGAGTTTACTCGGTAGCGCTATCCTGTGCGGCCTGCTCGGCAATTTGCGCACGGACATCATCCATGTTCAGCTCCGAAGCCTGGCCAACCAGATCGCTCAGGGCGGCCTCCGGCAGCACACCAGAGTGCTGGAACAGCAGGATTCCCTCGCGGAAAACAAACAGCGTCGGAATCGACTGAATGCCCAGGGCTGCCGAAACCTCCTGGTTGGCATCGGTGTCCAGCTTTGCGAACACTACCTCTGAGTGCTTCTCGGAAGCCTTCTCATAAATCGGGGCGAACTGGCGGCACGGACCGCACCAGGATGCCCAGGCATCAACGAGCACAATGTCGTTGTTCTGAATGGTCTCGGCGAAAGTCTCGTTCGTAATATCAACAGTTGCCATGGGTCTAACTCCTCTTACTCTTTAACGTCGTGTTCTAACTTCACGTTCTTTACGTAGGTTTTTACCCGTTAGTCTCCCACAACGCACGCGGGGGTCGTTTCATTCCCGCCGGGTTCGCGGGAACGTCGTAAAGCGGCGCGTGCTAGTGGTTGATGCGGACAGTGTTGGCCTGTTTACCCAGGCCATCGATGGTGATGACCATTTCCTGACCATCCTGAAGGTAGGTCTGCGGGCTCATGCCGTGGCCAACACCCGCCGCCGTTCCCGTGGAGATGACATCGCCCGGGTTTAGCTGCACGAACTGTGAGATGTAGGCGATCAACTTTGCCGGGGAGAAAACAAGGTCCGCAATCGGTGCATCCTGGCGCAGCTCTCCGTCGACGTATGTGCGCACCCGCGCGGAGTCCGCATCGAAAGCATCGGCCGTGAGCATCCACGGCCCGAAAGCACTGGCGCGCTGCAACGTCTTCCCCTGTAGCCACTGCGCGGTAGCGTACTGGAAATCGCGCTGAGTGAAGTCATTCATAATCGCGTACCCAGCGATAGCGTCCTGTGCCTGCTCCTCCGACACCCGCAGGCAGGTCTCGCCGACGATAACCGCGAGCTCGCCTTCGTAATCGAGCTTCTCCGCGCAGGCCTCCGGCACTCGGATATCATCCTTCGCACCGGCGACGGCATCGGCAAACTTCGCAAATAACGTTGGCACCTCGGGGCGCTGGTGCCCCATCTCGTCGATGTGCGCGGCATAGTTCAAGCCGACGCAGACGATTTTGCCCGGCCGCGTAATCAGCGGTGCGAACGCCCACGCGCTCTCCGCCATGACGTTGTCAGGGTTGTTCCCCGCCTCCGCCAAGAGTTCTTCCGCTTCACGACGCCACGTTGGCCGCGCTAACACATCTCCGAGACAGTGGTCATCAAAAAGGACCGCTACGCCGTCGCCGAGAACAGCGGCGCGGGTTGCACCCTGGTATCGCAACGTTGCTAGACGCATGGCTTTCTCATTTCTTCATGGCTATTCTCTGTGTCACTTCTGCCGCCTGATCGGCTCCCGGTTCCACGCTACCGCCTTGTTGAGCTGAATTAGGAAGCAGGTTCGCTCTTAGGCTGCCGCGGAGCCTCGCCTTCAGGCAGGGAAGAAGGATTCTGACTGCGCTGAAGGGCACGCTGCCCCGGCGTAGTCATGCGCACTACCCACGCAGGACGGACAAAGAGCCACCCGGCACCGATGGCAAGCAGCAACCTGTGCAGACCAAGACACAGCATCGCCGCAATGATAGTCACCAGCGGCGTCATGATGACCAAATGTGGGTCCTTCGGCAGAATGAGGTCACAAATAATCATGACCACAACCAACATTGGAATGTGCATGAGGAAGATAGGCAGCGTTCGGCCGCCAACCTTTTCAAAGGGCACAACTAGGCGAGTGTTCTGCAGCATCGCCATAATATTGATTGCAGCCAGTGCGCCAGTGGTGGACAGGTACACGCGGGTGAAGCCGACGTTGCCTTCGTTAAAGCTCGAGTAGGTCGCCTGCACCCAGATCGCCACCGACAGGAACGCCGTCAGCGTCACTAGCAGTGAGAGGCCGCTGCGACGCTGTGCCATCCGGAAAATCCAGGGCGCACCGTACATGCCCAGCACGTAGAAGAACAGCATCTTGGTGACAAAGTCCCACGACCAGCTGGACGAGGCAAAAGGTGCCCATGCACTAATGAGGCCTGTAACGATGAGCTGAATCACCGGATGTACCCAGCGAAATGCTCGTGTGAGAATTGCGAACAGCGCCAGCGCCCACAGGAACCAAAGGTAGGAAGTTGGTTCGATGATCGCGTGAAGCGTGTTGTAAATTCGCGGCCCCCACGCGCTGTGGTCCGTGATCGGCGGCGGAGATACTATGCCATCGGCATCCACGTGCGTATACGGCATGAGGAAAAGCACGAAGTCACGCAGTGGAACCCAAATCACGTAGAGATAGACCATCACCCAGATTCGGCGATTGGCTAACTTATGCCACGACTCCTTAAGTGCCTTGCCGGCGAACAGCCCAGATAGCAGGAAAAACAGCGGCATACGGATTGGTCCGAGGAAGAAGTTAATCCCCGCCCACTGCGCCGTGTAGTAACCGTGCGCTTGCAGCTCTGTGATGGCATGGCCAAGCACAACTAAAAGAATGCACAGCCCCTTAGCCGCATCTACCCAACCGACGCGCTGTTTCGGCGCACTCTTCTGCCTTTTCGCTTTGGCCTCCGCTGCCACGGGAGCGGCAGTTGGTGACATAGTGCTTCCCCGCTTCCCGACGACTCCGCGTAACCCTCAAAACCTTCAAAACCATCAACGCACGAAAACTCGCCCTATTGACTGTCACTCACCTTACCTAGCCACCCGGATTGCACTAATTCTGGGTGGCTAGGCCAGGCACCTAGAGAGAACCGCTGGGCTCCTCCGCCAGGTTGGCGAACCTGGAGTAATGCAGCTGGTGGGCCACAGCAATGCTTCCGGTCGGTCCACCACGGTGCTTTGCGACGATAATATCCGCCTCACCAGCACGTTCATGGTCAGCCTCCTGCGAGTCCGGCCGGTAAATCAGCATGACGATATCGGCATCCTGCTCCAGCGAACCCGACTCACGCAGGTCCGAGACCTGTGGCTTCTTATCTGTGCGAGCTTCCGGACCACGATTCAGCTGCGAAATTGCAATCAGCGGTACCTCGAGCTCCTTCGCCAACAACTTGAGCTGACGGGAGAACTCCGAGACCTCTTGCTGCCTGGACTCGACTTTTTTACCCGAGCTCATCAGCTGCAGGTAGTCGACCACGATCATCTTCAGATCGTGCTTCTGCTTCAGCTGACGTGCCTTCGCGCGAATTTCCATCATGGTCAGGTTCGGCGAGTCATCAATAAACAGCGGAGCATCACGAATCTTGTCGCCGACCTCGACCAGCTTTGTCCAGTCCCGCTCATCCAGGTCACCGGAGCGCAAAGATGCCATGTTGATCTTCGCCTCTGCGGACATGATGCGCATCATGATTTCGTTGCGCGACATTTCCAACGAGAAAATTGCGCTGGTCATGCCGTTGCGAATCGAGGCCGAACGCATGAAGTCCATTGCAAGCGTGGACTTACCCACACCCGGACGGGCCGCAATAATCACCATCTGACCTGGGTGAAGGCCATTTGTCAGCTTGTCCAGGTTGGTAATCCCCGTCGGCACACCCTGCGCCAGACCGCCGTTTTGGGTAATAAGATCCAGTTCCTCCAGCGTGTCATCCAGGACATCGGCGATGGGAACGTAGTCATTCTTCGTGTTCTCACGTCCAACGCTGAAAATGAGCTGCTGCGCCTCATCCACCAGCTGCTCCGGCTCCGTGTCCTCCGCGCCCGCATAGCCAATCTGGGCGATTTTCGTGCCGGCCTCTACCAGGCGACGGATTGTCGCCTTCTCCGCAACAATGCGGGCATAGAACTGCGCATTCGCCGCCGTTGGCACCAGGGAGGCCAAGGTGTGCAGGTACAGCGGACCACCGATGCGCTCCAGGTCTCCAGTTCGATCCAGACGACCTGCCAGCAAAATGGGGTCAATTTCCGAGGACTCACCGTAGAGGTGCAAAATCGCCGAGTAAATCGTCTGGTGCGCTGGCCGGTAGAAATCCTCCGGCGTCAGCTGCTCGTACACATCCGCAACGACCTCTGAGTTCAGCAGCATCGCGCCGAGCACACTCTGCTCCGCCTCGATATTGTGCGGCGGGGTGCGCTCAAAAGTCGCGCCCGCGACCGCACTCGCACGAGCGCCACGACCACGGTCTCGCTCCCAGTCCCGCGCCCCAGATCCGCTTGCCGACGATCCGTTGCCCGAGCTCTGCGAGAAGGAATACTCCTCCGGTGGCGCATCCTCTACCGGCGGTTCCGGGGGCAGCGGAACGTCATCGAAGGAATCATCGTGGGAATTTACCGAGTAGGAGGACGCCTCGTCCCCTGCTCCGGAATGACCACCATCACCTACAGGCTGACTCATCGTGAGCAGCTCCTCCCCTTCTGGACCACTTAGGTGCCTTTTCAACCCTGTTGCTGACTGACCGTCACACTCAATATGTCTGTTCCGACCGCCAGCAGTGGACACCTGACTACCTACCGCAGTTATACCTGTTCGAGCGGATTGATGGACCTGTAAAAGTACCCTTGGAGTCCCCAGAAAACAATCTTCTACGGTGTTTATCCCCGAAGTTATCCACAGCACCTGTGGATAAGCCTGGGGAGAACATGTGCACAATCAAGAAAAGTCCAGGTGAACGGTCCGTAACCCTAAACCGCCGCTTGAATGTTAACGGGGGTAGCGGAGTTTCAATCCGAAAATATTCTATCTACGCAGGTCAGTGCGTATTTGCCTTAATCCTGCACAAATGTAATCCTCTGCTACCCCTTTAGCATCGATGCTGCTCATGCGGAGATTATTAACGATGAATTAATAAAAATCTCGCGCTCTCCAGAAAAGTTATCCACGGCAGCCAGGCAAGTTACCCACAGGTCTATCCACAGCAATCGTCGTTAGCCTGTGGACAAGTCGTAGACGCTCTTTCCAGCACCTGCGTAAAAGGCTTTAAACCAGCCTTAAACCACGAAAAGCCCCGACCTTTCACTACGAAAGATCAGAGCTTCACGTGTGCTGTTGTCATTGGGCCTCAGAGCCCGCGCAGTCTTTAAACGCGGTGCTCGTCAGCCGCCGTCAAAGTAAAAACTCTAAACCGCGAACTTACGCGGCGACGACCTGTACGGAAACATGCGCGGTAATCTGCGGGTGCAGCGCGATGTCAACGGTGTGCTTACCAAGGGACTTGATCTGGCTCGGAGCAAGCACGACTGCGCGCTTGTCGATAGCCTGACCGGAAGCCTTACGAACTGCATCGGCGATGTCACCCTTGGTGACAGAACCGAACAGCTTGCCATTTTCCGAAGCCTTCACAGCAACGGAGACGTTGTCGAGCGAATCAATCTTCTGCTTGACTTCACGTGCATGGTCGAGGTCGCGGATAGCGCGAGCCTCCTGGGCACGACGAATGCCCTCGATCTGCTTTTCTGCGCCGCGGGTGGCAACAATTGCCAGTCCGCGAGGAAGCAGGTAGTTACGTCCGTAGCCGGCCTTGACCTCAACGATGTCGCCTGCGACACCGAGCTTGTCAACGTCGGCGGTGAGGATCAGCTTCATGATCCCTGCCTTTCGCTGGATATGTCTTTAAAAGATTTTGAGAATTGTGGATGCTAAATCTGCTGCAAACTAGTCACGTAGTGCCGTGGCTGGAAGGAGTTTAGAACGGAGGCTCATCGCCGCCGAAGCCGCCACCGGCCGGAGGAGCTGAGTTCCACGGATCTTCCGCAGGAGCTCCGCCACCAAAACCGCGATCGCTCTGTCCACCCTGGTTGCCCTGGTTTCCACCAAAGCCACCGCCGAAACCACCACCGGCATTTCCACCCTGGCCGCGGTTGCCGCCGCCAAAGCTTCCACCGCCGTTGCGTGGAGTGCGCGTGACCTGAGCTCGAGCGAACTTCAGGGACGGGCCCACCTCATCGACCTCAACCTCAAAGACGGTACGACGCTCGCCCTCGCGGGTCTCGTAACTGCGCTGGCGCAGACGACCCTGGACGATGACGCGCATGCCCTTGGAGAGACTTTCGACAGCGTTCTCCGCTGCCTCACGCCACAGGCTGCAGGTGAGGAACATGCCCTCGCCGTCAACCCACTGGCCATCTCGGTACACCCGCGGAGTCGACGCAACGCGGAAATTCGCCACGGCGGTGCCATTCTGGGTGTACTTAAGCTCCGGGTCAGCAACCAAGTTGCCAACCACCGTGATTTGTACGTCTCCCTGAGCCATGCTTCTTCTCCTCGGTTGTATTCTGTCGAGCTGATGATGGGGCTTTCGCCCGCTATCCTACGACTTTCGCATTACCGGTGTGTCCCATTCGAGCACTCTGGTTACGCAAATATGACGCAGATTAACGATCAACCCGCAGCACCTTGGTGCGCAGGATGCTGTCGTTCAGATTCAGACGACGGTCGAGTTCCAGCACGGTTGCGGACTCGCAGGTGAGGTCGACGACAACGTAGATGCCGTCTTCCTTCTTCTCGATCGGGTAGGCGAGGTGGCGCTTACCCCAGATGTCCACCTTCTCCACCTTGCCGTTCTCCTTGCGGACAACGTCGAGGTACTTCTCCAGGGACGGGCCTACGGTGCGCTCATCCTGAGACGGATCGATAATAATCATTACTTCGTAGTGACGCACGGACCTCATCACCTCCTATGGTCTAGTTCTTGTATTTCGGCTACACAGCGTGGTGCGCTGGCACTGTCTTTCATGCCAACCGCTATGCAGCAGGAGGATCGTTGCGTCAAGCAACCCTGCCAGGGTACCGCAGGCAGAGGTATATGTCCTAATCGCAGGCGCCATCGGCAAGCAGTACTGGCAAGCGGTGTCAGGGCGCCGAATAGAAAGAGACGCACACAGAGCTACTGCGTGCGCCTCTTTGAATTGTGAAGTTGTCGCGTGCTTGGTGGGCAGTTAACGCTCTAGCAACTGACTACCTGGCCTGCGTCCTACATTGATGTCGAGGAAGCATGTGCCAACGCAATAATCACCGGAATGACTGTCGCGAATAGGAAAGCTGCCAGGCACAGAGCCCAAATGATTGCCGGTTTCCACTTCTGCATGAAGCCCCAAAAGGCCGTGCCGAACATCAGGAAGCCAATCGCGACGCAGACGATGGTGAAAATCACCCACGTGTCCACTTACTGTCCACCTCCAGGGTTACCGGGGTCTCCGCCGCCTTCATTGCCACCGCCGAAACCACCGCCTCCCGGAATCGGGATGGGCAGTAGGTCAGCGATTCCGCCGCCACCGCCTCCGCCATCGCCACCCGGAACCGGAAGCGGTGCAGGCTGCTCCTCGGAGGACTCAGAGGTCGACTCCTCGGCCGACTCCTCTTCTGTGGTCTCCGGGGCATAGCCCTGGTCATAGCCAGAGTCAGAGGTCGACGGCGCCTGGTACTGCGGCGCACCTGCGACACCACCGATTGGCTCCGGCTTGGTGAAGTACTCAAAGTCCTCGTTAGACAGTGCGTTATCCATGGTGTACTTCCACAGATCGCCCGGGGTTTGCGAGCCGTACATGATGCCACCATAGGAGTTGTAGAGCGCCGAACCATCGACGTTGCCAACCCACACTGCAGTCGACAGCTGCGGTGTCGAACCGATCATCCACGCATCCTTGTTCTGGCCGGTGTCACCCAACTGCGTAGTACCGGTCTTGGCGGCCGACGGGCGACCACCACTCAAGGGCTTGTTGCTGTAACCGGCAATAGGCTCCATGGCCGATATCATATTGGTGGCCACTGCCTTGGAAACTCGACGGTCGCCCTTGTCAGCGTTGGACTCGTAAACAATCTCGCCCTTGGAGTTTTCGACCTTCTCTACGAAGTGAGTCTGCTGATAGACGCCATCGTTAGTCAGGGTAGCCAGACCAACGGCCATATCCAGCGGACGTGAGAGGTACTGACCCAGGGCGATACCGTCCTGCGAGTGACCGTTGTCGTCCATCAGAGTCTTTTCAATACCCGGGATGGACTCAGCCACGCCCAGACGATGAGCCATTTTGGCGGTGTCATCCGGACCATTCTTCAGGTCGCGCTGCAGGCGAATAAACGGGGTGTTCAGCGACTGCTTCAGGGACTCATAAAGCGGAAGCACGCCACCGCCGGCACCGCCGTCGTTGTGCAGAGTGACGTTACCGGACTGCACAGGTGCCGAAGAGTACTGCGCGGTCAGTGGAATACCTTGATCGAGAGCTGCTGCCAGCGCAAAAATCTTGAAAGTAGAGCCGGTCTGCAGACCGCTGTTTGCGTAGTCCCAACCAGTCGGATCGTCGCCACCGTAGTAGGCGCGGACAGCACCGGTCTTCGGCTCCACCGAAACGATGGCGGCACGCAAACCCGTTGACTGATCGACGTAGTTTTCCATCGCATCCAGGGCAGCCTGCTGCACCGTCGGGTCAATGGTCGTCGTAATGCGTAGACCGCCAGTGTTGACCTCCTGCTCGGAGATACCTTCGCGCTCCAACTCAGCCAGAACCTGATTCTTAATCATGGCAGCCGGGCCGGGCTCCGGAGCCTGCTTCGGCGCCAACGCCGGATCGATGGTCTCCGGGTACTGCATTCCCGCGCGGTCCTGCGGCGAGACGATGTTCATCTCCACCAGGCCATCGAGGACGTAGTTCCAACGCTGCTCAGCCTCCGGGCGGTTAGTCCACGGATCCAGTGCAGATGGACGCTGAATCGAGGCTGCCAGCACAGCACCCTCTTCGGCATTCAGCTCACCGACTTCCTTACCGAAGTAGGCCTTCGACGCTGCCGCGATACCGTATGCGTTACGACCAAAGTAAATCGTGTTGAGGTAGGCCTCAAGGATTTCGTCCTTAGTCCACTCCCGCGCCATCTTCGCCGACATGACCAGTTCCTTGGCCTTACGGGTCAGCGTGCGCTCATTGCCCACCACAGCATTCTTGACGTACTGCTGCGTAATGGTCGAGCCGCCACCGGCACTGGAATTACCAGTCACGACTCCCAGAGCCGCACGGGCATAACCAGTCAAGGAAAAACCCGGGTTGGTATAGAAATCACGATCCTCAGCTGCCAGCACTGCATTGCGTACAGCATCCGGCACCTTGTCGATAGTGATGTTGCTTCGGTTACCGCCCTCGGGGACGATGCGCGTGATTTCCTTTTCACCACTGCGGTCATAAATCACCGCAATCTGGCTATTGGCCAACTCCTCTGGCTCCGGCACGTCCGTTGTCGCATAAGCAACACCGAACACAACTACCGGCAACAGCACGACCAGCGCCACGGCTAGACCGAGCCACGCTAAAATTCGCCGCTTATTATCAGTCGGCTGTTCTTCTTGCGCCATCGAGCTTTCCTCTTCATGGTCATCTGGTTCATGGTCATCTGGGGCGTACTGCCCCTTCTCCGGGTCCGGCTCGCTTGCCGACGTCATCTCTGAATCGGTAGCCAGACCCTCGTCACTGCCACCGACCGAAACAGCATCAATGCTGTCGCTGGAATCGTCGTCAAGCGATGCGTCATCGGAGCGTGCGTGCGTATTGAAGGAATCAGCATCCGGCTGATCCCACCACTCGCCTGATGAATTAGAACCCTGGCCCTCGTGAGGGCTGTTAGGACCGCCTGGGCTATCGGGTCGATCATTGCTCACGGGTGCTCTCCCTAGTTTTCTGACTCTTCTCGAGCTGCCTGAAGTGTCCGGGTCAGGAAACTCCACTTGCAGTCGGGGCACACCTCAACTTCTTTGACGGTGCACGAACCATATTCATTAACTATTGCGGATAATTCGTTTTCAGTACAAGCAGAGCCGGAACGACGGCCCAAGTTTTCTCCGAACACCCAGAATACGAGTCGGAGGTCGAATTTGCGACATACTGGGCACTCTTCCTGGGGCTTTCTGCCGTGAAAACGCGCGGCAGCGACCAGCCGAGCATCGGCATCACAGAGTGATTTCCGTGAAATCTCCCCTGCACGCCACTGCTCCAATAACTGCTTCTTGAGCAAGGAGTGATCGATCTCGCCCTGCCATGTCATCACGAAGACAGATTAGCAGGCGCGTGCGGGCTGATTTCACCCCCGCTTTATCGGTAAACACATGCCCCCTCACGGTTCGGGCATCGGCAAAAAACGCATAAAGGTATAACGTCACGCTCGTTACCTCAATGCGTGCACCCACTCACGGCCGCACCGCTGGCGTAAGGCCCTGGCGCGGGGTCCTGATGCTAGGTCCTGATGCGAGTTCCCGGTGTGAGTTCCCGGCGCGAGGTCAAAGCCTCCGAGCACATAGTTTCAAGGAGAATTACCAAATGAGTTCAATTCGCGTCGCTATCGTCGGCGTCGGCAACTGCGCTTCCTCCCTGGTGCAGGGTGTCGAGTTCTACCGCGATGCAAAGCCCGATGAGACCATTCCTGGCCTCATGCACGTCGTCTTCGGCGACTACCACGTCTCCGATGTCGAGTTCGTCGCAGCTTTCGATGTTGACGACAAGAAGGTCGGCAAGGACCTCTCCGAGGCCATTGTTTCCTCCGAGAACTGCACCATCAAGATTGCCGATGTCCCGACTCTCGGCGTTGAGGTTCAGCGCGGCCCGACCCTGGATGGCGTTGGCAAGTACTACGCGGACACCATCGACGAATCCCCGGCTGAACCGGTCGACGTTGTTCAGGCGCTGAAGGATGCCAAGGTCGATGTCCTGGTCTCCTACCTGCCGGTCGGTTCAGAACAGGCTGACAAGTTCTACGCACAGTGCGCCATTGACGCTGGTGTAGCTTTCGTCAATGCCCTGCCGGTCTTCATCGCTTCCGACCCGGAGTGGGCCAAGAAGTTCGAAGACGCAGGGGTTCCGATTGTCGGCGACGACATCAAGAGCCAGGTCGGCGCAACCATCACCCACCGCGTCATGGCCAAGCTATTTGAGGACCGCGGTGTCCGCCTCGAGCGCACCCTGCAGCTCAACGTCGGCGGCAACATGGACTTCAAGAACATGCTCGAGCGCGACCGCCTCGAGTCCAAGAAGATCTCCAAGACCCAGGCCGTCACCTCCAATCTCACCGGTCCACTGGCCGGCAAGATCGATGACCGCAACGTCCACATCGGCCCGTCCGACTGGGTGGACTGGCTGGATGACCGCAAGTGGGCCTACGTCCGACTCGAGGGCAAGGCCTTCGGCGAGGTGCCGCTGAACCTTGAGTACAAGCTCGAGGTCTGGGACTCCCCGAACTCCGCTGGCATCATCATCGATGCTGTTCGCGCTGCCAAGATCGCCAAGGATCGCGGCATCGGCGGCCCGGTCTACGCCGCTTCTTCCTACCTGATGAAGTCCCCGCCGAAGCAGCTTGCCGACGATGTTGCGCGAGCACAGCTCGAAGCGTTCATCAAGGGCGAAGACTAAAAGGCACAAGCACTCAAAGGTATAAGCCAGCAGCTCCGAGAGCATGTTCCTTGAAAAGCGTCAGCCGGTTACCCATGCGGTAGCCGCTGGCGCTTTTGTGCTTCTCTAGCCTCCCCGCGCCCTCCCACGCTCTTCTCGTCCTCCTCGCCCTACTCGCTGCTGCGCCCATCTCGTCCCCGCCATGGATGCGTGCGCTGCAGTCGTCGTAAAGCTGACAGCAATACACCCGCGAGGATGAATCTGCGAGACATATCACAAGCCAAAAGCATTCGCGAAAGTAGCCGTATGGCTACCTCCAACCCAACGTTCTAAGTACAGAAGAAGTGACACTTTAGGGGGTTTCTGCCAGCACCGAAAAACCTTATACGCAGATAGGTTTAATGTTTTGTACTGGGGTTTTAGATGTTTGGTGGAAAATTCCTGGTGATTTCATCGCCGAAATCACCAGTTGTAGAAAAATAAATAGCACCCCAAATAAATTTCGTATTGGCAACTAGCACTGTTCGCATATAACATCGTCGCTATGACATTATCTTCGGGCTCGATTGGCAATCCTGATGCCGTTACTCCTCTGTCGCTCGCTAAGCGCATTCGCCCTCTCCTGACTCGCGCTGAGCTGCTCTACAGTCGCCGCTCCTCGGAGTCCCAGCTCAGCCGCGCGCAGCTGTCCATCATGATGACCCTGGAGGCACTGGGCGCCTGCCGTATCAGCCAGTTGGCTGAGGCCGAGGCCATCCGCATGCCCACCGCCTCCAACGCCGTGCACCACTTGGAGGTCGCCGGCATGGTGGAGCGCGTCCGCGACAGCAAAGACCGTCGTGGCGTCCGCGTTGAACTGACCGACCGTGGCCGTGAAGAGCTGCACCGTGTTTCTGAAGAGCGCGATCAGCAGATGGCTGAGATGTTCAGCACGCTGAGCCAGGAAGAGCTGGAATTTGGCGCTGGTCTTGAGACGATTCTGTCCAAGATTCTCGAAAACTACCCGGAGCACCCAAAGACAAACCCAAACGTCTAGTCTCTTTTCCAGCTAGCCCTGCCCTCTTTAAGCCCACAGGCAGGATACATAGCTTTTACACTTCCTCGGTGCCGTTTTAAATATGCCCGCCTATCCACGTAGGCTATTACCCAGAAGCACCACTTGGATATTTCTGAGTAATCACAGGAGGATTAGCGATGGCTTCCCGCCCGCTTCGTATCATGATTGCGTGGCGTCCAGGCGAGTACGGCACCGAAACGCTTGCTTACGCCGCTTGGTTAGCTCGCACCACGAAGGTGCAGATTCGCGTTGTCAGCGCACTGTCGCGCGGCTGGCCGCTGACCTCACTGGCTCGGTTGAGCACCAATGACTCCTGGGTTTCCCACGAAACCGAGTCTCTTGAAAAAATCATCAAGGATGAGCTAAAGCTCGCTGGCCTGCGCAAGGGCATGCTTGACGACGATGCCGTACGAATCATCGAATCCTCCAGCGAATCCACAACTATCTGCAACGAAGCCGAAGAATTCGAAGCCGATGTGGTTTTGCTTGGCACGCGCCGAAGCAATACCAAGGACTGGACCGCCAAGAACCGCAGTCGCTTTACTGCGGGATCAACCTCGGATGCGCTGCTGCATTACTCGCCAATCCCGCTGGGATTGGCGATCCCCGGCGCGAAGCTTTCTAAGCACGGTGTGACCCGTGTCAGCATTTGCTACATTGACACCCCGCAGTCCCACCATGCATTGAATAAGGCTGCTGACCTGGCATATCGCTGGGAAGTTCCCCTGCGCCTGGTCTCGTTTACGCCTCGTGGTGCGACCATGTACCCAACGGAGAACGGCTACGGCCCCTCCTCTGACCTGATGATTGAGTGGCGCGAGCAGGCTATGGGGCTGCTCGACCGCGGTATCGACCGCGCACATACCCGTTACCCAGACCTTTCCGTTGATGCGGAAGTGGCGTCCGGCAACGGTTGGGAAGAGGCCATTCAGTCCATCAAGTGGAAAAAGGGAGACTTGCTCGTTTTGGGTTCGTCTACCCTTGGCCCATTCGGACGAATTTTCATCGGCTCGTCGACTAACCACATCGTTCGCCACAGCCCGGTGCCAATGCTGATTACTCCGGCCTAGTATGGCAGGCACATCAGACGGCATTTAGAGGCGAGGGGAGCAGATGGTGGATAATTCACCGAAGCGCAGTACACCAGAGCGCAATGAGGATGAAATCTTCGACGAGCTTGAGCGCAAGATGTATTCCGGCAAGCGCGCCTACATCTACACCGCGGGTGTGATTCTTACGACGCTGCTCGCGGGCCTCATTATTGGCATCGCCGGCGCCATTGTCGGTGGCCCCACCTGTGATGCGGGTAAGTCCAGCTTCCTCTGCTCCCGCACTTGGGAGATCCTTTTCCCCGTTGTCCCGGGCGTAATCTCCCTGGTCGGCTGCCTTTTGGGCTTCTGGCAGACCTACGTGGAGTGGAAGAACTTCCGCAACTGGCGCGCGTGGCTCGCTATGTGCTGGGTGCTCATGCCCTTCACTTTGATGTGGATGCTCTCCACATTCGGCGTCCTGATTCTGGGCGTTAAGTAGGGGTAAGAGGCGGCCAGCCTCGGAGCCACCCCTTGAGGCTTTTGCGAGAAAGTCTCAAGCGAGAAAGTGTCTGGGTTTATGTCAAATTTGAGCCGATTTTAGGCTTCAAACTGACATAAACCCAGACACTTTCTTGTAGGCATTAGCCTCCCGGCTACTTCTTCACAACTAGATTGACCATCTTGCCCGGAACGACAATGACCTTCACGATATTGCCACCGGCGTTCTCCACAGCTGCGACAACCTTTTCGTCGGCACGCGCGGCGGCCTCGATGTCCTCGCGGGAAGCATCGGTAGCCACGTCAATGCGAGCGCGAACCTTGCCGTTGATCTGAACTGGCAGCTCAACGGTGTCGTCGACCAGCCACTTTTCGTCAACTGCCGGCCACGGACCGTGTGCCAGGGACTCGGTGTGGCCGAGACGGCTCCACAGTTCCTCCGCGATGTGCGGTGCCACAGGGCCAAGCATGAGGGCCAGCGGTTCCACGGCGGCGCGCGGGGCACCGGTCGAACCGTAGGTCTTAGTCAGGTAGTTGACGTACTCAATGAGCTTTGCGACGGCCGTGTTGTCACGCAGCTCTGCGTAGTCAGAGGTAACCCCTTCCACGGTGCGGTTGAGCGCCTTGAGGTCGTCGTCGGAAAGCGCTGCGTCCGTGACGGCGAGCTCACCGGAGTCCTCATTGACCACCAGGCGCCAAGCGCGCTGGAGGAAGCGCTGCGAGCCGACCAGATCCTTCGTCGCCCACGGGCGGGAGGTGTCCAGCGGACCCATGGCCATCTCGTAGACGCGCAGGGTGTCGGCGCCGTAGTTGTCGCAGACCTCGTCGGGGGAGACAGCGTTCTTCAGGGACTTGCCCATCTTGCCGTACTCCTGGAAGACCTCCAGGTCAGAGCCGTCTTCGGCGCCGCCCGGGATGAGGAACTTACCATCGCGCTCAACAACCTGATCCGCCGGCTGGTAGACACCACGGGCATCGGTGTAGGCGTAAGCCTGGATGTAGCCCTGGTTGAACAGACGGCGGTACGGCTCCTTGGAGGTCACGTAGCCGAGGTCGAAGAGGACCTTGTGCCAGAAGCGGGAGTAGAGCAGGTGCAGCACTGCGTGCTCGACGCCACCGACGTAGAGGTCGACGCCGCCTGGGTCGTCCTTACCGTGAGTCTCCGGGCGAGGGCCGGTCCAGTAGCGCTCGTTTTCCAGGTCAACGAACTCCTCAGCGTTGTTCGGGTCGATGTAGCGCAGCTGGTACCAGGAGGAACCTGCCCAGTTCGGCATGACGTTGGTGTCACGGCGGTACTTCTTCTTGCCATCGCCGAGATCGAGCTCGACATTGACCCAGTCAGTGGCCTTGTCCAGTGGAGCCTTTGGCTCGGTGTCGGCATCGTCCGGGTCGAAGGTGACCGGCTTGTAGTCCTCGACCTCTGGCAGCTCGACCGGAAGCATGGACTCGGGCAGCGCGTGGGCGTGACCGTCCTCGTCGTAGACGATGGGGAAGGGCTCGCCCCAGTAGCGCTGGCGGGCGAATAGCCAGTCGCGCAGCTTGTACTGGACCTTCTCGTGACCAGCACCTTCCTTCTCCAACCACTCAATGACGGTGGCGATGGCGGTGTCCTTGTCCAGGCCATTGATGTCCAGGCCGGAATCATTGGCGGAGTTCACGCACGTACCGTTACCGACGTACGCCTCCTTTGCAATGTCACCACCTGCAACAACCTCGCGGATTGGCAGACCGAAGGCAGTGGCGAACTCGTAGTCGCGCTCATCGTGGGCCGGGACAGCCATGATGGCACCGGTACCGTAGCCAATCAAGACATAGTCGGAAATGAACACCGGCACCTGCTCACCGCTCACCGGGTTGGTGGCGTAAGCGCCCAGGAAGACACCGGTCTTTTCCTTGTTCTCCTGGCGTTCCAGGTCGGACTTGGAGGCAATTGCGGCGCGGTAAGCGGCGACGGCCTCGGCTGGGGTTTCCTTGCCGAAGGTCCAGCGCTCATCCACGCCCTCGTAGGTACCGCTGCCGGCTTCGACCAGCTGATCCGCCAGCTCGTGCTCAGGAGCGAGCACCATGTAGGAGGCTCCGAAGAGAGTGTCCGGGCGAGTGGTGAAGACCCTGATCTTGGTGGAGACCTTCGGGCCGACCTCGGCTGTGAAGTCGACCTCGGCACCGCGGGAGCGGCCAATCCAGTTGCGCTGCATGGACTTGACCTTGTCCGGCCAGTCCAGCAGCTCCAGGTCGTCGACCAGACGGTCAGCGTATGCGGTGATGCGCATCATCCACTGGCCCAGCCGCTTGCGGAACACCGGGAAGTTACCGCGCTCCGAACGGCCCTCGGCGGTCACTTCCTCGTTGGACAGCACAGTGCCGAGGCCCGGACACCAGTTGACCATCGAATTCGACTGGTAGACCAGACGGAACTCATCCACGGCTTCGCGTTGCTCGGTCTCGCTGAGCTCAGCGTAGACGCGACCGTCCTTGGTAGCCATCTCGCCCGACTCCAACAGTGGAATCAGCTCATCGATGCGACGGGCCTTCTTCTGATCCTCATCGAACCAGGCGTTGTAAATCTGCAGGAAAATCCACTGCGTCCACTTGTAGTAGTCCTGGTCAGTGGTCGCGAAAACACGGCGGCGGTCATGGCCAAGTCCCAGGCGGCCCAGCTGTCGCTCCATGTTGGCGATATTCGTTTCCGTCGTCACGCGCGGGTGCGTACCGGTCTGGATTGCGAACTGCTCCGCCGGCAGACCGAAGGCGTCGTAGCCCAGGGTGTGCAGCACGTTTGCGCCCTGCATGCGGTGGAAGCGCGCGAAGACGTCGGTGGCGATGTATCCCAGCGGGTGGCCTACGTGCAGACCGACACCGGACGGGTACGGGAACATGTCCTGGACGAAAAGCTTGTCCTTCGGCGGAGTCGAGCCGTCGGCAGCTGCCAAATCGCCCACCGGGTTGGGGGCGTAGAAGGTGCCGTTATCTTTCCAATACGCCTGCCACTTTCCCTCTAGCTGAGTCGCCAGCTCGGGGGAGTAGCGGTAGTCGGTGGCTTCTGCCGAGGACGAGGACTTTTCGCTGTTGGTCATGGTCTCACAGTCTAATAGGTGCGTTTGGCACGTGCTCAACCACCTATATAAATTGGAAGCATGATTGTCATCCCTGTAATTACCCTGGTTCTGGCTGTTTGCATAGCCGTTGTCGCTGGTTTGGCATGGTCGGCGAAGCTACCGGGTAATAACTGGATCGGAATTCGTGCGCCTGAGGCTCGAAAGTCCCAGGAAAACTGGGATATTACGCACCGCGTTGCCGGCCCGCCGTGGGCTGTGTCCGCTGTCGCTTTCCTCGGTGCCACCATGCTCGGCTTCCTCGCCATCCGCCCGGAGGCCTCTGGTTGGATGTGGCTGTGGTACGCCGTCGCTCTGCTCGCCGGTATCGCCATGCTCGGCATTGGTGCGGCTATCGGCTCGCACACCATCGCGCTTTACGACGCCAAGGTCTCCGCCGAGTCCGGCTCCGGTTGTGGGTGCGGTGACGGTGACAGCGGCTGTGGCTGTGACTCCGCCGCCACTGATGCCGCCGACACTGCGGCTGATGATGCCTGCTGCTCCGACAACCCGGCAGCAGACTGCGGTGTCTCCGGTGGCTGCAGCTCCTGTGGCCTGGAAGGACTGTGCACGGACAAGGGCTCATCCGCGAATGCCACTTTCAAGCCTGTGGACAAGGATGCGCTGCGCAAGGCAGCTGAGCAGAAGAAGTAAAAAATTATTGCAGAGAAAAGCTTCTGCAAAATAGTAAGACAACATCTGGTTGCCCACTAAGCTATTTGTCCATGTGGCAACGAATTGTGAATTGGCGTCCAGATCCCCTCATCGTCGGTATCGTTGCTGCAGCGATACTGGCGATTATTTTTCCTGCAAGCGGCACTACCGCTGAGGTTTTCAGCTGGGCCACAAAGATCGCCATTGGCTTCTTGTTCTTCCTCTATGGCGCGCGCCTGAGCCCGCAGGATGCGTTGGCCGGTGTTAAGCATTGGCGGCTGCACATAACCATTCTGGCTTTCACATTCGTGCTGTTCCCAATCCTCGGCCTGCTGATGAAACCCCTGGATTGGATTCTTTCTCCTGGCCTCTACCTGGGCATTTTGTACATGACGCTGGCACCGTCGACGGTGCAGTCGAGTGTGAACTTCACGTCCATCGCCAAGGGCAATGTCGCCGGCGCCATCGTCAGTGCCTCGGCATCTAACCTGCTGGGCATTGTGGTCACACCGGTGCTGGTGATGCTGTTGATGGCCACCGGTGGCGGCATTCATGTGGATTCGTCGGTGTTCTTGGATATTTCGCTGCAGTTGCTGCTGCCATTCGCAATCGGCCAGCTCACTCGCCGTTGGACCCTGAAGTTTGCCGCCGCGAAGACGACTAAGAACGTTGACCGCCTATCCATCGCAATGGTCGTTTACGCAGCCTTCTCCCAGGGCATGGTGCAGGGCATCTGGTCGAAGGTGCCGGCAGGGGACATTGTCATCCTGTGCGTGCTTTCGGTCGTGTTGGTGGAATTCGTTTTGCGGTTGTCCGGATTCGTCGCCAACAAGATGGGCTTCGACCGCAAGGACCGCATTGCGATTCAGTTCTGCGGTTCGAAGAAGTCCCTGGCCACCGGTCTGCCCATGGCCGCCGTTATCTTCGGTGCCGATGCCAGCCTCTACATTTTGCCGCTGATGATTCTCCACCAGATTCAGCTGATGATCTGTGCGGTCTACGCCGCTCGCTGGGGCAAGGAGGCAGAAGCCGAGCCGGAGCCACAACCCGCTTAACGCGGTCCAGGGCATGGACCCGAGGGGCGAATCCGGCTTGGCACATATACTGGGGCGCACAACATATGGTTCGGTTTTAAACGAGCAAACGAAAGTGTGAGATTCAATATGGCTAACGAGAATCCGGCTCCGTTCTCCCCGGAACAGCGCGCCGCAGAAGAGACCGCAATCAACGAGTTCTGGTCGTGGTGGAACTCTTTTGGCGCCGATGCGCTCGACTCGATGTTTAGTGTCCAGCTCGGTATCGATGGTGCTCCGAACGCCGCCGATGTGGACATTATTGATGTCCAGAAGGAGGTCGGCGGCCGCATCGCCGCTATTAATGACCGGCTCATCTGGGGGTTTGAGGCTGGCGCTCCGTATTCTCGCCACCTTCTGACTGTTAGCGCTGCGGGTGACCCTGAGCTGCGTCCGGTCGCTCGCCGTTGGCTGGAGGCCGCGCCTGACGACGGCGCGGTGTGGTCTTTCACCGACCTCCGCCAGGCGGATCCGGCGATGAAGCTGTCGCTGGGGGATGTCGCGGCCACATTGGTTGCACAGGGTGCTCTCGAGGCCGATGCTCCGGCCGAGGTCGATCCGGCAGACGCCCGCGTGGCTGTTAGCAGTGGTCATGGGGCAGTGGACGTTCGCCTATTCCACCCGCTGTTCCCGGCAATTGCTCAGTTGGAGGACGGTGAGCGCTTGGTAGCTCAGCTCGGTTTCACGCTGCTGCAGCTGGCTCTGGGGGAGGAGGACTTCGGCCTATGGCTACGCGGTTTTGCCTTCGCCGGCGAGGAGCCGGAAGGTGCAATCCCGCTACCGGAGCTGGGCGGTGTCGTCGAGAAGCTCGCGGAAGAGTGCCCCGAGTGGCTCACCATTGATGCCGAAGCCAACGGCCAGCCGCTCGTCGTCGCCACCCGCGCTCCGATTACGCAGCTGGTGAGCCCGACTATGACGCAGCATGTGCTGATTCAGCTCATGCTCGGCAATATTGACGACAAGGGCTTGCCGACGGACGAATCGAAGGAATCCCTCTCCGAGTTCAATACCGCTGCCGCTGAAGCCATCGCTGAGGACAAGGGTATTTTTGTTGCAACTGAGCAATCCGATGGCATGGCTCTGATGCACTTCTTTATTGACCCGGCATCTGATGCGGAGGCGGGTCTGCAAGCTGTTGCGGAGACGTGGACCGAGGGAGAGCATGTCATCGATACCGCTTACGATCCAGCTTGGCAGCGCGTCGGTCACCTGCGCGTGTAGATTGGTTTTTTGTTATGAACGCTCGTCATCGTCTTACTCCACGGCCTTCCCGCGCGATTCGCATGGGTCTTACCGGTGTCATCGCTGTCACCAGCCTTCCGCTGGCAGCTGGAAACGTCGCTGCGGCTCCGCAGCCAAAACTGACTCCGCAGGGCACTATTGATGCTCCGGGGCGAACCCAGATCAGCTTTACCCACACCCCAAGTGGCACGCACTACGGTACGGCGAACGAAAATGAGGCTCGTCCGGGGCTTTCGATTGTCAAGCTCTACATTGCGGACTACGTCTTCAAACATGGCACAGAAGCGGACAAGGCGAAGGCCACAGAGATGATTCGCTACTCCGATGACAATATCGCCAGTGAGCTCTATGGCCGTTACCCGGATTCCATCAACGCCACTGCGCGTGAATACGGCCTCAGCAACACCCACGATGCAGGTCACTGGGGAAATTCAACTACGTCCAGCGCGGACACTGTGAAGTTCCTGGAGGCCAAGAAGCGTGAGAACACTTCTGACCCGGTGCTGGTTGCTATGAGCACCGCGTCACCTGTGGCAGCGGATGGCTACCGTCAGGATTACGGCACCGCCACGCTGCCGGGTGTTATTGGCACAAAGTGGGGTTGGTCCGATGACCGCCAGAGCGTTCACGCCTCGGCATCCATTGGACCTGACTTCAGCGTCGCTGCTAACACCTACGGCACGAAGGAAACTCACACCAGCGATGTCCAGAATGCCTTCGACGGCACGCTGGGCACTCCATCGCTGCCTGGCCTGCCCGACAGCCCGAGCCTGCCGGACATCCCAGGCGTCCCGAACCTGCCCGAGAGCCCAAATCTCGGCGAACTACTGAATCTGCCGGAATCCCCGCAGCTGCCCCAGATTCCGGGACTACCGGACTTCACTGGTCAGGTACCGGCACAGTTCTAGCCACTGCCGCTAGCCACTGGTCCGCTGGCACCGTCCCACACACAGCGCACCTCACGCGACAAGGTTCACGAGGACCATATACAGCGCCGTGCCTACAAAAATCGAAATCACGGTGTTGCGCCGCCACCAGTGCAGGCCAACGGTGACGGCCAGCGCTACGGGCACGGCCCAGGTAGCGCCGGGGTCACCGCTCTCGCCGCTGAGTCCTAACCGCCCGAAGACGGTATAGGCAACCAACGCCACCATGACTCCAACCGGCATGGTCGTGCCGAGGAACTCGAACAGGGGAGCCCCCTTCAGAGTGCGCACGAATGCAAACGGCAGCGCACGCAGCGCAAGAGTCACCGTACCCATCGCAAAGAGCGCGGCAAGCACATAGCCGGAATCGGGCATCGCGGTCATGCTCGCTCTCCCTCCGTTACACGCTGATTGCTTGCCGACGTCATGCGCATCACCCGATCCACCCGCGGTGACCACACGCGCAACAGCAGCAGGCCGAAGTACATCAGCAGTCCGATAACCAGCATCTGGTTCGGGTTAATCAGCCAGCCCACCAGCGTGCAGACGATAGCGGACAGGGGCAGTGACCAATCCTTGGAAGTCTCAAACGCGTCCATGGCCAGCACCGTAAAGAGCGCCACCAGTGCGAACTCGGCACCGCGGATACCCTCGGGCAGTGCTGCGCCGGTTAGAGCCCCGACAATACCGGAGCCCACCCACAATAACTGGCAGAGAATCTGAATCGTCAGCAGTCGGTGGCCCGACATCTTTTCGTCCGCATTTGCCGCAGAGACGATGGCATACGACTCGTCGGTAAGCGCGTATGTGGAGTATGCGCGACCGAGACGAGACTGTATCCGGTCGCGTGGGAACGTCAGCCCATAGAAGACGTGGCGGAAGTTGACCATAAAGGACGTCACAGCACAGCCGAGCAGACCCGTATGCGCCATAACCAGGCCGACAGCGAGGAACTCCATCGACCCCGCGTAGACCACGAAGGAGAAGATGGGTGCCCACCACCAGCTAAAGCCAGTTTGTGCGATGAGCAGGCCGAATGCGAGCCCTAGCGGAATGAGTCCCATGCCCACGGGCAGTGTCTGCCGGATGCCGGCAGCTATGTCGCTGCGGTCGCCAGTTGCTGTGGTTGTGGCGCTACTTCCTTCAGCGCTGATTCCTTCGGTATTGATGTGCTCACTCATCTAGTTGTCACGTACATCTACGGGATAGGTGCCATACAGTGGCAGCGGCCAGGGCTGACGGCGCATGCAATCACCCCAGATGTCTGCGGCAGCAGGCGCGAGTACATCTGAGGGCAGGGCAGGGGCGACGTACCAGTCACCGCGCTCGAGCTCGTCTTCCAGCTGCCCCGGATCCCAGCCTGCGTAACCGGCGAAGATGCGTGCGCCATCTATGCGGTCGCGTACGCCCTCCGGCTCCGCACCGAGGTTGACCAGCGCAAACCTGTGAGCGATGCGTTCCATCAGCGGGGCACCGGTAATACTGTCGGTCTCCTCTGGGAGGGTGGCACCATTTCGCACCACACCAATGCAGATTGGCTGTGTCTGGTTGACCGGACCCCCGACGTAGAGCACCGGCGGCTTGGCCATCAGCGGCGCCCAAGGCTCGAGCACATTGTGCACCGGCGTCTGCGAACGCTGTGTGAGATCGACACCAAGGGTGCCGTGTTCATCGTGCTCAATGAGGAAAATCACCGAGCGGGAAAACTCCGGCGAGAGCATGCCGGGTGCTGCGAGCAGCAGCATACCGGCAGCCGGGTCGTTGCGCTCGAGGCTGGTAAAAAGCCGGTCGCCGTAGAGATTTTCCGGATTAATCGATGCCATTAGCTCTCACTTTCGCTTTCAGCCTGCTCACCGGACTGCTCGTACCACCATTTCTTCAGCGCCAAGATAGCATCTTCACGCTCCAGCGGACCGGACTCCAATCGCAGCTCTTTCAGGTAATTCCAGGCCTGTCCGACTTCTTTGCCGGGCTTCAGGTCCAGAATTTCCATGATTTCGTTGCCATCCAGGTCGGGGCGGACGCGTGCGAGGTCCTCCTGCTCGGCGAGCTCCTTGATTCGCGCTTCCAGGCTGTCGCAGGCTCGTGCGAGGCGTGCTGCTTTACGACGGTTTCTCGTCGTACAGTCGGCCCGCACGATTTTGTTGAGTCGTTCCAACAGATCTCCGGCGTCGTTGACATAACGTCGCACCGCCGAGTCCGTCCACTTGCCTTCGCCGTAGCCGTGGAAGCGCATGTGCAGGTAGACCAACTGCGAGATTTCGTGGTTGGTCTTCTTCGGGAACTTCAGTTTCCGAAGGCGGCGTCGCACCAGCTTCGCGCCGACAACTTCGTGCTGGTAAAAGGTGACGTTTCCCTGCTCGTTGTAGGCACGGGTAGCGGGTTTGCCGCAGTCGTGCAGCAGTGCCGCCCAGCGCAGTACGAGGTCCGGTTCACCGGGTTCTTCCTGGTCAATAGCTTGCCGCATGACCTGCAGAGAGTGTTGGTAGACATCCTTGTGCTGGCGGTGTTCATCCTGCGTCATGCGCATGTCGGAGATCTCCGGCAGCACGCGGTCGGCCAACCCCGATTCCACCATCAGGTCGATACCTCGGCTTGGGTCCGCACCCAGGATGAGCTTGTTCAGCTCGGTGGAGATGCGCTCGACCGTGATGCGGTCAATTTCGCTGGACATTTCCTTCAGCGCTTTGAGCACACGCGGTGCCACGTCGAACCCCAGCTGGGATGCGAAGCGGCAGGCACGCAGCATCCGCAGGGGGTCGTCGCCAAAACTGACCTCCGGCGCCCCCGGGGTGTCCAACACACCCGCGACAAGATCCTCGAAACCTCCGAGCGGGTCGAGGAAGGTGCGGGTGCCGTCACCGTGGAGCTCCACGGCGATGGCGTTACAGCGGAAATCACGGCGGATTAGATCGCCCTCCAGCGTGTCACCGAAAGTGACCTCCGGATTCCGGCTGACCTGGTCATACGTATCCGCGCGGAAGGTGGTGATCTCCACCTGACGGCCATGCCGTTCCGCGGAGAGTGTGCCGAATTCAATGCCGGTATCCCAGACAATGTCCGCCCAGTCATCGAGGATTGCGCGTGTCACCTCCGGGCGCGCGTCGGTGGTGAAATCGAGATCCACGCCCAGTCGCCCTAAGAGAGCATCGCGCACAGAACCGCCCACGAGGTACAGGCGATGGCCAGCTGCACTAAACGCGGCTGCCAGCGAATCGAGGATCTCCGACTCCTTGGCGATCGCCTGATCCGCCACTGCCAGCATTGCCGTCCTGCGCACCTGTGGGTCTGCGTCAGCAGTCGCCGGAGTAGCACCGTGAGGTGTAGTCCCCCCGGGCTGGTCACCATTTGTCGTTGAAGGAGTCGATTGTGTCACGACCGACACAATACCCGCTTATACCTATAAACCCGGTAGTCTAAGTGGAATGAACAACGTGGTACGCAATGACAACTCGGCGGCGAAGAGCCGTCGACGTCGTCGGCGACCGCGCAGAAGGGGTGGCGTTTCCTCGTCCACCAACACTAGCAACGCTACTACCAGCGGAAATTCTGCGAAACGTAGTGGCTCCGGTGCCAATGGCCCCCAAAAGGCCAAGCCAAACTCCGGTGGCGCCAAGAAATCTTCCAAATCACCGAAGTCGGCACGACCCTCGAAGCAGTCGAACAACCGCGGTGGCCGTAAGAACGGTCAGGATAGGAACAATCGCCGTCGTCACGCACAGACGAAGCGCACAAACAATCGCCGTGCGCACTCGTCGCGCGCGCAAAATGCAGCGCCGATGCAGACCTCGATTGAGACTTCGGCGGGCGGACTGGTCGTCTCGGGGCTTGCTGAGGCTGTCGGCGATGGCGGCAAAGTCAACCTGTCACGGATTTATGTCGCGCTGATTGGTCGGCACGATCGTCGCGGGCGCCTGCTGTGGTCGATGCCTAAGGGCCATGTCGAACCCGGCGAAGCTTTCGATTCCACCGCCGAACGTGAGGTGTGGGAAGAAACGGGCATTCGCGGCGAGGTCATCGAAGAGCTCGGTGTGATTGACTACTGGTTTGTCTCCGATGGCACGCGGATTCACAAGACCGTGCACCATCACCTTCTGCGCTACGTCGATGGCGATTTGAACGACGAAGACCCCGAGGTCACCCAGGTCATGTGGGTTCCTGTAGACACCCTGGTGGAACGGTTGGCCTACGCTGACGAACGCAAACTGGCCCGGCGCGCGCACAATCTGCTGCCCGATCTCGCCCGCGCGGAAAAGCGAGCAGGCCGGCAGACGCCGAGGTGATTGCGCATGTTCAGGTTGCAGTTGCCAAGAAATGTTGTTCGTAAAGTCACGGCCGCTTCCGCAGCGCTCATACTGTGCTTGCCGACGACCGTTGCGCCCCCAGCTTTTGCGCAAGATGAGCAGTTGTGGGGCAGTGGCACCAATCGTGTCGGTGAACAGGGCCCCCTTCGGCTTTCGATAACCAGCTTCACTCCGCATGTCGCGGCTCTACATTCGACGCTGACCATCAAGGTGCAGGTGCACAACACCTCCGATGCGGATATCAGCAATGTTGCGCTGCGCCCACAGCGGGCCGGCGCACTGGCTTCCTCTGCAGATGCGCGGACGATTCTCGCTGAGCCTGAATCGGTGTTTGATGTGGCTGGGACCTTCAGTGCCCCCATCGAGCTGAAAGCGGGGGAGAAGCGTGAGGTTACGCTAAGTGTTCCTATCTCCGCACCGGCTCCAGAAGGACTCGACATCACGGAAGCCGGCACGTTTCCGCTGCTCATCAATGCTAACGGGCAACCGGCAGATGACATCGACCGCCTGCTGGCGGAAACACGCGCACTGCTTCCGGTGACGGATCCGCAAGCGGAAGGTGATGAGCCGGAACCGCCTGCCGGTGATCAGAACGACAACGATGAGACCGACAATTCCGATGCGCCCACCCGCCGCGACCCAGTGCCGTTTTCGCTGATTTGGCCCATCAGCCAGCCAGTGCCACTGGTCGGCGGTGAGACCGGTGACGCACCCTCGTCGCCGAATCTCATCCTCACCGACAATTCTTTGGCCGAGTCTCTCGAACGCGGTGGCCGCCTCGACGGTTTGCTCACCTCGTTGGAAAAGGGCTTTGCCGGCCCGGATGGGCAGAGGTTGCGGGAATCAACCTGCATCGCCATCGACCCGGAGACCCTCGACGCAATCTCCAGGATGACCCGCGACTACTGGATTGGCACCAGCCGCCCAAGTCCTGTGGAGTCCTCTCCGCGACTGCGGGATTCCTGGGGAAACGCGGATGACACCAATCTCACGCATATGCCCGCCAGTGACAATGCTGCCGCCTGGCTCAATCGGCTGCACGATCTCACACAGGACACCTGCACACTGTCACTGCCGTGGGGCGGCACCGATGCCAGCGCCGTGGCTCGCGTGGGGGATCACGAGCTTTCGATGGAGGCACTCGCCGCTGGTCGGCAGACTATCGCCAAGCATTTGGACGTTCAGGCACTGCCGGGCCTCTATTTGCCGGCCGAGGGATACGTGACGTCGGAAAGCGCCCCGCTGTACTCGGCGGCCACGGCCCTGAACGGGACCACCCCGGAGCGCGCATTCGAAAACCGCGTAGATACCGGCGAGACGATGCCACCGTCGCCCACTCCACCCGAAGCCGCGCACGACACCACCGTGTTAGTCGCAGACAACACCGCCTTCACCGCCGATGGTCAGACACTGCGCCCCGGCCATAGTGGCGTGCTTGCCGACGGTAGCCGCGCCTTCGCCCTCCCTGGGGCACTGACAACCTCTCTGGCTGCAACAGGACGGTCTCCCCAGACTGTGGCGTATTCGAATCTGCTCGGACGCTACGATTTCCGAATCGACTCCGAAGCTGCACGGATGCAGACAGCGATTGGCACTCTGTTCCAATCATTGACTGATTCGGATGACCCTCGCGCGGCTGTGGTGGCAGCACCGCCGTCCGGTTGGGATCCACGCGCTAGCGACGCTGAAGATTTCATGGCTGCGGTCAGGAAAGCCGTGGACGATAACCTGGCTGAGCTGACTCCGCTGATGGACTCCATCACCGCTTCAGCTCACGACCTGGATGCGGGCTCGGTTACTCCAATTGACAAGCTTGCCGATCCCGCGCCAGTGAGTGAGACGCTCGTGGAGAAGGCTCAGACGGCCTCCCGCGAGATCACCGACCTGACCACAATCATGTCCAACGATCCCAATGTCGCGCTGACGCGGTATGAATTCACCCGTCCCCTGCGGCACGACTTGCTGCGCTCGTTTACAACTCTCGGCCGGCGAAATCAGCTGCAGTCAACTGACGTGCAGCGGCGGAGCGAAGAACTCAGCGACCAGGCACTGATTATGAATCGACGCCTGCGCAATTCGGTGACGTTGGTAGCTCCCGGCGGTGTCTACACCCGCGCAACGCAGCTGTCGCCGATTGCGGTGCTGGCTCGTAATGGCCTGCCGCTGCCGGTTCCCGCGTTCGTGCGCGTCGGCGCTGGAGATTCGGTGTTGGAGGAGAAGTATGAGGCCGCCATCCCCGCCAAGGGGTCGGTGACTGTTCAGTTCACTCCGAAGTCGGGTGATGATGCAGAATCCACTCCGGCGACCAATGCTCCAGAGGGAGACCGGCCACGGGATAGTGGAGACAACTCCCACAACCTGTTGCTGTGGCTCGAATCACCTGGCGGCACGCCGATTTCTCGATCAGTGAGTATTTCCGTGCAATCGGGCGCTTCGGTTGGGGTTTTGGCTATCGTGACCCTCGTCATCGTCACTGTTGGTGGGTTTTTTGCCGCAAAACGGTCTCAGTACTTTCGGAAATAGACCCCCTTTTAAGCAACAATAGGACATGTGACTGACTCAGACGCGCATAAATCTGGACTTCGAGGCCGCATTCGTCGCCCCGCGCCACCGGCCCCAGTTCCGGCGGCGCGGCCAACGGCTGAATCTCAGCCGGCCGAAGCGGCCCCGGACCTAACTCGCGTATCCGGCCATAAGGCAAATGCCGATACCGCCGCTGACGCGATGACGGAATCGGCATCACCATCGCCAGCAAAGGCGGCAACTGCGACAGCAACCGCTTCCAGCGATTCCTCCGCAGGCTCGACGGCGGACGCAAATCAGGGACAGTCGAACTCGGACATCGTCGCCTCCACGGGCTCGATGGCAATCGCTACCCTGATTTCGCGCATTACGGGTTTTTTGCGAAACCTGCTCATCGGCGCGACGCTGGGTCCGGCTGTGGCTTCAGCCTTCAACGTCGCCAACACACTGCCGAACCTGATTACGGAAATCGTCCTCGGCGCAGTGCTGACTTCTCTGGTGGTGCCAGTGTTGGTGCGCGCGGAGAAGGAGGATCCAGATCACGGTGCCGCCTTCATTAGACGTCTCTTGACTGTCTCTATGACGCTGTTGGCAGTGGTGACGGTGCTGGCGGTGATAGGTGCGCCACTGTTGACCAGATTGAGCCTTAACGAGGCCGGTAAGGTCAACGTTCCGCTGGCAACGTCATTTGCGTTCTTACTATTGCCGCAGATTATCTTCTACGGCATATTTGCGCTGCTCATGGCGGTGCTAAACACCAAGGGAATCTTTAAACCCGGTGCGTGGGCACCTGTCGCTAACAACGTCGTGGCCATTGCCACGCTCTTGCTATATCTGTTCCTGCCCGGCCAGTTGAGTCCGGATTCGGACGGTTCACTCTCCGATCCGCACATCCTGCTTTTGGGTCTTGGTACCACCCTGGGTGTCGTCATTCAGGCAGCCATCATGATTCCCTACCTCAAGCGCGCGGGCATTGATTTGCGTCCGCTGTGGGGTATCGACGACCGCATCAAACAGTTCACCGGCATGGGTGTCGCGATTATCACCTACGTGGCAATTTCCCAGGCTGGTTACTTCATCACCACCAATATTGCCTCGACTGCCTCCAAGGCAGCGCCGACGATTTACCAGCAGGCTTGGCTGCTGTTGCAGGTGCCCTACGGCATCATCGGCGTTACCTTGCTGACCGCCATCATGCCGCGACTGTCCCGCAATGCAGCCGACGGCAACGATGGGGCAGTGGTCCGAGATCTGTCCATCGGTACCCGCCTGACCATGATTGCGCTGGTGCCGATCGTTGCCTTCTTCACCGCATTCGGCCGCCCCATCGCCGTCGGTCTTTTCGCGTATCTGGAGTTCCCCCGCGAAACCGCAGAGATTCTCGGCTGGACGCTGTCCTTCTCGGCGTTCTCGCTTATTCCATACGCCATTGTGCTTTTGCACTTGCGTGTTTTCTACGCCCGTGAAGAGGCCTGGACCCCGACTTTCATCATCCTCGGCATTACCACCGTCAAGGTGATTCTGTCGTTCTTCGCTCCTCGTCTGGCTTCTGACGATGAGACCGTCGTCGTGTTGCTCGGTGCCGCCAACGGTTTCGGTTTCGTCGCCGGCGCAATAATTGGCTTCTTGCTCTTGCGCCGCACTCTCGGACACTTGGACAGTAAGGCGACCGTCCACACCGTGCTGTGGGCACTGGGGGCGTCGCTTGTCGGTGTCGCCGTTGCTTGGGGCGCATTCGCATTGACCGACCTTGTGCTGTTCGATTTCTTCGGTTCCTTCGGTGTGCTACTGCAGACCATCGTCACCGGCGTGGTCTTCCTCATCGGTACCGGCCTGGTGCTCGCTCAGGCTCCATTGGAAGAGGTCCGCGTTCTGGGTGGCTTCCTCGGCCGCATTCCGGGTCTACGTCGCTTTGCTCCGCAGCCTCATGCAGCCGACAATGCCGTCGCCGACCGTGAGGATATGGAGCGCGAACGTGGCTTCGCCGCTGATGCTTTCTCGATTGCCCCGTCGAACCTGATTGGCGAGGCCACGGGTCTGGCAAACGAGGGCTTCACCGCTTCGCCGCTGTTGCCGCCGATGCCGACGCAGGGTTCTCGCCCGACCCGCTATGTACCCGGCGAGATGGTCTCAGGTGGTCGTTTCCGTCTGCGTTCTGAAGTCGCGACCTCCCCAGGTCTGCGCCTGTGGCGCGCCATGGATATGGGAGATCCCGACAACTCAGATGTCGCACTTGTCTTCGTCGACACGATTGCACTGCCGTACTACGACACTTCGCCATCGGTTGCTGCCCAGAAGATTGCCACGACGACCAACGAGCTGCGTGACCTGGCCGGCACCGGGATGTCCCGCATTCATAGCGTGGCGAAGACACGCACCGAGGTGCTCATCGTCGCCGACTGGACCAGCAGTATCGGTATTGAGCGGTTCGATCAGGCCGCCCACCCGGATGCCCTGGCACTCGCAGTAGCATCACTTGCCGAGACAATCGCCGACGCCCACGAATCTGGACGTTGCCTTGGCCTGACAAACAAGCCTGGGCAATTGCGCATCAGCAGCGACGGCCACATCTACGACGCTTTCCCCGTCGTTTTGCCCGATAGCTCGCAACGTTCGGACTACAACGCGTTGCTTTCTGTCATCGACGAGCTGTTCTACAACGTGCCAAATATCCCCTCCGATATTTCTGCTGCCATCGACCGCGCGAAGCAGGTTCGCCCGGAGAACTTCAACCAACAGGAGTCGCCAGCTCGCACACTCGCGGAGGATTTGCGCACTGCAGCGCTCGGCCCCGACTCTTCGGAGTTTCTCGCAATCGACCCCGACACCGGTGCGCGCGAATCCGTCGATGCCGACGGTGTAGCCCAATCAAACGCTCGCCACACCAAGAATCGCACCCGCGCATTCAGCACCGGCGCAGTCGTTGTCGGTGTAGTCATTGTCGGTGCACTTGTCGCCGCGGGCATCTTTGGTCTGGTTAACCGTTCCTCGGACGCACCGATTAACTCCGAGTCCGTACGACGCGGCCCGGCTCCGATCACGACGCTTTCGCTTGCCGACGCTAACGAGTGGCAGGCCGACAGCGACAACCCGGCAGCCGGTCCAGACAATCCGGACATGGCTGAGCTGACCATCGATAGTGACGAGGAAAGCTTTTGGGTAACTTCGACTTACCTCAGCCAGTTCGGCAATCGCCCAGAGGACTTCAAACCTGGTGTCGGTATTCGGGTCACTCTCGATGAACCGGCAACCATTCGAGAGCTTAAGGTCGCGGCGACCCCGGGCGCACACATTGAAGTTCGCGGCCTACGAGATGCCGACTCGACGAACTTGGATGACACAACGGTTCTCGGAAGCGCTACTGCCACCTCAGGTACGACGACCATCGAAATCGATAGCCGCGACACTGAGTGGAAGAACCTTGTTGTCTGGATCTCCGGCTTGCCGACGGCTGCGGAAGCGGTAGCCGACAGCGACTCAGACACTGACGCTGATACAGATGCTGATACAGATGCTGATACAGATGCTGAGTCGCAGAATTCCGATGCGGACAACCCACTTGTCGGCGACCGCAATCTGGCTGAGCAATCTCCGGATTCGTTGCTGCCAGTTGCTATTGGCGACATTCAGGTGCGTGGTACGGAATAACGCTCTGAGCTTGCCTTAGGTGGCAACAGTTCAAGTTGTCCCAAGTTATCCACAGCTACTGGGACGTTTTGAAATTCATCCACAGCCCGCGGTCTCCACGGCAGTTTTGCCAAGCGGAGAGCGCGGGTTTCGTGTTTGCATAGGAGCCATGAACTTTGGGGGAAGAAATCGAATTGGGGGCAGTCACCGTAAGGCCCACGCGGGTCGGCGACTGGGGGATTGTGGCGTCGTCGGTATGCGAAAGCATGCAACGGCAGACGAGATCGATCGTGAATTGTTGAAGGCGCACCTGGCGGGAGATCGTCGCGCGTTCGCGGTGTTGGCACAGCGTTATTACCCGCAGTTGGTAGCTATGGCGCGGCGTTATCGTCGGGATGATTTCGATCCCTTGGATGGGGTGCAGGAGGGGTTGGCGCGGGCAATTGCGGGGGCTGCGAGTTTTCGCGGGCGTTCGACGGTGGCGACGTGGCTGACGTGCATCGTGAAGAATGCGTGTATTGACCACAACCGCGGTCGTTTCGGGGAGATCCCTCTCTGCGATAAGGAGGAGGATTTTGAGACGTTTATGAGTTCACAGCCGATTCCCTGCCCGGATGTTCCGCTACGTGTGACTATGGCCGCCGCATTGGAGCAGCTGCCAACGGATCAACGGGATGCCCTGTTGTACTTGGACATCTTTGGCTATTCGCTGCAGGAGACTTCTCGCAGTATTGGGCAGCCGAGCGGGACGTTGAAGTCTCGGCGGGCGCGGGCGCGTCGTACGCTTCGGCGACAATTGGAAGAAGTGCAGGTGACCTAACAACTGCGGAGCAGGGGAGAGGCTGGGGGAATAGAGATGGCTAACCTCACGTTGGTTGAGGTGGCTGGTTCCGGTAATTTCTTTCCCGGAGCTGAAAAATTTGCTTACTACTGAGCATCACTGTGCGCCATGTGATGTGAGAGATAAAAATTATAGGAGTCTTCATGAGCGATATCGTTCACGACCTGATCATCGTCGGTTCCGGTCCCGCCGGTTACACGGCTGCCACCTACGCAGCCCGTGCCGACCTGAAGCCTGTGGTGTTCGAGGGCATCGAGTTTGGCGGTCTGCTTATGACGACTACCGATGTGGAGAACTACCCAGGTTTCTCCGAGGGCATCATGGGACCAGAGCTGATGGATCAGATGCGCGCACAGGCAGAGCGCTTCGGCGCTGACCTGCGCATGGAGATTGTCGATCGCATGGATCTCACCGGCGATATCAAGTCTGTCTGGGTTGGTGAAGAAGAGCACAAGGCTCACGCTGTCATCCTGGCAACCGGTGCCGCCCCGCGTTATGTCGGCGCTCCGGGCGAGCAGGCGCTGCTTGGTCATGGCGTCAGCGCCTGTGCCACCTGTGATGGTTTCTTCTTCCGCGACCACGATATCGCCGTCATCGGCGGCGGTGACTCCGCAATGGAAGAGGCAACCTTCCTTACCAAGTTCGCCCGCTCGGTGACGATTGTCCATCGCCGCGATGAGTTCCGGGCGTCGAAGATCATGGTCGAGCGCGCGCAGAACAATGACAAGATTCGCTTTGCGACGAACAAGGTTGTGTCCCAGGTTCTTGGTGAGGACAAGGGTTCAGTTACCGGTCTCGAGCTGGAAGACACCGTCACTGGTGAGAAGTCCGTCCTGGATGTGACTGCCATGTTCGTAGCAATTGGCCACGAGCCACGTTCGCAGATGGTTCGCAATCAGCTGGATTGCGATGAGAATGGCTACATTCAGGTAGCCGCTCCGAGCACCCAGACCTCCCTCAAGGGCGTCTTTGCAGCGGGCGATGTTGTTGACTCCCATTACCAGCAGGCAATTACCGCCGCTGGTTCTGGCTGCAAGGCTGCGCTGGATGCTGAGCACTACTTGGAAACTGTTGCTCGGTAGCTGACAGCAGGGCAGTCGCACTAGCTGGATAAACACCTAATAGTTGGGGTATCGCAATTGTTGGATAAGCCCTACGATTGCAGATATCCAACTATGGGGAATATCCGATAGCCGGTAAGCCCAATTGTTGTTAGCTGTAGCTCAATCAGGGCGCAGCAGGACGTGTTATAGCCCGGTACGCCCCGTACTCATCGAGCACTTGCAGCGTTCTCAAGAACACCATTAATTAACAATTTAGTACTTCACTCGCACCACCGGAAGCCCTAATTTTTGACGCCTTGAGCGCCAAATCCGTACGCGAGGCTGAAGAAGCTAGGTTGAAAAATTAGAATCAAGACCACAAAACAAAACCACTAAGAACTCAAACGAGCTCATTCTAAGGAGAAGAATTTCATGGCTCCGGTAACCGTCACCGCCAACACCTTTAAGTCCGATGTCCTCGAATCCGATAAGCCGGTGCTTGTTGATTTCTGGGCAGAGTGGTGTGGCCCGTGTAAGAAGATTGCTCCCGTTTTGGACGAGGTTGCGACCGAGCTCGATGGCAAGGCCGTCATCGCCAAGGTCAACGTTGATGAGGAGCGTGCACTGGCTGGCATGTTCCAGATCATGTCCATCCCAAGCCTGCTCCTATTCAAGGACGGCAAGAAGGTCGAAGAGATTCGCGGAGTCCGCCCGAAGGGCGAAATCACGTCGCTCATCGAAAAGCACCTTTAAAAGAACTTGGGGTTGCTCCTTATCCGATACCTGGTTACGACTGCCCACCCGCCACTTCGCTATTGCCACCTTCGTTGGACACACCCCATTATGATGTGACTGAAGTTGTGGTTGTGATTTAGAGTTAGTCCTGGGGTTCTGCCGTCGGGCTAGCCGACGCGCCCTCGTAACAATCAATTCGCGCCTGCGACCTGGTAATCTTGCTGGAAATGGCGGTTTACGTCTTCCTTAATACCGTGAAGGAACCAGGTTGCCGCCAACTTGAGAGGTATTGCTGACCATATCCTCTGAGAGTGCGCGAGATTTCTTAACTGAAGTTTCGTTTAGCTCACTGGCCAGTAATACTGATTAAGTGTTGTGAGGACCCACAACGGCCTAAACATAATTGTGGAGTTCGGAAGGGAGTTTTCGTGCCAGAGTTTCTGAAGGTGGGCGATAGGTCACCTCGTGTAGCCGAGGTACGTTCTACCCTGGCTCGTCTTGGGCTTCTGCCCAATTGGGAGGGCTCAGCCGCGGAGGAGAACTCGCCTCAGTGGTCTGGTGACGATGACCTCTTTGATGAGGATATGCGCAACGCTCTCCTGGCGTTCCAACAGTCCCGCGGTGTCTATGCCGACGGGATCATCCGCGACAGCACCCTGCGCCTACTGCGAGAAGCCTCGTACACTCTGGGCACCCGCGTACTGTCCTACGATCCACTGTCACAAATGACCGGTGAGGACGTAGGCGTTCTCCAAGCTACCTTGCAGGAACTCGGCTTCCACGATGCCCGAGTAGACGGCCACTTTGGCCCGAAGACCGATGCCTCTGTACGTGAATACCAGCTCAATTACGGGCTGGAGCCCGACGGTATCTGTGGTCCCGTTACTCTCCGGGCGCTCAGCTACTTGGGCAGGAGGGTTACTGGTGGCTCTGTAAACGCCTTCCACGAGAAGGAAATACTGCGCACGATGGGGCCGAAGCTCTCTGGAAAGCGCATTGTCATTGATCCAGGTCTTGGGGCAGGGGAGCCCGGCATTGTGGTCGACGGCCCTTACGGTCAGATTTCTGAAGAAGAGATTCTTTGGGATTTGGCCTCTCGCATCGAGGGTCGCCTTGTCGCGGCAGGTGCAGAGACTATTCTGTCTCGTCCTCGTACCGACAATCCGTCCATCGAGGATCGCGCTGAGATGGCCAACGCATTTGGCGCTGACGTCTTCATCTCCCTGCAGGCCGACCACTATCACAACAACCGCGCCAGTGGTATTGCGACTTTTTACTTTGGCTCGATGAAGGGCTCCAACTCCATTCTGGGCGAACAGCTCTCTGGCCTTATCCAGCGAGAGATTGTTGCCCGTACGAGCCTGGTAGACTGCCGCTCGCACGCCCGTACCTGGGATCTCCTCCGTCTGACCAGGATGCCCACGGTGGAAGTCGCCGTTGGTTACCTGACCAACGAGGATGACGTCGCAATTCTTTCTTCCCCAGATCAGCGTGACGTAATTGCCGAATCTATCGTTGTCGCTGTAAAGCGTCTGTACCTGGGCGATGAAGAGCAGCAGCCAATGACCGGCGCTTACAGCTTTGCGCAGCTGATTGAAGAGGAAAAAGCCTAAACACGGCTGATCAATCAAACCCGGCGCTAAAGACTGAACAGCTTTGAGCGCATAAAGGGTTCTTTCGCACTTAGATCCAACGCATGGCCGATTTCTTCGTCCCAATCCAATTCCGCATCCAACTCGATACGGAGTTTCGGATGAATCGGATGTGGAGTGACCACCCGAAACCCGGAGTCAAGAAGGGTTCGCGTACGAATCAAATCACCGGCGTTATGGTTAATCGCCGCCAACGAATCTGAAATACACGGCTTAGGATTTAGCTTTTCTTCGAGTTGCGCTTCGAAATCAGCGATTAGGTTCTCCGTACCGTCGTCAGGCGTTGGCGATGACGGCGTGGGTCCCGACATAGAATCCGCCGTGCCACTGCAACCAAACGCTTCTACCGCTGAAATCCCGCGCAGCGCGAGCTTGTGCAGAGCGGTCACAATGAGCACGCGGAGCATGTCATCGTCAACCTCTAAAGCGTTGTAATGCAGACTCGTCAGCGCAATCGCATCCGGCGATATTGGTCCGGAAGGCATGGAAAATGTCGTCGGGCAGAAGCGTGGCGGAGCAAAGAGCAGCGTGCCGACGGTCTCAAGTTTCCCATCGATAAGTGATGCCGGTGGCTTTCGTCGTAGTGAATATCCGCACGGTCCCCAGGAAAGGTAGACGGTATTGAGCCATGCTTCCTTCTCCAAGCGCACCTGGGCGGCTAAATCAGGGCTTAAATCGCCATTTAAGAGGCTTTCACTAGCTCCGCCTGGCCGAGTAGGGGGTTGGCCGTCCGAATGCTTTAAATCACCGTTGAGCGCTTCATCCTCTTCTGGCGTGCTGGGGTCCAAATTAGGTTCGCGCGGCTCAGTCGAGAACTGGGGTAGGGCAGTTGCTGTACGGATATGCTCCATGCCCTGTTCCCAAAACAGGCTTAACATCGTCTCTGGATAGATTCCTTCGATGTCGGCCAGCGAAATTTTCTCGATGAATACTTCAGTCACAGTAACCGGGTTTACTCTTCGTCGAGATGCATCAGTGACATGATGCGATCAAAGTCCTCGAGGTTGCCGAATTCGATAACGATTTTGCCCTTACGCTTGCCCATCTGGGCAGTCACCTTCGTATCAAAAGAATTGGACAGGCGGTCAGCCCAATTGTGAAGGACCTCCGGCTGCGGAGTGGGCTCGCGGTGCTGCTTTTTCGGTCGCTCGCCGGCATTGAGTAATGTCACTGCTTCTTCGGTCGCACGGACGGATAGTCCTTCAGCAACAATTCGCTCGGCGAGGCGCTGCTGTTCTTCCTTACCTGCCTTAACTCCAAGCAAGGCACGTGCGTGACCAGCCGACAGAACACCGACCGCTACTCGTCGCTGTACCTCCACCGGCAACTGCAAGAGTCGAATCATGTTGGTAATAACGGGCCGCGAGCGACCGATTCGATCCGCCAGCTCTGCCTGAGTTACACCAAACTCTTCGAGTAGCTGCTGGTACGCAGCGGCCTCTTCGAGTGGGTTCAGCTGAACGCGATGGATGTTCTCTAGTAGGGCATCGCGAAGCATGTCCTGGTTTGGAGTATCGCGAACGATGGCGGGAATCGTGTCGACCCCAGCTCGCTGAGAAGCACGCCAGCGCCGTTCACCCATGATGATTTCAAACTCGGGTTGCGGCGCGTTCGGATCTTCCTTGCGCGCTGCCTCGAGTGCGGCCGCACGACTATCCTCAGAGATTGGTCGTACGATAATCGGCTGCAATAAACCGAACTCACGAATAGAGTGAGCGAGCTCATTCAGGGGCTCCTCATCGAAGACCTCTCGTGGCTGCTTCGGGTTCGGCGTGATCAGCTTCAAGTCGATCTCGCGATAGGTCGCGCCAAACTCGTTTGCGGCCGAAGCGTCAATATCGGTCGGCTCCGCGCTGCTATGGTCCACTACTCCCGACGTCGCCGAGGGCAATGTTTCACGTGAAACATCGCTAGACTTACCAATAGCCTTATCGTCACTGTGACGTTTCTGCGCCTCGTCGGTATGAGGCTTGCTCTGGCCGGATTTTGCAGATTTTCCGGCGTTTTTCCCTTCAGTCAACGAGGTGCCGGATCCCGTCGCGGCTGTTCCCAGTACGTCGGCAACTCCGCTACTTCCGGCCTGCTTCGTCCCCTGGGTACGGCGGGGACCGAAGATAATATCCGCGGCACTCTCACCTACCGAGGGGTTAGCCGCCGGAGCAGTTGGGATCAGCGCGGCGATACCGCGACCGAGCCCTCCCTTGCGGTGATCCTTTTTTTGATTCGACATCGGTTACTACTCCTAGTGGCTTTAATTTGTCTCAGTGGAATTGGACGGGGTAGGGGAGGAAGCTGGTTTTTGCCCAATCGCACTTCCACCCGGAACTGCGGAATAGTCGCCACGCGTTGCCAATTCCTTCGCGGCGTCAAGATAAGCAACTGCGCCCCGAGACCCTGGATCGTAGGAAATTACGGTCTGCGAATATCCCGGCGCCTCCGATACCTTCACGGATCGAGGGATGAGATTACGTAGCACAACCTCACCGAAGTAGTTACGAACCTCATTGGCAACTTCTTCCGAAAGCTTGGTGCGGCCATCGAACATAGTGAGCAGCACAGCAGAAATATGTAGCTCCGGATTGAGATGCTGACGAATCATCTGCACGTTATTCATCAGCTGAGTCACACCCTCCAAGGCGTAAAACTCACACTGAATCGGAATCAAAACCTCGTTGGCGGCAGTCATCGAATTCAGAGTCAACAGACCGAGCGAAGGAGGGCAGTCAATAATGAGAAAGTCAAAGCCGTTGTCAATCAGGTACTGATCTGACACTGCATCGAGAAGTCGGCGCTCACGGTTCAGGAGCGAGACCAGCTCAATCTCGGAGCCCGCCAAGTCCAACGTCGCTGGCACACAAAAGAGATTCTCAGATTCAGGGGAACGCTGGATGACATCGTCAATCTGTAGTTCGCCAATTAGAAGCTCATACGTCGACGGGGTCCCGGAAACATGCTCAATCCCCAGGGCCGTAGAAGCATTTCCCTGCGGGTCATTATCGATGACTAGCACCTTGAGACCATGCCGCGCGAGCGCCGACGCGATGTTGACTGCCGAAGTGGTCTTGCCCACGCCACCCTTCTGGTTGGCGATAGTAATACGGCGCGGGCGTTCGGGGCGTGGAAGCGATAAACGGTTCGGGGCCTTAACTTGCGCTGCCCGTTGAGCTGCCGCAGCGATGGGTGTGTCTTGCCAGGACTTCCGGCTCATTAACTATTCCCCTTACAAGCACAGCAATCACCAATCATGGCCACTGGAGTGCGAATAAAAACTTAGTAACTATCTGCAAAAGCGTAATCATCAAGCCCCAACAAGCGTTAGACGCCGACGATTGTGGAAATGTTTCACGTGAAACATCCACCTTGGCCGGTAGGACTTTGCCATACCGCGATACTTATCCCACTCTAGCCCGACGGCACTACGCGCCTCAATGTCGAAACCAAAACACAAGCGAACCGGCAGTGGAGTAGGGGAGGGGGACTTACAACCTACTTCTTCTGAATAATCACGGCGTACGTCGAAGTTCCCAACACGGAACCGCCAACCTCTACAACGCGGGGATTAGTTCCCTTCGCCTTGGCAATAAGCTTTGCGTCCCGATCAATCTCCTCTTGCGCAGTTCCACCCTTCAGTGCAACCATCGCGCCTCCGGATTTAACTAAAGGAAGCGACCAGCCCGCCAATTTCCCAAGAGGGGCAACAGCGCGAGAAGTGACGACATCTACTTGGCCAACCTCAGCGCGAACCACTTTCTCCTCAGCGCGGCCGCGAACCACGGTCACATTGTCCAGCTCGAGATCTTCCACAACTTCGTTCAAGAAAGTCGTACGGCGCAGCAATGGTTCTACAAGAACCACCTTCAAATCTGGTCGTGCAAGAGCAAGCGGAATCCCGGGCAAGCCTGCCCCCGAACCAATGTCCGCAACTACAAGCCCTTTGCCTATCGCTTCTCCAACTACCGCAGAATTGATAATGTGCCGATCCCACAGCTTTGGAGTTTCACGTGGCCCAATCAAACCTCGGACTGTAGCCTCCTCAGCCAACCATGAGTGGTAGCGGTATGCTCGATCGGCATTCCCTCCAAACACGGTATCTATCACCGAACGCAGATCCGCATCGACCAAACCTGCGGAGGCTTCTTGATTATCGACGTCTTTCGCGGAGTTACTCAACAGTTCCACTAACCTTTCCAATGGGGCAGCTGTGCCGTCACCCGTCGAGCTTTTCATTACCCCTAGTGTACGACAGTGCAACAGCGATGTTTCACGTGAAACATTGATCAAAGTTGGATGCCAAACTCCAGGCCCCGGAGAAAATTACATGCCTGTAATAACAGTAACGTTGTTTGCTCGATAGAGCACGAAGGCAAGCAAAAACGCCCCGCATCAACTGCGGGGCGTTTCGATTAATTAACTTATGTAGACGAAGGGCGATTCCACTTCAGCTATTTCTTTTTCCGCTTCCGGTTCTTCCGATTTGCGGGTTTCTGTCCTGGCGCTGGCTTCGAGGCTGGGCCCTGCTGTCCCTTCCCCGAATTACCATCCGGAAGATGGCTAGAAGCCTTGTTCGCTGCAGAGGCCTGACCGGACTGCGCCTGCTGCGCATTCTGCGCTGCCTGACGCTTGCCACCCTTCTTCGGATTGATTGGCTTCTGGCCAACCTTCGGAGCGAGCTTCTCCTGTGCCTCGCGCTTGGCAGCCTTCTTAGCTGCGACAGCTTCCTTCTCTTCCTCATCCAGCTTGCCGAAGATGTAGCGCTGCTGGAAGTAGGTCCAGACGTTGTTAGTCACCATGTAGACAAGAAGACCGATGTGCCAGAAAGCACCGGTAACAAGAATCATGATCGGGAAGAACCAAAGCATCATCTTGTTCATCATGTCCATCTGCTGACCCATAACGCCTTCCTGGCGCTTCACCAGACCGGCTTCCTGGCGGGCACGCGTGCGGTCAACAGACATGCGAGCGTTGAAGTGCGTTGCAAGTGCCGCAATAACAATCAGCGGAATGGCAACGATCATGATGTCCATGCGGGTGAAGTCCGCAGGCGTACCAGGCACAGTAAAGGCTGCGTATTGATCCTCGCCCATACCAACCGAACTGGACAGTGGAGCATTGAGCACACGAGCCAGCAGGAAGGACCGCACCTCATCTACACCGAAGACGTAGTTAGGCGTATTCCAGTTCTGCTCCACCGACATGCGAAGCGCATTGCCCGTCGTACCCGTTCGGTTGAACGAACGCAGCACGTGGAAAAGGCCAATGAACACAGGCATCTGAACCAGAATCGGCAAACAGCCGCCGAGCGGGTTGACACCCATTTCCTTCTGTAGCTGGCGCATAGCAAGAGCCTGAGCCTGCTGATCGTTCTTGTACTTCTCCTTGATGGCCTGCATCTCAGGAGCGAGCTGCTGCATCTTGATGGCAGAACGCTGCTGGTTCAGCATCGGCTTAAACAGGAGGATACGGATGGTGACCACAAGCAAAATAATGGCCAGCACCCAGGAGATACCCGAGGAGGGATCGAATAGGAAACCTGAGGCCTTATGCCAGAACCACAGGATGGCCGAAATCGGCACATACACGAAATTGAGCACGGTCTAAGATCACTCCGTTCTTTAGGGGACAGCGCACTCGCGCCTTCGTCTACAAAGCCCCGTCAAAGGCTAAGCATTACTAGAGGTTACCTGTGCATTCGCCTCAACCACGAACCCAGGCCGGGGAATGTGGCAGGAACTGGATCCCAGCCACCCGGATGCCAGGGTGCGCAACGGAAGATGCGCAAGAAAGTCAGCCACAGGCCACGAATAGCTCCGAAACGGCGCACAGCCTCAAGACCATATGCGGAGCACGTCGGTTCAAAACGACATGTGCTCGTGGGCTTCAGATTAGAGATACGACGGCGGTAGAAGAGAATCGCCCTCTCAGCCACACGTGCGCCGGGGGTCTGAGCGAGGGGGCCGTCGTCAAGCGAATTAGCGCCGACGTTCGTATGTGGCGAGTGCCGATTGCACATCGTGGGACAGCTCCTGGCTGGTGGCTGTGGCAGATGCAGGCAGCGCGCGAACGACAATGTCCATGGTGGACGGAAGATTCTGCGCGGCCGCGGCCATAACATGGCGGAGCCTGCGGGATACAGCGTGACGAGTCACGGCGTTGCCCACAGCTTTAGATACGACAAGACCGACACGCGGACCACCAAACCTGGCAATCTGCGTATCGGTCTTATCTTCACCGCCAGAAGCGGCGGTGTCACGAATATGCAAGACCAAGGTCTTGCGTCCGATTCGGCGTCCACGTCGTACGGTGACCGTGAAGTCACGCGAAGAACGCAGCTTATTGCTCTGAGGGAGCACCGAAATCGGTGTCCTCTTGCTTAAGCGGACAGGCGGGCACGGCCCTTGCTGCGGCGTGCTGCCACAACGGCGCGACCGGAACGGGTACGCATACGGGTACGGAAGCCGTGCACGCGTGCACGACGGCGGTTATTCGGCTGGAACGTCCGCTTCGACACGGTTGACACTCCTTGAAACTCAAACGACCACGAGTCCACGCTGAACACACCGCAGTAAACTCCTCGCTTCGAGTGCGAGGCAGCGATGCGTCTGACGCATTCCCGTGATGCACGGAAAAATTACTTACCGACAGATTGAAAGCTACATGCGTTCTGTCGGGTCCAAGCACAAGCTCGGACTCATATCTCAATGGATATGAAACACCCAGATAGGTTACGTCGAATCGAGCGAAAAATTCAAATCAACACGCCGGATTTACCTGGAGAATCATTTTCCAAGTTTTCCGACGGTACCGATGTTGACCTGTGGAAATACTGACCTATGCACTGCAATCCACAGGGTGTTTATCCCATTAGCTGTGGATAACTTCCACACCATGAATCACAGCGAGCAGGGGAAATAACGTGTTTACCTAGGTAAACGCAGACTAGGGGGCTATTTTTCATTGTGGGCAAACTGTGGATAAACTGTTAGTCAATTAGCGACAAGGTTTATCCACAGGTGTGGACAAACATGTGGAAGTCCTGCTCGGGGCGTATAGCACCTTGTGTAGAAACACCCCACAGGGCGAATTACAAGAAATAGCCCCCAAATGGGCAGATATGGCGCTCTCGCCATGCCAAAAACACTCCACAAAAACAGGTCGCCTCGATAAATTTGATGAACGTAAACATGTAAAAGGACATTCACACAGTGAGCGAACAACCAGAATTGCCAGGTGGACTCTGGGAGCAGGTCGTTTCTATCCTGACTTCACCAGAAGGTGCGCCGGAGTTGGGCATTGCACCACTACGCCCGCCACACAAGGCACTGCTGCGGTCAGTGACGCACACTGGTGACTTTCCAGGTTTTTTCCTGCTCAGCACTCAATCGCCAGTGGTGCAGGCACTGGTAAAAGAAGAGCTCAAGGGCATTATCGAGGCCGTCTTAGCCTCGCTGACCGGCGAGGAGTTGGAAACAGTCATCACCGTTGCCGATCCTGCTGACGACGCTGAAGATAGCCAGGCAGCAGAGACCACTCAACCATCTGCACAGCACTCGGGGCAGATGCCATCTGCAGCTTCGCGTCCGCAGCAGGCTCAGCGTCAACAGCCAAACCAGCAGCAGCACCAGCAGCAGTCTGGCCGTAACTACCCGTTCCCCAGTGCAGATACGAACGACTTCAATCTCCACGAGCAGCACCAGGGATCGACACAGATGCCACAAGTGCCGCAGACGCATCAGCCAAATGTCCATAATCAGCAAAGTGCCCAGTCACAGCACAGATCGATGGACGCCGTGGATTCAATGGCCCAGGGGCTTTCGCACTCATCTGCCGAGAATCCGATGACTATTGCTGATCAGCGCCAGGTCACAAGTCCTTTCCGTTCCGAGAGCCACGGCACTCCAACCGAGATGAGCATGCCTTTCGAGGAGCCCACCCTCAACCCGAACTACACCTTCGAGACCTTCGTTATTGGTCCGCAGAACAAATTCGCCGCCGCAGCCGCCGTCGCTGTTGCAGAGTCTCCGGGGCGCACCTACAACCCGCTGTTTATCTCCGGCGGTTCGGGTCTTGGCAAGACGCACCTGCTCCACGGCATTGGTCACTACGCCAAGCATTTGTACCCTAACCTGCGGGTTCGTTACGTTTCCTCGGAAGAGTTCACCAACGACTTCATTAATTCCGTGCGTGACGACGCCCAGGAATCCTTCAAGCGTCGCTACCGCGATTTGGACATGCTCATCATCGATGACATCCAGTTCTTGGAGGGCAAGGAAGGTACACAGGAAGAGTTCTTCCATACGTTCAATGCCCTGCACCAGTCCAATCACCAAATTGTGCTGTCGTCGGACCGCCCACCACGCGAGCTTAAGACCCTGGAGGATCGCCTTCGTACCCGCTTCCAGTGGGGGCTCAATCCGGATCTGCAATACCCGGACTTGGAGACGCGAATCGCAATTCTGTCGAAGAAGGCACAGCTGTCTGATTTGGTCGTTCCGCATGATGTACTCCAGTACATCGCGGAGAACACCTCGTCTTCTATTCGTGAGCTCGAGGGGCGTCTCCTGCAGATTAGTGCTCACGCATCCATGATTCATGAGCCTGTGACCTTGAAGTTTGCGCAGGAGATCCTCGGTGCCGACGAAATCGAGGTGCAGATTACCCCGGAGATCATCATCTCCACCACGGCTGAGTACTTCGACTTAACGGTTGCGGATTTGGTGGGCCCGGGTAAGACTCGCCCGGTCGCTCATGCACGCCAGATTGCTATGTACCTGACGAGGTCCTTCACCGAGCTTTCGTTGCCGTCGATTGGCCGAGAGTTCGGAAATCGTGACCATTCGACGGTTTTGCACGCTGAACGCAAGATTGTTAAGGAAATTCAGGAGAAAAAGCCCTCAAAGGACCAGGTCAACGACCTGACTACACGCATTCGTGACCGAGCTCGCGGCACGGCTTAAAATCCTTGGGTTCGGCGTGCGGAATTCTTGTTATTAACTGCGGTTTTTCCGTGCACAGAGCTGTGGACAACTCCTAAATTTTGTGGATGAAAGATGAAGCCCGAACACTATCCACAGACACCCAAGTTATCCACAGTTAGACGCACTGGTTATCCACAGCGCGAAATCAGTGAAGACCAGCGGGAATCATGTAATTTCACAATGTGCACACCCCCTATTACTACTCCCGACTTTAAAAATCTCTAGAAACTTCTAGATAAAAGGGGGCCTGCGCACAACCTCTGGCAAGCAACCTCTCGCGCACAACTTCATAAATGCCAAGAACGAGTAAGAACTACGATCAAGCACTAGACGGACTACAAGAATCCCAGTGAGGTCTTTGGCAGTCTGCAGTAGAGTTGTACGATGGAATCTTTGTAACTCCAGTCATGTGCGCTGACATAGCGTGCTGACAACACAAAAGACGGCTAATAACAGACATCCAATACCGGTGGAGGAACGATGGAGCAGACCGAAGTCCGTATTCGCGCGGCTAAGGACGATCTCGCGGGTGCGGTGAGCTGGGTTGCTCGTAACCTGCCTGCACGCCCGACTCAGCCGATTCTGCGTGGCATGATTTTTCTCGCGGATGACAATGGTCTGCAGCTCGCTGGCTATGACTACGAGGTCTCGACTCAGATTCGTATTAGTGCAGAGGTCGATGAGCCCGGTCGCTTCGCCGTCAATGGCAAGTTGGTTTCTGACATTGTCTCTAAGTTGCCGAATAAGCAGGTAGAGATGCACTTTGATGGCACGAAGGTCATCGTTCGCTGTGGTTCTTCCCGCTTCGAGCTACCAAGCCTGACCTTGGAGGATTACCCTCAGCTACCAGAAGCTCCGGCTGCTACCGGTACTGTCGGTGCTGCTCTGCTGGCTGAGGCTATTGGTCAGGTCGCTATCGCTGCCGGCAAGGATGAGTCGCTGCCGATGCTGACCGGCATCCGGATGGAAACCGAAGGTAACGAGGTCACTCTCGCTGCCACCGACCGTTTCCGCCTGGCGGTTCGCAGTTTCGAGTGGGCGCAGATCCCTGAGGGGGAGACCAAGCTGCTCATCCCGGCAAAGACATTCGCGGAGACTGCCCGCACTCTCGATACCACTTCCAGCGAGCCAGTGACCTTGGCATTCGGCGACGGATCCGATGATCGTGAGGTCGGCTCTGAAGGTCTGCTGGCTATCCTCGCCGATCCTCGTCGCACTACCACGCGACTGCTGGACGCCGAGTTCCCGAAGTTCCGTCCGCTGCTGCCGAAGCAGCATTCCTCCATGGCTGTTGCTCGTGTTGACCAGCTGCAGGATGCCATCCGTCGTGTGTCTCTGATGGCGGATCACGGTGCGCAGATTCGCATGGACTTCTCCGATGGCCAGGTTGTCCTTTCCGCTCATGGCGACGAGGTCGGTCACGCAGAAGAGACTGTGGCCTGCAACTTCTATGGGGAACCACTTCTGATCGCCTTCAACCCGCAGTACCTGCTCGAGGGGCTCAGCGCTGTTCGCTCCCACCGCGTTCTGCTGGGCTTTACGCAGCCGTCGCGTCCCGCGATTCTCATTCCAGAGCCGGAAGCTATCCCGGAGCTCGGTGAGGACGGCTTCTACCCAACGCCGGAGACCGACTTCACTTACCTGCTGATGCCTGTGCGCCTGCCGGGCTAGTTTGCGGCTATGCACATTCGGTATTTGTCCTTGCGGGACTTCCGCTCCTGGCCGGAGTTGGAAGTCGAGTTCACGCCTGGAATTACCGTATTTACCGGGCAAAATGGCTACGGCAAGACCAATATCGTCGAGGCCGTTGGGTATCTCTCCACGCTCGGCTCGCATCGAGTGTCTACGGATGCTCCGCTGGTTCGTTCGGGGACCCCGTCGGCACGCATTTCGGCGACGGCGGTCAATGATGGCCGCGAGCTGACGGCGCATCTGCTCATCAATCCGCATCGCGCGAATCAGGCGCAGATTAATCGCACGCGGCTGAAGTCTCCGCGGGAGCTGCTGGGGATCGTTAAGTCGGTCTTTTTCTCGCCCGAGGATCTCACGCTGGTCAAGGGCGAGCCCGCTTCCCGTCGCCGATACATCGATGATTTGCTCGCTTTACGACGGCCACTGTCCGCCGGTATCCGCATTCAATATGACAAGATTTTGCGTCAGAAGAATGCGCTGCTGAAGTCGGCGGGCTCGACGCTGCGCCGTGGCTATTCTTCCTCGGAGGGGCAGGCCGCACTGAGCACGCTGGATACCTGGGATGCGCAATTGGCGCAGGTGGGAGCGGCGTTAATGGCTGCGCGTATGGATTTGATCGCCGAGCTTTCCGAGCATGTCAGCGAGGCCTATGCCACGCTTGCCCCGCACTCGCGCCCAGCCACGATCGCCTATGCGCCGAAGGTCGACAGCCTGGATGGCGGGCCATTGCCCAGCGAACCGGAGCTGCTCGAGGCACTGCTGCTGACGAAGATGGCGGAGCGCCGCACCGCGGAGATTGAGCGCGGTTCCTGTCTCGTTGGTCCGCATCGCGATGATCTCGACCTCATTCTCGGCAATGACCCCGCCAAGGGCTTTGCTAGCCACGGCGAAACCTGGTCTTTTGCACTCGCGCTGCGTCTCGGCGCGTACTTTTTGCTCCGGGCCGATGGACCCGACCCGATTTTGGTGCTTGACGACGTGTTTGCGGAGCTCGACCGGCATCGTCGGGAAGCTCTCATGGAAATTGCGCAGCAGGCTGAGCAGGTGTTGATCACCTCGGCGGTGGGAGAGGAGTTGCCTCAGGCACTGGTCGAGGATTCTTCGGTGACCCATCACACGGTAACGGTGGCGCAGACTGAGCAGGGGCGAATCTCACTGCTGGATGAAAACCCAGTCGCGGAAGAGTGACGGGTATGGTCGAGAACATGGAGCCGGATAACTCACCGGAAGAGGAAAACGACCTGATCAGTGACGCTTTCTTCCGCATGCGCGATGCTGCAAAGGAGGGCGGTCACAAGTTACCGAATCTCCAGCGGCCACCGAAGAAGAAGGGCTCGTGGTCTGGCCTCGATAGCCGTGTGCCTGTGAAGGCCGCGGAGGGGATCGTTGCGGACGTCGATAAGCAGCGGGCAGCGCAAGCAGTGGTGCGAGATCGTGCCGGAACGGTGATTTCGCCGAGCCTATTGAAGGAGGCGGGGATTCGGCTGTACCGGAAATATGACCGTCGACCTGCGCCGATTGGTGCGGTGCTGAATAAGGCAGTAGTCGATCGCGGCTGGCAGATCCACATTGCCCACGGTGTGATTATGACGGAGTGGGATTCGATGGTCGGCAAGGTTGTCGCGGAACACTCCCAGGTCAAGGAGTTCAAGGACGGCACTTTGGTGGTCGAGTGCCAATCGACAGCATGGGCAACACAGCTGCGGCTGGCACAGCGACAGGTTTTGAAGTCGATCGCGGAACGCGTCGGGGATGGAGTGGTTGAGGAAATTAAGGTGCTGGGGCCGAAAGCGCCGAATTGGCGCAAGGGCAAATTGCACATCGAGGGCCGAGGACCGCGTGATACTTACGGGTAAAGGTCGGTAAACGGTCTACGATTAGCCGTCGGTATGCGTAAAACTGCGAAATTTGGTCCTTTGAGCGCATCGGCTATATCCACAGTAGGGGACTACGTTGGGGTAAGATGGGCAGGAGAAAACCGGCAGGCGGTTCTTGAGACGTTATCGACTTCCAAACTAGCCAGACCTATCTAGTAGTCCTATGTAGTTCTGGCTGGCGCTGATAGCGCTTGACCGCCGGCCTATTTTTCGCGCGCTGACGAATGTTGCGCGGGGAGAGAACCAAGAATAGGAGACGCGCCGAACCGTGGCTGCTACCGAACATCAATATGACGCCTCATCGATTACCATCCTCGAGGGCCTCGAGGCCGTGCGTAAGCGGCCGGGTATGTACATTGGCTCGACTGGTGAGCGTGGCTTGCACCACCTGGTGTGGGAGGTTGTAGACAACTCCGTCGACGAGGCGATGGCGGGTTACGCCACCGATGTTGAGGTCACTCTGCTGGAAGACGGCGGCGTTCAGGTCCGCGATAACGGCCGTGGTATTCCTGTCGAAATGCACCCGTCGGGTATGCCGACGGTGCAGGTGGTTATGACTCAGCTGCACGCCGGCGGCAAGTTTGACTCCGAGTCCTACGCTGTTTCCGGTGGTCTGCACGGTGTGGGTATTTCGGTGGTTAACGCGCTGTCGACCCGCATGGAAACCGAGGTCATCCGCGATGGCTACACCTGGTACCAGAACTTCGACCAGGCTGTTCCGGAAGAAATTATCCGAGGTAAGAAGACTCGCGGTTCGGGTACCACGCAGCGTTTCTGGCCGGATCCGGAGATTTTTGAGACCACCGATTTCAAGTTCGACACCATTTCTCGCCGCCTGCGCGAGATGGCGTTTTTGAACAAGGGCCTGACCATCACGTTGGTGGACAAGCGTGTCTCCGAGGAGGAGCTCGAGGCTGAGGCTCTGGCGGAGCAGGCGGAGACCGAATCCGCTGAAATCGCCAAGGATGCGGTTGAGGAGCAGAAGGAGAAGGCAGAGAAGACCACCAAGCCGAAGGAGCGCCGTAAGGTCTTCCACTACCCGAATGGTCTGCGGGATTATGTCGAGACTCTGAACAAGTCGAAGAACATCATCCACCCGACCATCATTTCCTTCGATGCTGCAGGTGACGGCCACGAGGTCGAGATTGCCATGCAGTGGAACTCGGGTTACTCCGAGTCGGTGCACACCTTCGCCAACACCATTAACACCATTGAGGGTGGCACGCACGAAGAGGGCTTCCGTTCTGCGTTGACATCGCTGATGAACCGCTATGCGCGTGAGCACCGCCTGTTGAAGGAGAAGGAAAACAACCTCTCCGGTGAGGATTGCCGTGAAGGTCTCGCTGCCGTGATTTCGGTGAAGGTCGCCGATCCGCAGTTTGAGGGCCAGACGAAGACGAAGCTCGGTAACACCGAGGTGCGTTCCTTCGTCCAGCGCATGACTAATGAGCACATCGGTCACTGGCTGGAGGCCAATCCGGCTGAGGCCAAGGCCATTGTTAACAAGGCCATTGCTTCGGCACATGCCCGTCAGGCGGCTCGTAAGGCCCGTGACCTGGTGCGTCGTAAGTCCGCGACCGATCTTGGCGGTCTTCCGGGTAAGTTGGCGGACTGCCGTTCGAAGGATCCGAAGCAGTCCGAGCTGTTCATCGTGGAGGGTGACTCCGCAGGTGGTTCTGCAAAGGCAGGCCGAAACTCGCTGTTCCAGGCCATTTTGCCGCTACGCGGTAAGATTTTGAACGTCGAGAAGGCGCGCCTGGATAAGACGCTGAAGAATAACGAGGTCCAGGCCATTATTACGGCGCTGGGCACCGGTATTCACGACGAATTCGACATCGAGAAGCTGCGCTACCACAAGATTGTGCTGATGGCCGACGCCGACGTCGATGGTCAGCACATTGCCACGCTGCTACTGACGCTGCTGTTCCGTCTGATGCGTCCGCTGATTGATGAAGGGCACGTCTACCTCGCCCAGCCGCCGCTGTACAAGCTCAAGTGGGCCAAGGGTGAGCCGGGCTACGCCTACTCCGATGCTGAGCGCGATCAGCTGCTGGAAGAGGGGCTGGCTGCCAACCGCAAGATCAACAAGGACGATGGTGTTCAGCGTTACAAGGGTCTCGGTGAGATGAACGCCGCTGAGCTGTGGGATACCACCATGGATCCGGATCACCGCGTGCTGCGTAAGGTCGCCCTCGAGGACGCGCAGAAGGCGGACGAACTGTTCACCATTCTGATGGGCGATGACGTCGCTTCACGACGTTCGTTCATTACCCGTAATGCGAAGGACGTTCGCTTCCTCGACGTCTAAGCCGATACCAAGTCTGGTTATCGGCTTGTCGGTTCCCCTGACAAAACCTCCGTTCAGCCATTAATGTTTATGAAATGGAAGATACTCGGGGAAGCATGGTCAACGGGGAACCGCCAGTCGTGCCACGTATTGTGCAGGAGACATTGCCAGATGGCTCCGTGACCCCGATGGCGCTTCGGTTTCCCGAAGGTTCGCCTCGGGGCATTGTCGTTATTTGGCCGGGCTTTGGCATGGGTGCTCGCTACTACCGGCCGATTGCCCAAGAGTTACAGCGTCGAGGTTTTTGCGTCCTGACCTCGGAGTTACGCGGCCAGGGTAACCAGACTGCGGTGGCCACCCGCCGTCACAATTGGGGCTACCAGGATTTAGCGTCGGTGGATTATCCCTTGGCGGTGGCTCGTGCTCGGAAGGAATTCGACCATCTGGCAGCAGGGGAGAAGCTTCCCGTTTATTTGCTGTGTCATTCCATGGGCGGCCAGATTGCTTCTCTGTATTTGGCCCGACCGGAAGCGGATGTGGCCGGCGTGGTGATGGTCGGATCCGGCACCCCGCACTATAGGTGTTTTACTGGCAACGAGTACAAGCGGCTTCGTTACGGTGCACCATTTATGCAGGTGGTATCCCAGATTTTGGGTTATTGGCCGGCAGGCAGGTTCGATGTGGCCGGTTACGGTCGGCAGGCTCGCAATCATGTGGTGGAGTGGGCGCGCTTCTCGCGCACGGGCTTGCTGCGACCACGGGGTGCAGACATCGACTATGCCGCTGAGATGCCGAAAGTAACTACCCCAGCGTTATTGCTGAACTGTGGCGGTGACCGTGATTGCCCAGCGGAATCTGCGCAAGCGTTGGTTCGGATGTTGCCGAATTCGGCGAGGTACGAGTTTATTGAGCAACGCCTTGGTCACAACCGCTGGGCGCGTGAGCCACAGGCTGTGGTTGACCGTCTAGAGCAGTTTATTGAGGAAATTTAAACCGCAATTTTCCAGCTGGTAATCTGCGCTTCTTAACGTAGATGCCTATGGCAACTTCACCTAAAAATATATCTGAATTTTCCCGTCGGCACTTCCTGCAGACCGCCGCAGGAGTCGGTGCTATCACCGCTGCGAGCACGCTGCTGCCGCCATCATTGCGCCATGCACTCGCGCAGCCCCGACCGGCTGGCTCCCTCGACCAGGTCGAGCACGTTGTCGTGTTGATGCAGGAAAACCGCTCTTTTGATCACTACTTCGGCACTCTCCGAGGTGTGCGGGGGTACAACGACAATTCCGCTTTGCCGGGCGTTTTCAACCAGAGTGGGGTCAGTCCATACCTGATTCGCAACGCCGCTAATCGCGGTGATCTCTCGGTGGAGTACATTGCAAGTTTGCCGCACGGTTGGGAAGACGGGCAGGTTGCACTAAACGGCGGCCGCTGTAATGGCTGGATCGAGGCCAAGGGCAACGGCACGATGGCCTGTTATGACCGTCAGGACATCGCGTTCCAATTCGCTCTCGCAGAGACGTTCACTATCTGCGATGGTTACTTTTCCTCGATGCCTACGTCGACAAGCCCGAACCGCAACTACCTGTTTTCGGGTGATACCCGAAAGGAACCGTGGGGGACTGGAGCGGTTGGCAATGCGGCGTACGAGCCGACGCACCCGGGGTACAGGTGGCGCACGTATGCCGAGGATCTCTCGGCGGCTGGGGTGCCATGGCGCGTCTACCAGGAGTGGGATAACTACACGGACAACAACCTGGATTTCTTCGCCGCGTTTCGAAATATTGGCCGCAAGGTCATTCGTGAGGCCGGGCTGCCTGGTCTCGACATGACGGGCTTCCACGAGAAGCTGCTGGAACTGGGCGATGGGATGCCGCCAACTGCAGAGCAGCAGCAGATGGTCGACCGCCTGAATGCCGCTGTGGAGAAGCTGTCTGAGGCGGAACGGGATCTCTATGATCGCGCGCTGCACCGCCGCCAGCCGGGCACGCTAACCGACGCTTTCCGACGGGATGTTGAATCCGGGCAGCTGCCAAAGGTCTCCTGGATTGTGCCTTCGGCCGCGGAAAGCGAGCACCCGGGAGCGTCCTCGCCGATTCAGTCGGCGAATATCACTTACCGCCTGTTGGATGCGTTGGCCTCCAACCGGGAGGTGTGGGCCAAGACCGTCTTCCTGATTAACTTTGACGAGTTTGATGGTTACTTCGACCATGTGGTGCCGCCGCTGCCGCCGAAGAATGAGCCGGGGGAGTGGTACCTGGGCAAGCCGAAGGGGCTCGGGTTCCGTGTCCCGATGACTGTCATTTCACCGTGGTCGGTGGGTGGTTTGGTGTCCTCAGAGGTCTTCGATCACACTTCGGTGATCCGTTTCCTGGAGCAAGTCACCGGCGTGAGCTGCGGAAATATCACTGATTGGCGTCGTCGGGTATGTGGTGATTTGGTATCCACACTCGACTTCTCGGCATCTGCGGGAATGCAGCTTCCAGAGCAGCCGGGACCAGCGCCAGAGTTTGTGAAGCGCTGGGAGGCGGAGCCGGCCGGTGACTATCCGGTGCAGGAGTCCGAGCAGGCGACCGCGCTGCCGACACCGTACCGGCTGCACGTCTACCTCAAAGACGGCAATCTTGTACTGGTCAATGACGGTTCCCGTGAGGCTGTTTTCGCTGTTTACAGTGGCAATAAGGTGGAGCATCACACGGTGCTCGGTACGTTAGAGCTGCGAATTGGACTCCTGGAGCGCGAACTTACCGTGTGCGGCCCGGACCGCTTCCTGCGTGTATTCAGCAAGACGGCGAAAGAGTTGCCGGAGGTCACTTTGGAGCACGCGGCGGGACGTGTTCTAGTTGGCGGGCAGGACCGGACGGCTGATTATGTCCGTGATGGTTGGTACGAGGTTGAGCTGGCTGAAGGTGAGGCCACGGCGTATTACACGGGCCGGCTGGAGTCCGGCAATCGCATTCCGACCAGCCCGTTTACCCGAAAGAGTGACTAGGCCCTGTCCCCGGCTAAGTGCCGCCTTTGACCAGATCCCACGTCTCTGCGAATGACAGCTCTTCGCCGTTGGTGGTGAGGAGTATGTGTGCAAGTAGTGCGCCCAGTGCGGTGTTGCCAAAACTTAGTGGTTTCACGTGAAACGTTGCGTAAGCGACCGCCTGCGCTGCCGCAGAAATCGCGGGAAAGCTACGGTGACCAGCAATGACTCCTGAGCTGGCGGCGACAATAGCGCTGATTGTCCACGGCCTCGCAAGTGTAGCGTCGACCAATTCCGGCACTGTGGCCACCAGTTCATCGGTGGCCGCCAGGATAGCGGCCTCGCTGAGAGGCTGAATCTGGGGCGTGCTCATTCCTGTGCTCCCCGGGGCCTTGGGGAGCTCAACTTTCGCAGCAGCGCCATGTCAGTATCAATTACGCTTGCCGTAATTTCCCGAGCCTGACCTTGCTGAAGGGCTCTCGCTGCGGCGGATTCGATGGCGCGAATGGCGGCCTCGTGTTTAGACACGCCCTCCATGTGCGCCAGCAGCGCCAGAGCGGTGTCCTGTTCTTTCGTGAGTCTCAAGGTCATCGCCATCGCATTTGCTCCTTGCTGCCTAGCTTGTGCCGTCTTATTCGTCTCTACTAGGCCTAAAACCCAGATTTGATACCACAATGGTATCGAAAAGTTGCACACGGCGTCGTAAAGCGGGCTCTAAAGCCCTGTAGAATGGATGCGAACCTCTTTTAAGTAAAGGAAGCAGTCATTGAGCGACGATAACAACAACGACGGCTCATCTTTCGGAAGTGGAGTATTGGGCCACCAGGTTCGCCCGATCGACATCAATGAAGAGATGCAGTCGAGCTATATCGACTACGCCATGAGCGTGATTGTTGGCCGTGCGCTGCCGGAGATCCGTGATGGTCTCAAGCCGGTGCACCGCCGCATTCTCTACGCCATGTTCGACAACGGCTACCGCCCGGAGCGCGGCTATGTGAAGTCCGCAAAGCCGGTTTCGGACACGATGGGTAACTACCACCCGCACGGCGACATCGCTATTTACGACACCATGGTGCGCATGGCGCAGCCGTGGTCCATGCGCTATCCGCTTGTCGACGGTCAGGGTAACTTCGGCTCCCGCGGTGACGACGGCCCCGCAGCTATGCGTTACACCGAGGCCCGTCTGACGCCGTTGGCCATGGAAATGGTGCGCGACATTCGCGAAAACACCGTCGATTTCCAGCCGAACTACGACGGTCGTACGACAGAGCCGGTTATTCTGCCGTCGCGTGTCCCGCAGCTGTTGATGAACGGCTCCGGCGGTATTGCCGTCGGTATGGCCACCAATATCCCACCGCACAACCTGCGTGAGGTCGCGGATGCCATCAACTGGTGCCTGGACAACCCGGAAGCGGATGAAAAGACCACGCTGGATGCGGTCATGGAGCGCATCAAGGGCCCGGATTTCCCAACTGCCGCCCAAATTGTCGGCGATAAGGGCATCAAGGAGGCCTACACCACCGGCCGTGGTTCGATTCGCATGCGCGGTGTGACCTCGATTGAGCAGGAGGGCACTCGTCAGTCGATTGTCATCACTGAGCTGCCGTACCAGGTCAACCCGGACCGCATGATTGCCAACATCGCGGATCAGGTCAAGGACGGGCGTCTGCAGGGCATTGCCTCGATTGATGACGAATCTGACCTGAAGTGGGGCATGCGTATCGTCGTCAAGCTCAAGCGCGACGCCGTACCGCGTGTGGTGCTGAACAACCTGTACAAGCACTCCCAGCTGCAGACCAGCTTCGGTGCGAACATGCTCGCCATCGTCGACGGTGTGCCGCGTACGCTGCGCATTGACCAGATGGTGACGCTGTATGTCGCCCACCAGATTGAGGTCATTGTTCGACGGACCCAGTTCCGCCTGGACGAGAAGGAAAAGCGCGCCCATATCCTGCGCGGCCTGGTCAAGGCCCTGGATATGTTGGACGAGGTCATCGCTCTGATTCGCCGGTCTGCCACGGTTGATACCGCGCGCACGGGCCTGATGGGTCTGCTCGAAATCGACGAGATTCAGGCTGACGCCATTTTGGCGATGCAGCTGCGTCGTCTGGCTGCTCTGGAGCGCCAGAAGATCATTGACGAGTTGGCTGAGATCGAGCTCGAGATCGCCGACCTGAAGGACATCCTGGCCAAGCCGGAGCGTCAGCGCGCCATCGTTAAGGAAGAGCTGGGCGAGGTCGTGGAGAAGTACGGCGATGACCGTCGTACCCAGATTGTGGCCGCTGAGGGCGACGTCACCGAAGAGGACCTCATCGCCCGCGAAAACGTGGTTGTGACCATTACTTCCACGGGCTACGCCAAGCGCACCAAGGTCGATGCCTACAAGGCCCAGCGCCGTGGTGGCAAGGGCGTGCGCGGTGCGGACCTGAAGCAGGACGACATTGTCCGCCACTTCTTCGTCTGCTCCACGCACGACTGGATTCTGTTCTTCACCAACAAGGGTCGCGTCTACCGACTCAAGGCCTACGAACTGCCGGAGGCCACTCGCGCCGCCCGCGGCCAGCATGTCGCCAATCTGCTGGAGTTCCAGCCGGAGGAGCGCATCGCCGAGGTGCTGCAGATTCAGAGCTACCAGGACAGCCCGTACCTGGTGCTGGCCACCAGCGAGGGCAAGGTAAAGAAGTCCCGTTTGGAGGACTACGAGTCCGCTCGTTCCGCTGGCCTGATTGCCATCAACCTGCGCGAAGGCGACTCCCTCATCGGTGCCCGTCTGTGCTCTGCTGACGATGACCTGCTGCTCGTCTCCGAGCGCGGCCAGGCTATCCGCTTCACCGCCTCCGACGACGCGCTGCGCCCGATGGGCCGCGCCACTGCCGGTGTCCAGGGCATGCGCTTCAAGGGCGACGACAAGCTGCTCAGCATGGTCGTGGTCGAGGAAGAGCACAACCTGCTGGTCGCAACGACCGGCGGCTTCGGCAAGAAGACCAAGCTCAGCGAGTACACCCCGCAGAACCGCGGCGGTATGGGCGTGCTGACGCTCAAGTACGACCCGAAGCGTGGTCCGCTGATGGGCGCCCTGGTGGTGGACAACGACGACGAAATCTTCGCTGTCACCTCCGCCGGCGACATCATCCGCACCAACGTCAACGAGATTCGCGCCACCTCGCGTGCCACTAAGGGCGTGCGCCTGGTCAACCTCGCTGACGGCGTGGAACTGCTGGCTATCGACCGCAACGTCGAGGATGAGGGCGAAGAGACCGCTTCTAAGGTCTCTGAGGCCGGAACCTTGGACGTAGTCCCGAAGCGCACCGGCGCCACCAAGAGCACCGGTGCTGCCGAGTCCGGTGACTCGGAGGCGGAGAAGGAGTAAGCGCATGGCCGAAACTAACTTGGTAGTCGACAAGGTGAGCCCCTGGTCCGCCATGCGCATTACGGCGGCCACTGGTTTCATTTGCTTCCTCGTCTGGCTTGCCGCGGTTGGCCTGCTCTACCTCTTGCTCTCCGGGATGGGATTGCTCGCTCCGATTAGTGAAATGGTCGGCGGGGAGGATTCCATCAGCGCGGGTCTCGTCCTTGGCCTGGCGGCCGCTGTAGGAGCGCTGTGGTGGGTGCTGTCGATTGGGCTCATGGCCCTCGGCGCGGTCATCTACAACGCTTGCGGCGGTCTCGTCGGAGGTCTCAAGATTTCGCTTGCCGACGACGACTAGGCTGCCTAGCCTCCCGCTGGCCCCGGTGTCACCCCCGTTCGGTGGCCCCGGGGCCGCGTTGGTTCAGAGGTGTTTTCAGTGATCTGGTTATGGAGTAGCCGTAATGACTACTTAATGACTGCTTTTTAACTCAATATTTAGGCCGCTGACCAGGCGATTTGTGAAGTGTCATGGTTACGGGTTAAGTTATATCTCGTTCCACGGGGCCTATAGCTCAGGCGGTTAGAGCACTTCGCTGATAACGAAGGGGTCGGAGGTTCAAGTCCTCCTAGGCCCACTGCCGAACAAGGTATAATTGCTCGGTGTACGGGGCTTTAGCTCAATTGGTAGAGCACCTGCTTTGCAAGCAGGAGGTCAGGGGTTCGATTCCCCTAAGCTCCACAAGGAACAAAATCCCCCGGTCGTAAGGCCGGGGGATTTTGCGTTTTGGGGATGTAGAAGGGGAGGGGGCAAGAACGCCGAGTTACTGACTGCGTTTATGACAAAAATGGCGGGTAGGGTCAGGCGGTCATTGCATCATGGATAACACCAGAGATTACCTCCCGG